>JAKIWD010000062.1 GCA_022750205.1 Thermoplasmata archaeon
AGCGTCGCCGACCAGTGTGCGTTCGCCGAGAAGTATGGCCTTCCCTTCCCGCTGGTCGCCGATTCCGCCAAGGCCGTGGCTCGGCAGTACGGCGTGCTGGGACCCAGCGGACGTGCTCGGCGCGTGACGTTCCTGATCGACGCGTCCGGGAAGATCTCCGAGGTCGTCGAGGAACGTGACGCCGTCGCCCACGTCACGCGCGCGCACACGGCGCTGCTCAGTAGCTAGGCACGCCCCGCCTACGGGTCCGCGGGCGGCGCCGACCGGGCGTCGGGCGGGACCGCCGCGACGGTGTCGTGGAACATGCGGTCCTTGAGCAGGACGAGCGCCGCCGGGACGAGGTAGGTCCGGACGATCGCCGCGTCGAGGAGGATCGCCGTGGCGACGGCAAAGCCGATCGCCTCGAGGAGGATGAAGTTCCCCGTCGTGAGGATGGCGAACGCGCTCGCGAGGATGACCGCCGCGGCGGTGATGATCCCCCCGGTCCGCCCGAGTCCCTCGACGATCGCCTCGACCGGTGGCCGGCCGTTCAGTCGTTCCTCGCGGACCCGTGTGAGCAGGAAGATGTTGTAATCGATCCCAAGGCCGAGGATCAGGATGAACAGCACCGTCGGCACGAAGTAGAACAGCGGAAGCCCGAGGAGGTCGGCGAGGACGAGGTTCGTGATCCCCCAGGCCCAGCCGATGGAGACGCCGATCGTGGCCACCGCGAGGAGCGGGATGAGGTACGATCGAAGGACGACGAACAGCACGACGATGAGCCCGAGCGACACCAGGATCGCGAGACGCTCGGTCGCCAGCGCGGTCGCGGCCTGGATGTCGCGCGTCGTGGGTGCACCGCCGCCGAAGGCGACCGAGCTGACCTCCGGGTGAGAGGCCTGATATCCCGAGAGCTCGCCGCCCAGCGTGGCGAGCAGGCCCACGGCCGCCGCCGAGAGCCCAGAGGCCGTCGGGTAGATGGTGAACCAGACCGTCCTCCCGTCGTCCCCGATGAAGGAGCTCAGGGTCGCGTTGAGCTGGGCTTGCGCCCCCGGGGACGCGGAGGCGTACGACAACCAGGCGACGAGACCCGCCCCCGAGGGGCCCACCGGGGAGGTCACCGAAGCGACCCCGCTGGTCTGATTCACGAGGTCGGTGATCGACGAGATCGAACCCCATTCCGTCGCATTCGGCGCACCGCTGGCGATGAGCGGCGCTGCGAACGTCACGAGGAGGTCCATCGGGAAGGCGTAGCCGTTCCCGAACGTTCCGCCGAGTTTGGCCAGTCCGTCCGTCGCGGGATGGCCCGCCGGCAGCTGAGCGTAGAAGTCGTACGAGCTCGTCGCCGTCAGGGCAACGTACAAGAGCGGCAGGGAGGCCACGAGGACGAGGAGCACGACGGTCTTCGGGCGCCGGGCTACGGTCCGACCGACGCGGTAGAAGTAGGTCCGTTCGGCCGCACGCGCGGACTCCTGCTCCGCAGCCGATCGCCGGAATCGAGCGCCGGTCTGGGGCCAGAAGATGCGCGGTCCGACCAGCACGAGCAATGCCGGAATGACGGTGAGCGAGACGAGGACCGCGATGAGGACGGCGAGGGAAAGGACCATCCCCCACTGCGAGAGCAGCGCGACGCCGGAAACGGTGAGGGCGAGGGTCGCGATGATCGCGGTCGCCCCGCTCGTCGCGATGCTCTGCCCGGCCCAGGTCACCGACGTCACCACCGCCTCGTGCGGGTCCGCCCCGTGGGCCAGCTCCTCCCGATACCGCGCGACCAGGAAGATCGCATAGTCGGTGCCCACGCCCAGCACGAACGTGTTCTCGAGGGTGAGAGCCGTCTGATCGACGTGGGAGACCAGCGTCCCCAGCAGTACGACCCCGCCGATGCCCAGCCCGAGCGCGAGGCCGATCCCGCTGAAAGTGACCAGCGGGACGCCGGGGGACCGGAAGTACAGCATGGTGATCAGAACGAGGACCAGGATCGTCAGCGGCAGCACGATCGCCAGGCTGCTCGCGAGGTCCGTGCTCTCGTTCTGGTCGAGAGCGGCTCCCCCGGTCTGGATGTAGGCCACCGTGCCGGAGGGATCGTGCGCCAGGACGATCGGGGGTACGAGACGGTCGAGGGCCGCCACGTCGCTGTAGATCGGGGTCGACCCGTCGGGGGTGGTGTACCCGGAGTCCTCGGAGTACGAGACGAAGATGATCGTGGCGTCGTTCGATGGATCGACGAAGCTCGTCAGGATCGACGGGGGGATGGGGAGGGGGTAGTCTGCGACCGGTTCGTCGAAGGCGAGCGTGGCCGTCCAGCTCGCGATGGACGCGACGCTGGCCAGGCCACTGGGGAATTCGCTCCAGACCCGGGAGACCCACGCACCGGGCTCTCCGGCCTCGGCGGCGAGGAAGATCACGGAGACGTTCCGCTCGCTCGCGGGGTCCGTAAAGTTGGACACTCCGAGCTCGCTCAATGCGAGGCCGCCGACCTGCGTGGCGAGTCCTGCGCCGAGCAGGGAGGCGAGGAGCGGAGCGACCCCGATCCGGGTCGCCGCGATGGCGCAGCCGTCCCAGTTCGCCGAGCTCTCGGTCGCGCACCCGAGCGAGCCGTTGAACCCTCCCACCGTGTCGTTGGGCCCGTTGTAGAACGCCGAGAGGACGCTCCGCGCAGCGGGGTTCGCTGCGAAGCCGGCCGAGGTCTCATTGAACGCGGCATAGTTCCAATCCGCCGGAGGCGTGCTCGGGTGAGCCGCGACCAGGCCCTCCCAGTTGCCGAGGAATGCCGCCGGCGGTCCCCACACTAGGGATGCCGAATTGTTGACGGCGGAGGGCAAGGTCGGCGACGTCGCGAGGCTCGCCGCGATCGTCGCCCCGGCGATCTCCGTCAGTCCCGTGAGGTACGATTGGTACGCCGTGTAGACGGAGTCGATGGAATCGACGTACGTCAGTTCACGGTCGGCGGCGATCGCGGTGGTGACGTTGACGACGACGTCCTGCCCCGCCGGTCCGGTGATCGCCGGGCCGGTGAAGAGCAGCAGGCTCACGGAGCCCGCCGTCATTCCGGGGAACAGTCGGGCGAGCTCGGCGCTCGCCTGGGCGCTCGGCGCAGAGCTCGACAGATTGGAGGCGGAGTTCGTCTCGACGGTCGCCAACCGACCCAGGAACGGCAGCGCGACCAGGAGCAGGACCACCCAGAAGACGATCGGGTACCACGGGTGCCGGACGATCCCGCGCCCGAGGCGCCCGAATGCACGTTCGCCGGTGGTGAGGGTGCGCGCCGGGGGATTCACGCACCCGCCCTCCTATCCCCGGGGATAAGGCTACGCCCCGCTGCCCGTGGGGGAAGTACTCGCCGGGCCCCGGGCCGGTTTCCAGGGGGTTGGATACGAGCGGGGGTCCACGAAGACGCGGTCCGGCTGGATCACCCAGCCCTCCCGCGCCGGAGCCGTCTCCTCCGAATCGCGCAGTGCCGCACCGAAGGCCACCAGCTCGCCGGCCACGCCCACGAGCACGACGGACGCCCCCACGTGGTACGGCCGGCTCGTGCCGATGATGCCGCCCTTGGCGAGCCCGGCCCCATGGGCCACGGCCGCCGCGGCGCTCGCCCGCAGCCGCACGACGGGGAACTCCTTCCAGACCTCTTCCATCGGATGCAGCAACGCCCCGAGCGTGGCCGCGTCGCCGGCCCGCGCGCGCGTCGCCGCGTCGGCAAGCCCGGATAGCGTGACCGATTGATCCTCGCGGAACGGTCCGGTGCCGCTCCGCCGCAGTTCGACGAGGTTGCCCCCGACCCCCAACGCGTCGCCGAGGTCGACGGCCAACGTCCGCACGTACGTCCCCGAATCGACCACCAGATCGACGAGCGCGGTGTCCTTCGTCCGCTCGAGCACGTCCAACCGGTGGATCCGGCGGACCCGTCGCTCCCGCCGGACCGCCGAGCGCACCGGCGGGGTCTGGTAGATGGGGGCGGTGAACTCCGCGACGACCCGGTCGAGGTCGCGGGGCGCGACGGCGGAGTGGAAGGAGATCAGGCCCACGTATCGCTTGGGGAACTCGAGGAGGAGCGGCAACAACTTGAGCGCGGGGCCGAGGCCCACCCACAGGAGCCCCGAGACGTTCGGGTCGAGGGTGCCGGCGTGGCCGGCCCGCTCGACGCCCAGGATGTCGCGGACCCACGCCGTCACCTGGTGCGAGGAGGGGCCCCGCGGCTTGTCGACGAGCAGGAAGGCGCCCGTCGCGAGGCGGCCGGCGATCCCCGGGTCGGAGATCGGCGCCTCGCTCACGGCGGCGCCTCGCGCCGGCGCCGGACGAACAGCGAGAGCCGGTCCGCCACCTGTCCGGCGATGAGCGACGTCGAGTCGACCGTCAGGTCCGCGGGCTCGCGCGTGAGGTCGATGTGATAGTAACGGCTGTAGCGTTCCGCCTCGCTGCGCTCGCGCTGGCGCGTGGCCGCCCGGACCGCGTCCATCGTACCGCCGTCCCGGCCGGCGATGCGCGCGACGCGCACTTCTTCGGGGGCGGTGACCACGAGGTAGATCGTCCCGATCCCGCGGCGCCGGCAGAGCGCGCCCGTGATCCGGCCCTCCAGGAGGTGGTCGGGTTTGGCCTGGGCGAGCATCTTCTCGTCGAGCGCCCGGTCGACCTCCTCGTGGCGCTCGGCGTACTGGGAGAACGTCGGGAGGTCCATGCCCCGCAGCGCGGCCTCGGCGCGGAACAGCTCGCCGGCCGAGACGAACTTCAATTTCAGTCGCTCCGCCGTGAGGCGGCCGGCCGTGGTCTTGCCGCTTCCCGGCGGCCCGGTCAACGTGACGACCGGCTCGGTCACGACACGCCGCCGGCGAGTTCCGGGCCCGAGCCGGGGGCCGCGGAGGCGCGCGCGGCGTGCTGGCGCAGGGTATAGTGCTTGAGCAGACGACGGAACAGGAGCGACATCGGCACGGTGTAGAGCGAGAACAGGACGAACCAGGGCGGGAGGAACCAACCGGGCTGCTTGTAGATGTTGATCGCCGCGCCGAAGAGCGAGGTCGTGACGGCGCCCGGGTTGAGACAGGAGTTGGCCGCGTTCGACCAGTCGCACAGGCCACCGAGGTACAGCCCCACCCAGGTGTAGATCGCGATGACCAGGAACCACGTGACCGCCATCCCCTTGAGCTGGGCCACCGACACGTCGGTCGAGAGCTGCGTCATCTGGGCCTGGGCGGGCTTGAGCGCCTCGATCCGGTCCTTCTTGCCCGAGCGGAGCGCGGCCATCTGCACCTTGCGGAACGCCCCGCCCCACTGGCCGACCTTGGCCGCCTTGAACCAGTCCGTCGCCCAGTTGTAGGCGAGCGCGGTCAGGATCATCTCGATCACGGCCGCCAGGAACATCGTCAGCAGGATGTACTGGCCGTGGAACCCGATCGTCGGCGCGAGCAATAGCCCGAGCTCGGTGGCGACGGCATTGCGCGTGCTCGTGTCAAAGAGCATCAGGATGCCCAGCACGAACAGGAACGTCAGGAGGAACGTCGAGGCGTTGAACGTCGGACCGGGCGGCCGGGCGGGCGCCGGGGCCGCCGGCTCGGCGGTCTCGGCCGCCGTCGCCGGCGCCTCTTCGGGCAACGGGGCGTCGTCGGACGACGCCGGCGTAGCCATCCCCTACTCGCCTCCGAGGAAGCGGCGGAGCAGCGGGTTCATCTCCATGAGCTGCTCGCGGCCCATCGCCTCGTACAGGTTGATGATGATCCCGACGGTGAGCAGCACGCCGGTGCCGCTCGCGTTCCCCAGCGTCCCGATCAGGTCGGCGCCCGCGGCGAGCGCCCCGACGGCGGCGCCGGAGATGACGGTGATGACGGGAATGTACCGGGCCAACACGCGCCGGAGCACGCGGGGTTCTCGGCGGAAACCGGGGATCTGCATCCCGCTCGCCTCGATCTGGCGGGCCACCGCCTCCGGGCCCATGTTGGTCGTCTGGATCCAGAACTTGGCGAAGATGATCGAGCCCGTGACCATGACGCTGAAGTAGATCAGCACGTGCGCGAGGTCCTGCCACCAGACGTGCCCGACGAGGAACGCCCCGTACTCCTGCGAGTTGAGCAACGGCAGCAGCCACGACTCCAACCCGTTGACGGTGGAGAGATAGTAGGCACCTCCGGTAAGCGGGGTCGTCTGCGACACTCCCAGCGCGGTCGCCTGGGCTGCCGTGGGATAGCTGCCGACCCACCACTGGTGCCCGAGCAGGGGGAAGTGCACCAGCGCCGGGTTCGACCAGAGCAGGATCGAGAACATCGAGACGTTGGCGAGCAATGCGGCCATCAGGATGACCGGGATGTTGCTCGCATAGATCAATCGCAACGGGTAGCGGCCGCGGGCGCCGCGCGCTTCGGCGTGCGACAGCGGTAGCTCGATGCGCGTCGACTCGGTCCAGGCGACGAGGAAGAAGATCGCGGCGGTACCCGCCAGCGCGACCACCGGGTTCGGCGAATGGAGCATGACCTGCTCCCACCCCCCGCTGGCCATGTTCTGGGCGTTCAGGTTGGTGAAGAACCAGATCGCCTTCGGGATCGTGCCCGACGGCGGATTGAGCTCGGTGAGCGGCCCGGGTTGGGCCGGCAGCCAATTCAGCGTGCCTTGGACGATCTGCTGCGAGACGCCGGCGGCGATGAACAGCGAGATCCCCGAACCGATCCCCCACTTGCTCACCACCTCGTCCATCAGGAACACGAGGTAGCTGCCGAAGACGAGCTGCGCGATGATGATCGAGTCGGCCAGCAGCATCCCGTTTCCCGGCGACCAGCCATCGAGGCTGAGGACGAGCGAGGCCGAGGGGGTCAGGTAGCCGAAGACCTGGGGGATCGCCTCGACGAAGATCATCGCGACGACCATCACTTTCTGGGCGCCCTGGTACATCCCCTTGTCTTCGTCGTCGGTGAGATCGAGGTTGATGATCTTCGCACCGGTGAAGAGCTGCATGATGATCGAGCCCGTCACGATGGGCCCGATCCCCAGGTGCATCAGCGTCCCCTGCTGGCCGGCGAGGATGGCGCGGTAGCTCTGGAACAGGTCGATGACCGTCGCCTGGTCGACCCCGTAAAGGAAGATGTTCGTCAGCAGGAAGTACATCAGCAGGATGACGACGACCCAGAACAACTTGGACCGGAAGTGGACGTGGCCCTTGGGCTGGGCGACGGCCGGCATGCGTGAGGTGACCGGCTTTAGCCCGTACAGCTTGGACTTGGGCCCGTCGTACGAGAGCCCGAGGAAGAACAGCGTGAAGATCGCGCCGAGCGCGACGCCGAGGACCGTGAAGCTGACGACCGTCGGTTGCGCCCAGAACCAGACGAGCCCGAGTATCCCGGCATAGATGACGACGATGGGCACGGCCCATGCGTAGTTGCGGGGGATCTCCTCGTCAGCCATCGCGCGGTGCACTCAGCCGGGCAGCGTCTAATATACCCTTTGCGCCGGCGGTCTCATCCGGCGGCGACGGGCGATTTGTCGAGTACCGTGACCTTTTTCCGGGCGTGCTCCGTCGCGTGGGCGACGAAGATCTTCCAGGTGTGGGCGGTCCGCCCCCCGCCGAGCAGCCGGTCGATGCCGGCGGCCTTGAGGTCGACGACGAGCGCCGGGCCGTCGCGCGTGAGGAACTTGGCCCCCTCCAGCAGCGGGATCATCGCGTCGAGCTGGCCGACGTTGAGCGACGTCGGGTCGGCGACGATCTCCGGTGGCCGCTTGAAGCCGTGCCGGCCGAAGTGGTCCGGTGCGTAGATGAGCATCGACTTGAACTTGTACTTGTGAAGACCGGCGTTGCCGCGACCGCCCTGCTTGCCCGCGCCGCGACCGGCCTTGATGCCACGGCCATGGGTCCGCAGGCCCCGGAACTTCTTCGTACGGCTCGGCATCGTCGTCCCTACAGCATCTTGCGGGCGAGGTCGTTGATCGCGCGGCCGCGATAGCCCAGCGCGCCGCCGAGCGCGAACGGCTTCTTCGTCGAGCGCCAACCGCCCTTCGGGGCCCGCAGGCGGAACAGCGGTTTGACGCCGGGCTCCGTCGTCATGCCCTGGGAGACCATCGTCTTCGTCATGCGGGCGATCTCGCCTTCTTCCGGCGAGCCCTCGCTCAGGCGGGCGCCGCCGACCCGCTCCCCGCGCTGCGAGAGCAATAGTTGCACCGTCTCGGGTTCGGCCTCGCCCCAGGTGACGTACCCCTGGACCGCCGTGAGCATCCCGCGCATCGACGGAGCCTCGGGGAGGAGCGTCGCGTGGTTCGGGCGCGTGAGGTGCAGGTTCTCCAGCGTCTGGACGATGTCGTGCCGGGCATGGATCGACCCGCGCACCCGAATGACCATCCACGCCATGTTTACCTCCGAGGCGGCGGGGGCCGCTGACCGGGCCGTCCGGCACCGCCGGGCCCGCCGGGGCGACCGGGGCCGCCGGGGCGACCGGGTCCGCCGCCGGGGCGTCCGCGTCCGCCGGGTCCGCCGCGCCGACCGCCGCCGCGGCCGCCCGACGGGACGCCTTCCTCCTTCGGTGGGAGGATCGACTTCCCGATGGAGCCGCGCACGATCTTCAGTCGTAAGGAGTCCTCGTCCGGGACCTTGATGCGGGAGAGCGCGAGCAGCGACTCGAAGGCGGCCTGCGCGTAGTTGACGGTCGTCTTGGTGTGCCCGTCCGTGTATCCCCAGGCGTCGGTGATGCCGGCGAACCGGAGGATCGGCTTGGCGACGTCCCCGACCGCCAGCCCCACGCCCTGGGGCGCGGGTCGCAGGGTGACAACGACGCTGCCGGAGCGGCCGTGGGCGGCGAACGGGACGGTGTGGGAACGACCGCAGCCGCACTCCCAGCTGCCGCAGCCCCGCAGGATCTCGACGATCTCGAGCTTGGCGCGGTCGATCGCGCGACGGATCGTCGGGCCGACCTCCTTGCCCTTGGCGCGGCCGAGGCCGACGAAGCCATCGCCGTTACCGACGACGACGGTGACCGCGAACTTGAACCGACGGCCGGAGTCGGTCATCCGCTGGACCATGTTGACGTCGAGCACCTCGTCATGGAGACCGGGGAGCAGGGCGTCGACGATCTGCGCCTCGCGCAGGGGAAGCCCCGTGCGCAGCGCGGCGGACATCGTGGTGAGCTCACCGGAATGGACGCGTCGTCCGAGCTCCGTGCGAGGGACCCACGGCGGCGGGGCCGGAGGACCGCCGGGTCCACCGGAGGAGGGGCCTCCCATCGACATGCTCAGGAGGCCTCCTTCGGGCGCGCGACGCGACCTTTGAGGTCCGTGCGGTACGCCTCGAGCGGGCGCGGGAGAGGAGGCGTCAGGTGGGCGCCAGCGATCCGATCGGCCGGTGGGAACCCGGATTCCCCGTGGGGGATCTCCAGCCCGGCATCGAGCAGACCCTTGAGCGCGCCGAGCAGCCGGCCCCCGACGGTCGGGTGGCGGAGGCCGACGTCGAGGACCGCGGTGGCGGTCCCGCTCTCCTTCGCACGCAATCCGGCGAGATAGCCGGTCAGGTACGCGGCCGGGGTCGAGGCGAGGTCGCGGCTCGGAAACCCGATTCCCGTCAGCTCGAGGCTGTCGGCGGCCGCGAGGACGCGGTCGCCGGTAGGATCGTAGTCGGTGAGCGCGACGAGGACCCGGCGGTTCGTGAGCCGGACGACGGCCCGCGGCGTGTCGCCCTTGAGCAGCCGCAACCGGGCGCGGTAGTCGGTCTTCCCTTCGCGGCGGCGACGGAACGGCACGCGATAGCGGGGTCCGTGCCTCACGTCTTCTCCTCGGGGAGGTGTCCGGCGAGTCGCAAGTTGATAAGAAGGTGCGCCCGACTGCGGAACATCCCGCCCTTGGCGCGGCGGTAGAACTCGCGGTAGACCTTCGGCGTGATCCGCTTGGATTCGCGCAACGTGTCGAGCTCGGAGCGCTGGGCCCGGATGCGGCGCATCCAGCGTTCCTTCTTGGTCACGCGCGCGAGCGGCGTGCCGCGGCGGGAACCGGGTCCGCGGTGCCGGCCCTTGGCGACCTCGGCGGCGTGGCGACGGGCCCGGGCCCGCGAGGTGCCGGGATCGCGCTGCCGGCGGATGACGCGGGCCTTGATCGCGCTGCGGATGTCGGCGCGGGTCACCGCGTCGGCGAGCTCCTCCTGGCTGGCCGGGTCGAGCCAGACGCGGCCCTCCCCGCACTTGAGGAGCTGGGCGGCCATCCGGCGTTGATTGGACAGGTCGGGCATCGGCTCAGTTCTCCCCTCGGTCGGTGACGATCGGGTTGAGCACGTGGACGCCCCGCTTGCGGGCGCTCTCTTCGAGGACGAGGCGGCGCTTGGTCCCGACCGTGCGCGCGATGATGGCGGCCTCCCGGGCCGGGTCGATCTTGGCGATCTCGGTGATCGTGTGGACGATGACCGGCATAAAGCCGGTCGGGGTCATGCCGCGCGTCGCCGCCGGCGAGCCGTAGCCGATCCGCACGACCTGGGAGCGGTACTTGTAATGGCGCCGTTGCTTGGATTGGATCCCGCGGGGCGTGCGCCAGTTCCCCCACCGGCCGATCCGGTGGTAGCGGTACGATGCCTGACGGGTGAACTTCGGCCGGGCATCGTCCTGTGCGTCGCGGATGTGCAGCAGCCGGCGGGCCTCCGGGTCGAGCGTCGGTCGGCGCGGCGCCTTCGGGCCCTCGGACTTGGACGCGCTCGCCGCCGGAGCGGAGGGCGCGGCGTCGGCCTTGGGTTTGGCCTCGGCCTTCTTGGCCGGGGACTTCTCCCGGGCCGGGGCGGGCTTGTCCGCCTTCACGGGCGCCTCGTCGGCCATCAGCTGGCCTCCTTGAGGTGAGCGCGTTCGACGATGTAGATGCCGTCCTGGAAGACGCGTGGATCGTAGTCGCGGATGCGCGTGGCCCGCTCGATGTTCGCGCAGCTCTGGCCGACGAGCTCGACGTCGAACCCGCTCAGCGTGACGAAGTCTCCGTCGACCGCCGCGGTGACGCCGGGAAGCAGCGAGGCCGAGCGCGGATACTTCTCGCCGAGGAAGTTCTCGATGAGGAGCGTCCCGTCCTTCGCCGCGACCTTCATCGGGAAGTGGGCGGCGACGACCTTCATCTTCGCCACGAAGCCGCTGGTCACGCCGCCGGCCAGGTTGCGGACGTGGCTCTCCCAGGTGTGGAGGAGGGCCTGGGCCTCACGCCGATTCCAGGCGATCTTGAGCTTGAGCGAGACCTTGGGTCCGCCGCTGTGGAACTCGAGCGCCTCGGTGGGGAACGGCCGCTTGACCTTGCCGAGCGGCCCCTCCACGCGCAGCTCGCCACGGCCGACGACGAACTTGACGCCCGTGGGGATGGCGACCTCGACGGAGTCGCGGACGTCCTCAGTAGACATAGGCGAGGAGCTTCCCTCCGATCTTGAGCTCGCGCGCGCGCGAGTGGGCCATGACGCCCTGGTTGGTGGAGAGGATCAACAGGCCGAAGTCCTGCGCGGGGAGGAACCGTGCCTCGTAGCGCTCCAACATCCGCCCGCGGACCGACAGCCGCGGCTTGATCACGCCGCAGGCGTTGATCCGGCGCGACAAGGCGATGTCGAAGCGGCCCCCACGGCCGTTGGCGACGTAGGTGAACTCGGAGATGTACTGGTGCTCCTTGAAGATCCGCAGCACCTCGCCGATCAGCCGGCTCGTCGGGGCGAGGGCGACCTTCCCCTGACCCTGGCGGTCGGCGTTCCCCAGCATGAGGAGCGCATCGTTCAACAGGTCGTGCCGCATCGCTCTCCCCTCACTGGTACTTGCTGAACCCGAGGTCGGTCGCGACCTCGCGGAAGCACTGGCGGCAGATGTGGAGGCCGTACCGGCGCACGATCCCGCGCTTGCGGTCGCACCGCAGGCAGCCGACCTTGCGCCCGAACAGCTTCTTCGGCTTCATCGTCCCCCGTCCTTCACTCCAGGAACGTCACCTTGAACGACGTGGCGAGGAACTGGCGGGTCTCGTCCGGCGTGATGGCGGCGGCGCGCGGCACCGGGCGGCTGGAGATCTGGCGGTCGCGGACGCGCCAGCCAGCGCGGCCGACCTCGACGGTGACATCCATGCCGCGCACGCCGATCTCCGGGTCGTACTTCATGCCGACAAAGTCGGTGTAATCCGGGATCCCGAACGAAAAGCAGCCGCGCCGGTCGACCGAGTCCGGGTCGAGCACCCGGTCGCGCGTGTCGAGCGCCCGACCGAGGAATTCGACGGCCTTCTCGCCGCGCAGCGTGACCTTGGCGCCGATCTCCTGGCCCTCGCGGATGCCGAAATCGCGGTTCGTCGTCCGGGAGCGCGTCGGCACCGGCTTCTGGTGGGTGACCATCTGGAGCACCCGCTCGGCCTTGGTGCGGGTCTCGCCCGACT
>JAKIWD010000029.1 GCA_022750205.1 Thermoplasmata archaeon
GCCGGCGTCGACGGCGGCGCCGCCCGCTCCGGCGCGATGCGGCTGGATTGGCCAGCCCATTCGCTCCCGGAACGGCCATCTGCTAGCGAAGGGAAGCTCGAGGAGCCTCTTCCACCTTCTCCGACACCGTGCGGTGCCCCGGAGAGCGGGCCGCGGCGTTACTCGTCGTCCCGTTCCCGTCGCCGCCGGGGTCGCCGGTAGCTGTCGTCCCCGTCGCCGGAGGACTCGCGATTCCCGTATCGGCGCGGTCCGCGGGAGAACCCACCACTGCCCCGGTCGCCGCCACCCCCGCCCCCGCCGCGGCGGTTGTTCCACGGGGGTGGACCCCGGCTCCGGGGACCGCCACCGTAGCTACGCCGCGGGCCGCCGCCGCGTCCCCCGCCCGGGCCGTCGCGCCGAGGGGGTAGGGCGAAGCGATTGCCACACGAACTGCAGGACCCCTCGACGCCGCCGTCCGGAAGGGTCGAGAAGGTGAGAGGCGCCCCGCACTGGCGGCACGGTCGCGCGCGCGGCGCGTCGTCCCCGCCGCGATCGGGTCGGTCAAAGGAGCGGCCCCGATCGAACCGTCGCTCCCGGGGTGCCTCGCGCGGAGCTTCCCGGGGGGGCTCGGGCGCGCCCGGTCGTTCCCGCCGGTACGTGAACTCCTCATCGCAATCATCGCAGGCGGCGGCTAGATCGCCGCCTTCCCCGACGCTCAACTCCAATGTGCCGCCGCAGGCCGGACACGTCAGGCCCGCCGGGACCGCCGGGCCGGAAACGGCCATCTCGCCGCCTTCTGCAGGGGCGCCCGCGGCAGCGCCTTCGGCGGGGACGCCACCTTCGGCCAGGTAGGTGAGGACCAGTCCGCACCCGCCGCAGCTTCCCGTGCGGACGCGGGCGGTACGGTCGTGAAACTCGACGTCGGCTCCACAATCAGGGCAAGAGTGCGTCATGTATCCGAACCGGCGAGCCGCGGTATGCTATTACGTGATGCCTTCGCGCCGTGCGAGGGTTCCGCGCGCGGCCCGGTCTCAAAACCGGGCGATGGCGCCGGTCGCCAGTGCGCGCCGCTCGAACGTTCCCCACAGGCCGATGGCGAGCCCGAAGCTGACGACCGCGCTGAGCGTGACCAACCCCCACAGCGGCGCCAGCGTGCCGAGCGAATCTCCCGCCATCGACGCCCGGATCGCGGCGATCCCCCAGGTCAGGGGCAGCGCGCGGCCCACTACCTGCAGCGGGGCGGGGAGCTCGGAGAGCGGGAAGTTGACGCCGGAAAGGAGCAGGCCGAGGAACAGGAAGATGTTCCCCACGACGATCGACGTGCGCAGGAACAGGGCGAGCCCCCCGATCAGAAGGCCGAAGCCGACCATCGCGAAGGCGGTGAGCACGATCGACAGGGCGAGGCCCGGCAACCCCGGCCCGGAGTAGGCCACGTGGTAGATCGTGACGGCGTAGATCAGGCCCACGGTCACGGTCGCGAGCGAGATGAGGATCGGGACGATCCCGCGACCGAAGTAGAGGGCGAGACGGCTGGCGGGCGAGACCAGGAGGTGCTCCATCGTCCCCTGATTCTTCTCGGAGTCGGTCGTCTGGCAGACCGAAAAGACCGACGAGTAGGTCACGGTGGAGACGGCGTTGCCGATGACGACATAGGCGATCGGCGAGGCGGCGTTCGCCGCGAGCGTCGCGACGAAGGCGAAGAAGACCATCTGGGTGAGCGGGATGATGAAGATGGTCCCGAGGATGAAGTCGAGCCGCATGAAGCCGAGCGTCGTGCGGGGCGACAGGACGGCGCTGCTCCAGAACGTCCTCCAGAAGGAGGTTCGATACCCCGCGCTCATCCCGGTTCAGAAATCCGCGAGGTTCCCGACCTCGAGCACATGCCGCTCGACGCGGCTGAATACGGTCCCCGCGATCGCGAGGTAGACGGCGGTGGTCACGATGGCTCCGATCAGGTCGCCCGTGAAGCCCCAGCTCATCCCCTGGTAGCCCGCGATGGCCTGATACCGGAGCGCGTCGAGCGCCCAAGTGGGCGGGAACAGCAGGGACACCGGGCTCGTCCAGAAGGGGAGCAGGGTGATCGGGAACATGCAGCCGGTCCCGACGTAGAACGCGAATTCACCGATGTTCTGGATGAATCCGGCGTACCGGGTGTACACGTACGCTGCGGCGAAGACCACACCGACGGCCGCGAGGGTGACGATCACGAAGGCGAACAGGAGGACGAACTGGATCGGGTTCTGGAGGGGGATGGCGTGCCCGTACGAGAGGGCGACCACGACGAAGACGATGACGCCCCCGAACAGACCGGCGATCGTGTTCCAGACGATGCGGCCGGCGACGACGTAGAGATAAGGCGTCGGCGCCGAGAGCGTAGGCTCGAGCGTGCCGAGCTCGCGGTCCTGGCCGGTCGCCCAGCCGCTGCCATAGAGGGTCTGCCCCCACATGCTCATCATCCCGGCGCCAAGGATGGCGTACAGCACGAACGAGGGGCCGGAGCCGATGAACAGCTGATAGGAGACCAGGGCGAAGATCACCGGCGCGATCATGCTGGGGATCAGCCACTGGGGATCGGCGAGGAACTGGAGTACGGACAGACGCAGCGATGCGACGAGCGTCTGCCAGCGGGAGACGTGCGAGATCCCCATCAGGCCGCCTCCTCGACAAGGTCAAGGTAGATGTCCTCGAGGGCGGTGACGCGCTCGCGCACGGTCAGTTCGGAGTGCCCCGGAAGTCCCTCCCTGATGTGCGGTTCCGTCAGCTCAGCGGTGCGGACTCGAAGCGTAAGCCGCAGTCGGGGTCCGAACTCCTCGGAGACGACCCGGGAAACGCCGGGGAAGCTTCGGACCCGGGCGAGCTCGGCGTCCTCGAAGCCGTACCCTTCGATCTCGATCGTGCGGTCGCCTCCGACCAAGCGCCGCAGGCCCGCGACGGTGTCGCGCGCCACCAGCCGACCCCGGCTCAGGACCGCGATGCGCTGGCAGAGCTCTTCGGCCTCGAACATGTAGTGCGTGGTGAGGAAGATCGAAACCCCGTCCGCCGCGAGCCCACGCACGAGCTTGCGGGTCTCGCGCGCGCTCTTCGGGTCGAGGCCGATCGTCGGCTCGTCCAGGAAGAGCATCTCCGGCTGGTGGAGGATGCCGCGTGCGATGTGGAGCTTCTGCTTCATTCCCCGAGAGTACTCCTCGACTCGTCGGTCGGCGGCATCGGTGAGGCCGACTCGATTCAACACCGCGTCGATCCGTCGGTCTCGATCCTGCAAGGGGATCCCGTAGAGGTCTCCGAAGTATCGCAGGTTCTCCCGCCCCGACACCCGGTTGTACAGGCCTCGTTCCCCCCCGAGAACGAGCCCGATCCGGGGTCGAAGTTCGAGCGCTTGCGTGGCCACGTCGAGACCCAGTACGCGCGCTGAACCCCCCGACGGGAGCAAGAGCGTCGAGAGGATCTTGGTGAGCGTGGTCTTGCCCGCGCCGTTCGGGCCCAGCAGTCCGAAGATCTCGCCCGAATCGACCGTGAGGTCGACCCCACGCAGTGCTTCGGTGCGCACCACTTCATTGAAAAGCATCCCCTTGCGGGACTCAAAGACCCGTGTCAGGCCGCGTGTCTCGATGACCGGGGGCAGCGTCATGGAAGCGGGGGAGGGTTCGCACCCGGGGAGCCGTACATAGCCATTCTCATCGAGGTGACCCACCACGGGGACGGCCCCCTTCACCGACCCGCCGTGTAATCACGGCCAGGAGACCGGGAATGGTTCCACCGAGGGTCCCAGTGCGAGAGAAAAGCTGCGGAGGTGCCAGACTTTATAGAGCGACCGTCGCTCGCTTTGCTCAGGTTTCCACGGTGGCGAAAGCAAGCCTTCCGTCGGCCGCCCCGCACACGACAGCCTCGGGTGCGCTGTCCGACAAGGATCTCCTGCAGATCTACCGAACGATGGTCGCGGCGCGCACAATGGACGAGCGCTGCCTCACCCTACAGCGGCAGGGCCGCATCGGTTTCTACGTGCCGCTCCAAGGGCAAGAAGCGGCTCAGGTCGGATGCGGGTGGGCGCTCGCTCCCGAGGACTGGATATTCCCGGCGTACCGGGAGCTCGGGCTCGCGCTCGTGCGGGGGATCCCCCAGAAGCTCCTCCTCGACCAGTTCATCGGGAACTCCGGCGACACGCTCAAGGGCCGTCAGATGCCCAACCACTACGGATATCGTTCCTACAACTTCGTGACTGCGTCGAGTCCGGTGGGAACCCAGATCTCCCATGCGGTCGGTGCGGCGATGGCCGCCCAGCGCCGGAAGGACCCGATCATCACGATCTCGTTCTTCGGGGATGGCACGACGAGCTCCAACGACTTTCACGCGGGCTTGAACTTCGCCGGAGTGTTCCGGTGCCCGACGGTCTTCTTCTGTCAGAACAACCAGTGGGCCATCTCGCTGCCGCGAGAGCGACAGACCCACAGCGCGACCCTGGCCCAGAAAGCCGACGCCTACGGCTTCCCCGGCGTCGTCGTCGATGGCACGGACGTGCACGCGGTGTACGACGCGGTGGTGACGGCCCGCCGGCGCGCCTTGGCGGGCGAGGGTCCTACACTTATCGAAGCTCAGGTCTACCGACTCGGCCCCCACTCGACCTCGGACGATCCCCGTCGATACCGTTCCGACGCCGAGCTCGCGGAGTGGAAGGGAAAAGACCCGCTGGCGCGCCTCAAGCACGAGTTGCTCGCCTCCGGCGCCCTCACAGAGCCGGGCGATGCGCAGCTTTGGTCGGATGCCAAGGCGCAGCTGGCGTCCGCATTGGAGTCCGCCGAGGCGACAGCGCCGGTCGATCCGCTCACCCTGTTCGACGATGTCTTCGCCGTGCGCACCGGTGGGCTGGAGGAACAGCGGTCTGAGTTCGCCGGTCTCCTCAAGGACGGGGTGATCCAACCTTGACCGAACTTACGCTCGTCCAGGCGGTCAATCGTGGACTCTTCGAGGCGATGAAGCAGGACCCCGACGTGCTCGTTCTCGGGGAGGATGTGGGGCTGAACGGTGGCGTGTTCCGCGCCACCGAAGGGCTGATCAAGGAGTTCGGCCCGGATCGGGTGATCGACACCCCGCTCAGCGAGACGGGGATCATCGGAAGCGCCATCGGAATGGCCCTTTACGGCCTCAAACCGGTCGCGGAGATCCAGTTCCTCGATTTCATCTACCCCGCCTTCGACCAGATCGTCAGCGAGGCCGCGAAGTTCCGATATCGCTCCGGGGGCCAGTATCCGTGCCACCTCGTCATCCGCTCGCCGTACGGCGGCGGGGTGAAGGGGGGCCTCTACCACTCGCAGAGCTCGGAGGCCTACTTCGCCCACACGTCCGGGCTCAAGGTGGTCATCCCCTCGACACCGGCGGACGCCAAGGGACTGTTGCTGACCGCGATCCACGACGAGGATCCGGTGATCTTCCTCGAGCCCAAGCGGATCTACCGAGCGGTGACCGGAGAGGTACCCGACGGAGACCACCGCGTGCCGTTCGGTCAGGCTGCGGTACGGCGCGAAGGCACCGACGTATCGGTGTTCGCGTACGGCGCGATGATGCCTCTGTGCCTGCAAGCCGCCGAGACGCTCGCCAGCGAAGGGATCTCGGCCGAAGTCGTCGACGTGCGGAGCCTCGTCCCGCTCGACGAGGCAGCGATCCTGGCCTCCGTGGAGAAGACCGGGCGGGCGGTCATCGTGCACGAAGCGCCCCGCTTTTGCGGGTTCGGGGCCGAGCTCGCGGCGCTGCTGGCAGAGAAGGCGCTCTATTCGTTGAAGGCTCCCGTCGCCCGGGTGACCGGATATGACACTCCGTTCCCGTACGCCCTCGAACACCTCTACCTCCCGAACGCGGCGCGCATTGCGCACGCCATCCGCGCGACGGCGAAGGCCGCCTAGGAGCCGACGGATGCCCTACGAATTCCGGCTGCCGGACATCGGGGAAGGTATCGCCGAGGGGGAGGTCGTCCAGTGGTTCGTCAAGGAGGGGGATGTCGTCCAAGAGGACGCGCCCCTGGTCAGCGTGCTCACCGACAAGGCGAACGTCGAGATCCCCTCCCCCAAATCCGGACGCGTGCTCAAGTTGCACGCGGCCGCCGGGGACAAGGTCAAGGTCGGCGGCCTCCTCGTCACGATCGAGACTTCGGGCGGCCCGGCCGCTGGCGCCGCGGCGCCCCCTCCGGCTTCGGCGACGCCAGCATCAACTCCGACCCCGCCAGCTCCGGCAATGTCCTCCCCTACGGGAGCGACGGGGAGTGCGGTCAAGGTCCAGGCGAGTCCGAGCGTACGTCGCGTCGCCGCGGAGCGGGGGATCGACCTCTCTCGGATCACCGGAACGGGACCGGGTGGGCGGATCCTGGAAGCCGACCTGACTTCGGCGACGAGCCCTCCGTCACCGCCGCCGACGCAACCCGCTCCCGCGTCCCCCGCCGTACCGGCTCCCGGGGGCGAACCTGTGGAACGCATCGCCATCCACGGCGTGCGGCGCGTCATCGCCGAGCGGATGATCGAAGCGACGCACCGTGCGGCGACGTACACGTACGTCGAGGAGCTGGACGTCTCCGAGCTCGTCCGGCTGCGCGAGCGGATGGCCAAGCACGTCGAAAAGCAGGGCGCGAAACTGAGCTACCTCCCGTTCGTCATCAAGGGCGTGATCGCGGGCCTCCGTGCGCACCCGTGGATGAACGCGACGATGGACGACGCCCACCAGGAGCTCCTCGTCCACCACGATTACCACATCGGCATCGCCACGGCCGCACCCGAGGGGTTGATCGTGCCGGTCATCCGCAACGCCGACCGCAAGAGCATCTCGCGCATCGCCCGCGAGATCCAGGAGCTCGCCGAGAAGGCGCGTGCGGGCAAACTCCAATTGAGCGAGATCACCGGCGGGACCTTCACGATCACGAGCCTTGGAGCCCTCGGCGGTGTGATGGCGACGCCGATCCTGAACTATCCGCAGGTCTCGATCCTCGGCGTGCACAAGATCGCGCGCCGCCCGGTCTATCGCGCCGACGGAACGATCGGTCCGGCCGACCTGATGAACCTGTCCGTCTCCCTCGACCACCGGGTCTTGGACGGGATCGTGGGGGCTCAGTTCCTCGCCGTCGTCAAGTCGTACCTCGAGGACCCCCACCAGCTCTTCGCGGAACTGGCATGACCCAACCGCCGGCAGTCCCCCTCCCTTACGACCGCGCGGCGATCGTGGCACAGCTCGGGTCGGAGTGGGAGACGCACCTGACGGCGGCGTATCGGTGGATGATCTTCGCGCGGACGCTGGATAGCCGGATGCTCGCCCTCCAACGCCAAGGCCGGATCGGCTTTTACGGCCCGGCGACCGGCCAGGAAGCCGTGAGCGTGGCGGCGGGGCTCGTGGCCCGGTCAGAGGATTGGATCTTCCCGGGGCTCCGGGAGCAGTTGGTGGCCCTGATCCGGGGACACTCGCTTTCCGTCTACCTCGACCATCTGTTCGCGAACGACCAGGACCCCGCCCGGGGCCGGCAGATGCCGTGCCATCCGACGGCGCGGGAGGTGCACTACGTGTCGATGTCGTCGGTGATCGGGACCCAGATCAGCCAGGCCGTCGGAGCCGCGTACGCGATGAAACACCGGCACGACCCCGCCGTCTCGTTCGCTTTCTTCGGGGACGGGGCGACCTCCTCGAACGACTTCCATGCCGGTCTCAACTTTGCCGGCACGATGGCGCTCCCCGTGCTCTTCTGCTGCACGAACAATCAATGGGCGATCTCCGTGCCGGTCGAACACCAGAGTCGCGTCGCCCAGCTCGCCGACAAGGCGGCGGCCTACGGAATGCCCGGTCACCGAATCGATGGGACGGATTTCGTCGCCGCATTCGCCGCATTGCGCGATGCCGCCGGGCGCGTCCGGAGCGGAGCGGGACCGGAGATGCTGGAATTCCTCCTCTTTCGGATGACCCCGCATTCGAGCTCGGACGACCCGAAGCGGTACCAGGCGGCCGATTGGATGGCGCGCGCGGAGGCGAACGACCCGGTCCGGCGGCTCGAAGCACTCCTCGACCAGCTGGGCGTTCAGGACGCCGCGTCGCGCGCTGAGGTGGCGCGCATGGCGGAGGCGCAGGTCAAGGAGGCGACGGAGAAGGCGGAGGCGGTCCGCCCGCCCGTCCCGGATTCGATGACCGAGGATGTTTTCGCTCCCCTTCCGTCTCCGACCCGCGGCGGAGGGTGACGATCGATGGCCGGAACCTACGCCCGATCGACCGAAGCCCTCGTGATCGGCGGCGGCCCGGCCGGCTACGTAGCGGCGATCCGGCTCGGACAACTCGGGAAGCCCACGATCCTCGCGGAGCGGCGCGAACTGGGCGGGGAATGTCTCAATCGCGGCTGCATCCCTTCGAAAGCGCTCATCCACGCGGCGACGCTCTACCACGCCGTGGCCACCGAAGGCCCGGAAGTGGGCGTCCGCACGACCGGCCTCACGTTCGATCTCGCGCAGACCCAGCGCTGGAAGACGGCGCTCGTCGCCAAGGAACGCCAGGGCGTCCAGACGCTGCTCAAGGCCGCGGGCGTGACGGTGCTGCCGGGAGAGGCCCGGTTCACCGGCCCCCGTTCGGCCGAGCTCACCGCCCCCGATGGCGGGCGAGAGCGGATCGATTTCGCCGCGGCGATCATCGCCACCGGAGCGGTTCCCTCGATCATCCCCGGGTTCGAGCCCGACGGCGCGAAGGTCGTCACCGCCGAGCAACTGCTCGGGCTCGCGGCGTTGCCCAAGTCGTTTCTCATCCTCGGCGGGGGCGTGAGCGGATGCGAGCTCGGTGAGTTCCTCGCGCACGTCGGGGTGGAGGTCACGATCGTGGAACTGCTCGGGCAGCTGCTCCCGGGCATGGAACCGGATCTGTCGCGCGAGCTGACCTCGACGCTGGAGAAGTTGGGCGTCAAGGTGCTGACGTCCACCCGGGCCATGAAGCTCGACCGATCGAGATCGGGGGTCTCCCTTGAAGTGGAGCGGGAGGGGAAGCGCTCGTCGTTGAGCGCCGACCAGCTGTTCCTGACCGTCGGCAAGCGGCCGGAGACCGCCAGCCTGGGCCTGGAGGAGGCCGGTGTGACCCGCGACCCGAAATCCGGCTTCATCGCCGTCGACGCCCAGCAGCGCACCAATGTCTCCCACATCTTCGCCGCCGGGGACGCCTGTCGCCCCCCGATGCTCGCTCACAAAGCGTACCGGGAGGGAACCGTCGCCGCCGAAGTGATCGCGGGGCTGAGCACGCGGTTTGACTTCCAGACGATCCCCTCCGTCGTCTTCACGTCGCCGGAACTCGCCAGTGTGGGACTGACCGCCGATCAGGCGCGCGCGCTCGGGCGCACCCCCCGGGAAGCACGATTCCCGTATGCTGCCCTGGGGCGGGCGCATGCGGCCCACGCCACCGGCGGATGGGTCAAACTCGTCGGGGACGAGGCGACGGGCGAACTCCTCGGGCTCCACGCGGCCGGCGAGGCGAGCGGGGAATTCGTTACCGAGGCCGGGCTCGCGATCGAAATGGGAGCCACCATCCGAGATCTGGCGCTGACGATCCACCCTCACCCGACGTTCTCCGAGACCCTCCAGGAGGTCGCTTGGCTCTGGCTGGGCGAGCCGGTCCACGTTGCCCGGAGGAGCAGTGCCGCCCGCCCATCGTGAGTGGGGCGTCCGCGAGTACGGCGACGCCCTCGCGGAGATGCGACGGCTCCGGCAGGCTCGGCGCCGCGGGGAGATCCCCGACACGCTGCTGCTCGTCGAGCACCTCCCGGTGTACACGATCGGGGTGCAAGGGGACGGAGGCGACACGTTCCCCCCGGACGTGCCCGTCTTCCGGGTGGAACGCGGCGGGAAGGGGACGTACCACGGGCCGGGCCAACTCGTGGGGTATCCGATCGTCGACCTCGCTCCGCGGGGGCGGGACGTCCGTCGTTTCGTGCACGATGTCGAAGAACTCGTCGTGCGTGCCGTCGGAGAGCTCGGTGTCGCCGCCGAGCGCGTGGATGGCCGTCGCGGGGTGTGGGTCGAAGGCGAGCGGAAGATCGCCAGTGTCGGCGTGGCGATCGAAGAGTGGGTCAGTTCCCATGGCTTCGGGCTCAACGTCTCGACCGACCTTCGCGCCTTCTCGGTCTTTCACCCCTGCGGGTTCGACGGCTCGGTGATGACCTCGGTCTCCCGGGAGCTCGATCGCCCGGTCCAGGTCGCGGAGGTCGTCCCGAGTGTGCTGCGTGCGTGGGACGAGCTGTTCGGGGAGCCGTCTACGGCTCGTGGGGCCGTTCCCGCAGCGGTGGCGTCCGTCCCGGGCGCATGATCCCGCCGTCCGGCGCACCCCGCGTACTCGTGGTCGGCGGGCTGGGGGGACTGCTCGGTCGTGCGCTGCTACCCGAGCTCACTTCTCGCTTCCGGGTTCGATCGTTCCACCGCGTCTCGGCGCCTCTCGAAGAACGCGCAGGGGTCGAATGGATCGCGGGCGACGCCGCGGCCCCGACCGACTGGGGTCGGATCCTCCACCAGGTGGACGCGGTCGTCAATCTTGCTTGGTACCGACACGGCTCGGCGGGTCGGTTCGCACGACTCGAAGAGGGTCTCCTTCGGCTGATCGGGGCGGCGCGATCGGCCGGCGTCGGCCGGTTCATCCAGGTAAGTGTGCCATCGGCACCTCCCTCGCTGGAAGCTCGGCTTCCCTACTTGCGCCACAAGCGGACCGTGGATCAGACCCTATCGGGATCCGGGATCTCCTACCGGGTCCTCCGGCCCACGGCCATGTTCGGACCGGGGGATGTGCTCCTCTCGGCGATGATGCGCGCGATGGCCCGATATCCGCGGTTTCCCATGTTCGGAGAGGGCCGCTACCATCTGAGCCCCATCGCGGCGACGGATGTGGCGGCCGCGATCGGTCGCGAGCTCAGCCGCCACGAGTCCGGGACGGTGGACCTCGGTGGCCCTCAGAACTTCGAGTACCGGGAGCTGACGGATCTGATGTTCGGGATGATCGGCAAGCCCGCCCGCTACTGGGATATGTCGCCCCGCGGAGGACGTCGGCTCGCCCTGGTCCTCCAATCATTCGGCTCTTCGCTATTGTACGCCTACGAGGTCGACTGGTTGGTCTCTGACATGCTCGGGCTGCCGCCGTACACGGGATTGAGTCGGCCGCTTCGTCGGGTCGAACCCCATCTGCGAGAAGTGGCGGAGGCGATCTCCGCCGCCCGGTCCTCCCCCGGGCTCGGAGGCGGAAGGCGGGCCTAGCTTTATCCAAGGGGGCGGCCAATCTTCCATCGCATGGAAGCCATCGAGCTCACCCGGCGCATGGAGGACTTTTACACCGTCGCGAGCGATGTGCTGCGCGACGTCAACGACCTCACCGAGCAGCAGATCAAGCACTGGATCGTCAATCCGTTCCTCGTCTCCCTGGGCTGGGACCCGCACGACAAGCGGCAGGTCTACCCCGACTATCCCGTCAAGGGCGAGGGCCACCACATCGACTACGCGCTGCTGGACCTATCGGGCAAGCCACGCCTGATCATCGACGTCCGCAAGGCCGGAAGCTCGACGACCGAGGCCACGTCGGCCGTGGAAACGGCGCGTGCCGTGCAGGCGCCGCTGACACTGCTGACGAACGGTCACGAGTTCTCCCTCTGGTTCGTTTCCGGCAAAGAGGCACCGACGCCGCTCTTCGTGCTCCGCCTGAAGGAGCTCAAGGAGAACCCCGAGGCCCTGCTGGGGCTCACGGAGTCGTACCGCCTGAGCGACACTGGTATCAACCAGCTCCGGAAGACCGCGATCCGCTTGGCGGTGCTCCAGATGCTCGAAGAGAACGCGGAAAAGACGTTCGACGCGATGGTCGACTGGGTCGCCGGTCAGGTATCCCCCGGCGAGCTCGACGAGACGACGGGGGTCGCCGTGCGCGAAGCGACGATGATCTGGCTGACCGAGGAACACCTCCTCATGCCGGCGTTCTCCGGCTCGGCGAGCGACCCGCGCCGGCACGGCGACCTGCGGCCGACGACCGTTCGCGATTGGGAGTCGTTCCCGCGCGGACCCGCCGGCACCTTCCAGTACAAGTACGACACGACCAAGACGCTCGACCTCCGCCAGAGCGCCAAGGAGGTCCGCGAAGCCTTGCGGATGCAGGGGCTCAAGACCCAGACGGCGACCGCCTTCGGCGGGTTCTACTACGCGCTTCGCCAGCGGGCGGGGCTCCCGACGCCCTCGGCCGCCTAGGGTGCGCGACACCAGGGCCCCCGCACGTTCGTCCGCGATCGGCTGAGGAGGATCCACGGCCAACGCAACCACCCCGGCCCCGGCGTCGCCGGCCGAGGGAACGCCGGAGCTGCGGATGTTCATCGATTTCGACGGTACGCTCGTCGACCCGAACGTTGCGATCCTCCTCGTCGAGGAGTTCTGTCCCGACGGGCCGAAGCTCGCCCATGAGGTCGACGAGCTGCTCCACGCCGGCACGATCACCCTGCGGGAGGCATGGCGGCGGCAGGTCTCCCTGCTCCGCGAGGACCAGATCCCGGAGATGGCCGCCTGGGCGGTCCGAACCGTCCCCTTTCGCGAGGGTGCCAAGGAGCTGCTCGCGCTATTGCGGCGCCACGCGGTCCCGACCGCCATCGTTTCGGGCGGGTTGGACTTCTA
The DNA here is from genome assembly GCA_022750205.1 of Thermoplasmata archaeon. GTDB lineage: Archaea > Thermoplasmatota > Thermoplasmata > Lutacidiplasmatales > UBA184 > Lutacidiplasma. Next base: position 12,603 of record JAKIWD010000029.1, read on the forward strand.
CATCACCCCGATCCTCAAGCAGGCGGGGATCGATCTCCCCGTGTTCTGCGACGGCGTCCAGACCGCTCCCGGCGGACGGCTCGAGGTCATCCATCCCTATGGCCATCCGACGTGCCGCCTCTGCGGCATCTGTAAGGCGCTCGTCGTGCACAACGCCGTCGGCCCGTCGGTCCGGACCGCGTTCGCCGGCGACGGCAGCACGGATCGCTACGCGGCCGAGGTCGCCGACATCGTCTTCGCGCGGCGACGGCTCAAGCTCTACTGCGACCGGGCCGCGATCCCCTACGTCCCGTTCGAGACGTTCGCGCCGGTGACGGCCCAGCTCGAGGCGTGGCTCTCGGGCCGGGAAGCGCTCCCGCCTCCCCGGCGGCTCGGCGTGTCCGATTCGGCATGCCCGATTTCCCAAGCGGCCCTGACCGAGACGTAGCCGGGCATCGCTCACGGAGTGGGGGGCGGATCGGCGCCCTCCAATCCTGGGACGGAGTCAACCTCCGAAGCGGGCGCGGGGGAGAGGACCGGGGGCGAGCGGCGGATTCGGCGTCGGCGCACCAGGACCAGCACGACGGCCGCAGCGACCGCACCGGCTTCGGCCGCGATCAGTAGCGCCGAACCGAACGAGATGGAGGGCGGGCCGCCCGGTCCCGGTGTGACATTGACGACCTCTACGACGGCCAGTGAGAACTGCCCCACCGAGTCCGTGACGTTGAGCTCGACGGCGTACGAGCCAGTGCGGTTGTAGACGTGCGTGAAGTCCGATCCGGTCACGTTCGTCCCGTCGCCGAGGTCCCACCGGTAGTGGTACGGAGGCAGTCCGCCGGTCACGTTCGCCGCCAACACGACCGAGTCGTCCACGCGGATGTTGGGGTTGGCATTCCCGACGCCGATGCTCAACAACGTCAGCAGCGCCCACGTCTCGTTGAGCACCGCGGCGATCTCTGTCAGCCCGTAGAACGACGTAAGGGTCTCGCGGGTGAAGTCGACGGTGTACCCGACGGCCGGGTCCCACGCGGCCTGCGTCTCGTAGAACGCGCCGGGCGGGTCCCCGGCGCCCCAGAGCTGGTTCCAGGTGCTCGCTGGCGTGAACTCCCACATGTCTCCGCCGAGGAAGTTTCCCCCGCCCCCTCCGAACATCAGGGGGTAGCCGTACACGGGATCGAACCCGGTCAGAGCCCACAACCGCGAGGCCGGCCCCACGTAGAGCGCCGGGGTGATATTCTGCCACGTCCCGTTGTAAAAGAGCCAGGTCGCCTCGTCGTACGTCGGGAAGAATTCCGCCGTGATCCCGCCGTACAGCACGAGTTGGCCGTTGTTCGAATCGGGGGCCAAGTACGGGGCGACCCAACCGGGCGGACGCACGGCGGAGGTGAGGTTGGTCCAATCGCCGTCTTGGAACTTCCACGTCTCGGCCGAAGCGTTCAGCGCACCGGCCCGCAGTCCTCCGAACAGAACCAAGTCGCCGTCGATCGCGTCGAACGCCATCGAGGCGAACGCGAGCGCGGGCGGGCGGTGGGCCGGCTGGAGCTGGGCCCAGGCACCCCCGAGGAAGCGCCACGTGTCGTTCAGGTTACCGCTTGGATCGCGCCCCCCGAACAGCACGACGTAGCCCGACGCCGGGTCGTCCGCGAACACCGCCGAAGACCGGGCGGGGGGAGAGAGCGTCGGGGAGAGCTCCGACCATTGCCCCCCGGTGAACTCCCACGTATCGTTCAGATAGTTGGAGCAGAGCCCCAGCAACGCGTAACCGGGACACCCGCCGAACAATACTACGACACCGTCTTCGGAATCGTACGTCATCTGGCCGGCGGTTCGGTTCTCGGGAGTGGGGCCCACCGTCGGGAGACGAAACCACCCGGCGAGGTCGGTGGCACCATCCGCCGGTTGGGCTACGCGGATCGCCCGGGGCGATGCAGAGGTCCACGAGAGGCTGTTCCCTTCGCCACGGCGGGGGAGCGAGACTCCCGAGAGGAGGAGGACGACGACCAGGCAAATGGCGCACGCACTGAGCGCCGCCCGTCGTCGCGCCGCTCGCATCGAAAGTTCGACGCCCGGCCGATGATAACGGCTCCCGGCCCGACTGAGCTACTCCCGAAGCAGCAGGTGGCTGTCGCCGAACTCGTGCCAGAGATAGCCCGCCTCGACCGCCTCCTGATACGCATTCGAGAGCGCCGGGCGTCCCGCGATCGTCTCGAGCAGGGCGAGGTGGCTCGTCCCCGGATCGTGCCAACCAGTGATCAACCCGTCGACCGAGGGGGCGCCTCGACCCGGGTGGATGTACGCGCGCGTGAACCCGCGCGCCGCGCGAACCTCGGCCCCCTCGCGCGCGGATTCCAACGCCCGCAACACGGTCGTGCCGACGGCGATGACTCGTCGCCCGCGGGAGCGCGCCCGATTCACCGCCGCCGCCGTGGTTGCGGGGACCTCGAACGGTTCCGGGTAGATCGGCGGCGTACCGGCGGCATCGGAGTACCCGAGGCTCGAGACCCCGGCGTGAAGCACCAGGGGAGCGATCCCGACGCCCCGTCGGGTGATCTCCCGGAGCAATCGGGCGGTGAACGGACGTCCCGCGGAGGGCATCTCCGCGCTCCCGGGGACCGCGGAAAAGGCGGTCTGATAGGCCTCGAGAGGGAGCGGGTGCGGGACGTACCGATAGTGGATCGGTTCGCCGAACTGGCCCATGGCGGCGGGGAGATCGCCCGCGATCCGAACGAAGGCAAGGCGAGCGATCCCCGGGAACCCGGCGATCCGCCGAGCGCTCAACCCGGCGAGCCGGAACGACGCACCATCGGGGAGCGGGACGGGCCCGGGTCGGTGAGCGGACCATCGGGGCTCGGCGACCCACAGACCGCCCCCGTAGTGGGTCGACAGACTGAGCCGGAACTCCCCGAACTCCGCCTCGGCGGGAAGGCTCGCGGGGAGGGTCGCGCTCCGGTTGATGACGAGCAGATCTCCCGGGTGGAGCAGCTCCGGGAGGTCGACGAATCGATGATGCGCCGTCCTCATGCCCTGGCTGACGAGAAGTCGGACGCCGTCGCGGTCGATGCCGCGTAGTTCGGGGGGTCCCGTCGCCTGCAGTTCGATCGGCCGGGCGAAATCCAGGACCGGAGCGATCATCTCCGGAGTTCCCAGCGCTCCCCCTGCGCCTCCAGCCGCTGCCCGCTGACGCTTTCGGGACGTTGCCCGACCAACCAAGCCCAGAACGGCAGCGTCACGTCGGGCAGCGGGCGGTCCGAGATGTCCTGACCGAGGAAGGCGGCCTGATGCATCTCGGTCCGCATGGCCCCCGGGTCCACGGCGACCACCGAGATGCCCGAGTCCCTGAGTTCGACGGCGAGCGTGCGCGAGACGAGTTCGAGCGCCGCTTTGCTCGAACCATACGCCCCCCATCCCGGGTAGGCGCCGACCGCGGCGTCGCTCGTGATGTTGACGACGAGCCCAGGGGCGGCGGTGAGGTTCTGCCGCAGCGCCTGGATCAGCGCGAGGGGGGCCACCACATTGATCTCGAGGAGCTCACGGAACGTCGTGAGCGGATACGACTCCAAGGGAGGAAAGGGTGAGGCCCCGAGGTCGCTCGCGTTGTTGATCAGGAGGTCGAGTCGCCGACGGTCGCCGACCGCACGTACGAGCGCTACGCGATGCACCGGATCGGCGACGGACCCCGGAACGACCGTGATGTTCGCCTCCAGTTTGCGGAGTTCTCCCGCGAGGGAGCGCAATGGACCCTCGTGTCGCGCCGTCAGGATCAGGTCGTATCCCGCGGACGCCAGAAACCGGCTGAGCACGGATCCGAGGCCCCGGCTGGCGCCGGTGATGAGTGCCAGCCGGCGGTTCTCGAGCGTCGGGCTCATCGTGGCCCTCCCTTCGATCGGATGAGGAAGCGGCAGACCGGGTCCCCCGCCACCACACGGTGGGAGGTCTCCACGCGGGCCCCAAGGACCCGCTCGAACGAGCGACGCTCCACGTCGCACGCCTCCGGGAAGGTCCCGGCGATCGCCAGGATCGGGCAGTTGTGCTCGAGCATCTCCACGGAGCCGCGGCGGCGCGCCCCGACCTCCGCCATGTAACCGCTCTCCTGCCGTCGACGCGCAAGCGCTTCGACCTTGACCGCCAAGGTCGACCCCGCAGGGAGGCTCGGGGCGGGCTCGAGCAGGTCGCGCGCTCGCTCCTGGAGCATCTCGACGACGGCGTCGTGCCCGAGCCGGGCCTCGATGAAGCGGAGGGCCGTGAGCGAAAGGTCCGAGTAGGCTTGGGGAAAGAGCGCCCCCGCCCCTTCGGTGAGGCGGAAATGGGCCCGCGGCCGCCCGACTCCGTCGGTGTGGTTCGACCGGCCCACGAGTCCGTCGGACTCCAGGGAGGCGAGGTGGCGGAGCGCGGCGACCTTCGTCACCTTCAGTCCATCGGCGACCTGCTGGAGGGAGAGCTCTCCGTTCTGCTTGAGGAGGAGAAGAGTGGCCCGTTTCTGGGAGGAGAATCCGGAGGAGAGTTCCGCCGCGTGCATGGTTTTTCAAGGGGAAGAACGCCCCTCGCAAATATACACCTTCGGCTTTACAAATTAAACGCCGGTGGCTTGGGCCGCCGGTCTCGGACCCGCTCCGTCAGGCCCGGCGATATCGCTCTAGGTCCGCGTCGACCATGATCCGCACGAGGTCGCCGAATCGGGTCGTGGCGGTCCATCCGAGGCGCTGCTGGGACTTGGCCGGGTTGCCCCGCAGGTTGTACACCTCCGCGGGGCGCAGGAGGCGATCGTCGGTTCGGACACGGGCCTCCCAGTCGGGGATGCCGGCGTGGGCGAACGCGGCGGCGGCGAACTCCCGAACGGAGTGAGCCTCGCCGGTCGCCCCGACGAAATCATCCGGTTCCGGATGCTGGAGCACGCGCCACATGAAGTCGACGTAGTCCGGGGCGTACCCCCAATCGCGCCGCGCGTCCAGGTTCCCCAGGCTCACCGTCTCGGCCTTGCCCGTGGAGATCCGAGCGACGGCGTCGGTGATGCGGCGCGTGACGAACTCCACCCCGCGGCGGGGGGATTCGTGATTGAAGAGGATGCCGTTGCTGATGTACATCCCGTACGCCTCGCGATAGTTGATCCCCGCCCAGTAGGCGTAGACCTTGGCCACCCCGTACGGGCTGCGTGGGTGGAACGGCGTCTTCTCGTCCTGGGGTTCGCGGTCCACGTGGCCGAACATCTCGCTCGAGGAGGCCTGGTAGACACGGGCTTTCGGAGCGTGAGCTCGGACAGCCTCGAGCATCCGCAGCGCCCCGAGGCCGGTGACCTCGCCGGTCAGCACCGGCTGGGAGAACGAGGCACCCACGAACGATTGGGCCGCGAGGTTGTAGACCTCGTCCGGTTCCGCAGCCTTGACGGCCTGATGCAGGGAGGTTTGGTCCATGAGGTCCCCGTCGAGGACGGTGATCTGGTCCCGGACGTGGGCCAGGTGGGACATGTTCGGGCTGCTCAAGCGTCGGACCAACCCGAACACTCGATACCCCTTGTGCAGCAGCAGTTCGGCGAGGTACGATCCATCTTGCCCCGTCACACCGGTGATGAGGGCACTGCGGTCGGCCACGATGGCGGTCGAAGGGGACCACCTCAAAGAGGTTTGTCTGCGGGAGCGGCCAGTTCTTCCCGCACGCTAGGTGCCGGTTCCCTGCGCGGTGTATCGGGGTGTGCGCCGCCGAGAGGCAGACCACAAGACCTATCCCCCCCGTGGGCTCCGCGCGACCTCGATGACGTTGACCGTCCCGCTCCGGAGCACCGCACGATGATCGCCGCCCACGGTGGTCGGCTCATCGACCGGCAGGTCACGCCCGCCGAGGTCCTCCGCCGCGATGCAGAGCTCGCCTCCCTGCCGCAGCTTCGCCCGGCCATCGACGAACTCTACGACGTCGAGAAGATCGGGATCGGGGCGTACAGCCCGATCGAGGGATTCATGGACTCCGCCACCCTGCAAGGAGTGCTGGCCACTTCTCGCCTCGGCGGAGGTCTGCCGTGGACCCTCCCGATCCTTCTGGCGCCTCCCGGGGAGTCCAATGCGGCGGCGATCGAAAAATTGAGCCCAGGGGACGAGGTCGCCCTCCTCGACGACAAGGGTCGGGCCATCGCACTCCTCCACCTCGAGGAGAAGTTCCGGTATGACAAGAAGGCCCTCGCCGCGTCGGCCTTCGGTACCACCGACGTCAACCATCCGAACGTGGCCGACCTCCAGACGGCCGGGGACGTCGCGCTTGCGGGCCGCATCGACCTTCTGCGGCGCCTGGACCTGCCCACGGGAGCCGCCGAGATGACGCCATCCGAGACGCGCGACCTGTTCGCCCGCAAGGGCTGGAAGCACGTCGCCGCCTACCAATGCCGCAATCCCCCGCACACGGCCCACGAGTACCTCCAGCGCCTGACCCTCGAACGGGAGGACGTGGACGGCCTGTTCGTCCATCCGGTCGTCGGCCGGCTGAAGAAGGGCGATTATCGACCCGAGATCATCCTAGAGGCATATCGCGCCCTGATCGCCCACTACTATTCCGAGGAGCGGGTCCAGATGGCCGCGTTCTCGATCACGATGCGTTATGCCGGGCCCAAGGCGGCCCTCTTCCTCGCGATCGTCCGCCAGAACTTCGGGTGCGACACGTACATCGTCGGGCGCGACCAGGCCGGCGTCGGGAAGTACTACGACCCGTACGCCTGCCACCGCATCTTCGACGAGCTACCGCTGGACATCCGCCCGCTTCGTTACGAGGAGACGTTCTTCTGTCGGACGTGCGGCTGGATGGCGACGGCCAAGACCTGCCAGCACCCGATCACCGAGCGCGTGGATACCAGCCAGACCCGCATCCGCAAGGCCCTGAGCGAGGGGGTTGCGCCCCCGAAGGAGATCCTACGGCCCGAGATCTTCGCGATCCTTTCGCGACCGGACGTCGTCCTGAACTAGTTCCGAAGGCGACGCACCCCCGCGGGGGCGGCCCCCCGGCGGCCCGACGCCGGACACGAGTCGATATGTACGGCCTTCCGGTGGTTCCGGCATGCGGCTCTCGCCCCGCATCCTGTTTCTACTGACGGTGGGCCTGTCGCTCTTGATCTCCCCCGCTGGTGTGATCGCGCAGGGGGGGGCACCGGCCAGCGTCCACGCCTCCGTCGCGGACATCCAGTCGAGGGCGCCGGCGGAGGTGCCCCGACCCGCCAGCGACCCCGCCGCTCGCGCCTGGAACACTACCTTGGCCTCGGCAACCCCTGACGTGACCCCGCCCCCGACGTCCGGGCTCATTTCGACGCCTCCCCCCGCGATACCGGATACGACGCCCGTTGTGATGTATTTCACCAACGCCAGCCAGAACTGCTGCGTCCAAGCGAACTTCACGGCGCCGGTCGGCACCTGGGACCTGATCGTCTTGAACTACACGGGCCAGGCCGTCAACGGCGTGTACGACTCTTCGTACCGCGCGTACGTGGACCAATCGATGGTCCTGTTCGGCACCACGCCCGAATACGGCACGTGGACCGTGCTCAAGGACGTCACCGAGTACACCTCGCTCTTCCACGGGACGTTCAACCTCACGTTCCTGCTCGGCGCGGCCGTGACCAACGTCTACTTCCTGACGAGCGTGTCCCTCGCCTTCTATCCCGTCCCGAACGGGGGGCACGCCCCGCCGGAGCCGAACTTGATCGTGCCCCTGTGGTTCCGCGTCTCGATCACGACGAGCAGTCCGACGATCTACGTCGACACCAATCTTCCGACCAACGTGACGAACGCCACGATGGAGCTGTACGCCTACGGCTTCGGTCCGGACGAGTTCTGGTACTCCCAGGAGCCCGGCTACCGCAACGTCGAGGTCGCGGTCAATGGGACCTCCCTCGCGTCCGTGCTCCCGTTCCAGTACATCAACACCGGCGGGATCGATCTGTTCACCTGGCGCCCGATCACCGGATCGTTCACGCTCAGCGATCGGCCGTACGAGCTGAACGAGACGGCCGCCCTCGGGCTCTTGGAGGGGCCCCACAATCTGACGGCACGGCTGCTCGGCGTCACCCTCTCGAGCGATTGGATCGTCGCGGGCTCGCTCCTGCTGCATACCGACGCCAACGCGACGGCCGCGTCGTCGACGTCGTATGCCTGGTCCGCTCCGGCGCCGACGATCCATACCGTCGGGAGCACGGTCTACGACGAGACGGCGACCGTCACCTACAGCTACTCGTCCCTCGTCGGTCTCCCGGGCGGTCCGGTCAACGTCTCGCTCGAACGCGCGTTGACGTACTCCTCCGCCGTGACCGCGGGCCAGTCGTGGCTGACGGCGAGCTGGACGAACCTGACGGCATCCGAGGACGCCTCGACGAACGTCACCTCGGCCTACTCCGGGGGTCCGGTCACCCAGCTCCTGACCACGGACTTCCCCCTGGTGATGGACATCGGAGACGCGTTCAACCAGAGTTCGAGCAACGGGGGCACC
>JAKIWD010000181.1 GCA_022750205.1 Thermoplasmata archaeon
CCGTCCCCGCCGACGCGCCGTGGTTTTCGCACTACCCCTCCAACGTTCCTCACCGGATCGACGTCCCCAACGTCCGGCTCCCCGACCTGATCGAGCCGAACGCCGAACGGTGGGCCGATCGTGCGGCGCTCGTCTACTACGGGAGCCGCTGGAGCTACCGGAAGTTCTGGGAGCTGACGGGGAAGGTCGCCTCCCAGCTCGCGGCCGACGGGTTCGGGCCGGGCGATCGGCTGGCGCTCTACCTGCCGAACACGCCCGCGCACCCGATCGCGTTCTTCGGGGCGCTCCGGCTCGGAGTCACGATCGTCCACGTGAGCCCGCTGTACATCGGCCAGGACCTCACGAAGGTTCTGACCGACTCGCGGCCGAAGGGGATCGTCACGCTCGAGATCCTCTACCCCAACCTCGCCAAGGTCGCCTCCGAGGTCTCGGTCCCCCTCGCCTACGTTGCCCAGACCCGCGAGTTCTACCCGTGGCCGAAGCGGGCGTTCGTCAACCTGGTCCTCCGCCGCCAGGGGCGGACGACCACCGTGCCCGTCGGGTCGAACATCCGACCTTGGTCGCACCTCGTCGGGGGATCCGGGTCCTTCGTCCGCCCGAAGACGGATCCCGCGACGGAGGTCGCCGTCTACCAGTACACGGGAGGCACCACGGGTCGCCCGAAGGCGGCGATGCTGTCCCATCGCAACCTCGTCGCGAACGCGCTGCAGTGCCAAGCCTGGTTCTCGGCGCAGCCGCCGGGAACGTCGGTCGTTCTCGCCTCCATCCCATTCTTCCACGTCTACGGAATGACGGTCGCGCTGAACTACCCGCTCTCGCACGGCGCGACGATCGTCCTCCAGAACCGGCCCGACCCCGATGAGATCCTCAAGCTGATCGGGAAGTACCATCCCAGCGAACTCCCCGGAGTCCCCGCCCTCTACGCCGCGATCTCGAACCATCCGAAGGTCGGGCGCTACGATGTGCGGTCGATCAAGGTCTGCGTGAGCGGCTCCGCTCCGCTACCGGCCGAAGTCGCGAAGCGGTTCGAGGCGCTCACGGGGGGGAGCCTGATCGAGGGGTATGGCCTGACGGAGGCGTCGCCGGTCACCCACGCCAATCCGATCGGGGGCGAACGGAGAGCCGGCTCGATCGGACTCCCGCTGCCGCTCACCGACCAGCGCGTGTTCGATCTGGTTGACCGGGCGATGCCGATGGCGGCCGACGAAGTGGGTGAGCTCGCCGTCCGGGGTCCCCAGGTGATGCTGGGTTATGCGAACGCGCCCGAGGAGACGAAGGAAGTGATGCTCGGCGACTGGCTCCTCACGGGGGATATCGCGCGCATCGACGCCGACGGCTACGCGTTCATCGTGGACCGCAAGAAAGACCTCGTCGACGTCGGCGGGTTCAAAGTCTACCCTCGCGAGGTCGAGGAGGTGCTCTACCAGCACCCGGCGGTCGCCGAGGCCGCGGTGATCGGGGTCCCCGATGCGCGGCTCGGTGAGGTCGTCAAGGCGTTCGTCGTGCTCCGGGCCGGTCAGCGAGCGACGGAGCCCGAGCTGATCGAGTTCGTCCGCGCGCGCATCGCCCACTACAAGGCGCCGCGCGCGATCGAGTTCCGAACGGAACTCCCGAAGAGCGGGATCCAAAAGGTGCTGCGCCGGATGCTGCGCGACGAGGCGCTGGCCGCTACAGCCCCCGTCCGAGAAGGTCCCGCGCGATGACCACGCGCTGAATCTCGTTCGTACCCTCGAAGATCTCGCTGATCCGGGCGTCGCGGTACGCCCGCTCGATCGGCGTCCCCCGGATGTAGCCGAGACCGCCGTGGATCTGCAGCGCCTCGTCGATGACGTCGGCCGCCCACTCCGAGGCGAGGCACTTCACGATCGCCGCCTCGCGGGTCTTCGTCGCGCGGTCAAGCCGCGACCATTTGGATGGGTCGTTCCCGAGCCGGTCCTGGTGCGCGGCGGCATTGTAGACCATTGCCCGGAGGGCGTGCGAGCGCATCGCCATGTCGGCGAGCTTGAACTGGATCGCCTCGAACTCGCTGATCGGCAGCCCGAACTGCGTGCGGTTCTGGGAGAAGGAGAGCGCCTCTTGGCACGCCGCCTGCATCCCGCCCAAGCTCGCCGCGCCGAGGGAGACGCGACCCACATCGAGCGCGGTCATCGCGACGTGGAACCCTTTCCCCACTTGGTGGAGGACGCGGTCCGGACCGACGGCGACGTGGTCGAGGATCAGCTCGGCCGTCGATGTACCGTGGAGGCCCATCTTCTTCTCGCAGCGGCCGACGGAAAAGCCGGCCATCCCCTTGTCGAGGACGAACGCACTGACGCCGCCCGATGGGCCCAACTTGGCGTCGTTCGCGGCCATCACGATCACCGAGTCGGCCTCCTTGCCATTCGTGACGTAGATCTTGGTGCCGGTGAGCTTCCAG
>JAKIWD010000197.1 GCA_022750205.1 Thermoplasmata archaeon
GGCTGAGTGGCACCTGCGCGGTCCACAGACCGGTCGGGCCGACCGGGACGGACTGGCCGCCGACCACCAGTGAGGTGATTCCGGACCCGGCGCTGGTCAGACCAGACAGCGTGACCGTCGGGGTGGAGACCGTCGTCCCACTCGCGGGCGAGCCGATCACGATCGAAGGACCCTGGAACCGGTCCTGGGCGGCGCTCGCCAGCGCGGTGACGTCGGCGACCGAGTAACCCACGGAGTAGATGTAGCTCAGGCTCGCGCTTCCACCCGCCGGGATGACCAGCACCTGGCGCTCCTCGAGCTCGTTGTTGCTCGCGAAGTGGAACGCCGAGGGCGCCGACCCGAACGTGATCGCGCCCACGGCCTCGTTCGTATCCCCATCGGGCGCGTTGACGTTCGTGCGCACGAGGATGGAGGCGGGCGTGCCGCTCGGTCCGCCCACCGCCGTTCCGGGACCGTACGTGGGGAAGCCCGTCTGGCCCGGGAACTCGTAGCCCCGGTCACCCTCGGCCTCGCCGCGTACGCCGGTGAAGTCGTCGTAAAGCAGGTCGACCGTGTGGACGTTCCCATCGGTCGAGGACCAGGTGTCGGTCATCGTAGTCACCCGGCCTCCGTCGCTCGTCGTGATGTCGCGCTCGAGCTGCACACCCGCCGACTCGAAGCTCGGGCACTGGGCGATCGCCGGGTGGTAGGGGTCCGAGCCCGTGCAGTCGACGATGCCCTCGTCGGTTTGACTCGAGATCAGCCCCGTGGTCGGGTCCCATTTGGCGGTCGTGGCCAGGGCCGGGAAGCCCGGGAGGTCCTGGCTGCCGTTGTCGCCGCTCGTACGCGGAATCAGGGCCTGCGCGGCGGCAGCGTCATACGCGTTGCGACCGTCGACCTGGACCTCCGATCGCCCGCCCCAGGCTCCGAGGTCATCGCCGAGCAGCGACCCGGCGCAGTCAATCGCGGAGGTGTCGACCCCGGCAGTGGTGCTGACGTCGAAGGCCGCGTCGATCGGCTCTGACTCCGGACCGCCACAGGGGACGTTGCCGATGCTTCCGCCGGGCGTGCCCGCCGCCGACCACGCCGAGGAGCCTGTGAGCGTGACGTCGTTGAGATAGGCGTTGTAGGGCTTCCCCGGATTCAGGAGCCCACCGGAGACCGACGCGGCGGGCAGCGCCGCCTCGGACACCGCGACGTCGGGACCGGCGAAGGTGGAGGTGTCGACCCCTGGACCCTCGGTGGATGGCTGGACGGCCCGGAGCCGGCATGCGTGGCCGGCGATCGGCTTCAACGTCGGCTCGGTCGGGAGCCGGTCCGTGCTGAACGTGCCGTTGACCACGGGGACGTTGCTCTGGAGGATCGCGAACTGGCTGTTGCCCCCGTAGAAGCACACGATGTCGACGCTCGCTCCCGGGGTGGCGGTCGCCGTACCGCTGACCGAAAGCGTCGTGGGCTTCGGCGGGTTGTCGAGCGAGATCAGGTAGGGGTTGTTGGCGGGCGTGCCGGGGTCGCTCGAGATCCAACTCGTGATCTGCGTCTGGGTGACTGTCGCCTGCGCCGCCGCGGGGGCGACGGCCAGCGCGATGAGCGCGATCAGGGGAGCAGCAATCCGAAGCCTAAACATGAAGAAAGGAACCCTTTCCTCCTATTCTTCCTGTTTGCTGGGCGTCTCGAGGGACAGCTGCGCGGCGAGTCCTCAGAAGGTCGGCTGGTACTCGCCGAACACCTCCTTCATCGCCCCGCACACCTCACCCAGCGTGCAGCGGTCCTTGAGGGCCTGCCGCAGGGTAGGGAGGAGGTTATTGGTCTTATCGGCAGCGCTTCGCACTTCCTTTAGCCGTTGTTCGACCAATTGCCCATCTCGCGCCGATTTGAA
>JAKIWD010000014.1 GCA_022750205.1 Thermoplasmata archaeon
CGACGCTGTTGATCTGCCGAGGTGAGCGGCCGTACACCCCGATCAGGAACCCGATCCCGAGCGTGGAGGCCCACACGAGCAGGAAGGCCGCCAGCAAGAGCGGTACCAGCGTCGCGGGAATACCGAGGTGGAAGTACAGGTCGCCCACCCCGAGGGTGAGGAATGCCGAGAGCAGCGAGAACGGCAGCAGCCCCAAGGCATTGGCGACGACGTACACCACCGGCGACACCGGCAGCGAGACCCACAGGTCGTACAGTTTGCTGTCCTTGTCGCTACCGATCGTCTGGGCGAGCACGTTGACGTTGAGGAGCGCCATCTCCATCATCACGGACCCGACGACCACCTGGTCCAGCAGGCTGCCCTTGGCGAGGACGCCGAGGAAGAACAGGAACCCCAGGGGAAACAGCACCACGAAGCCCAGCAGCAGGCCGAGCTCGCGCAGGGTCTGACGATAGAGCATCGCCGTCGCGATGCCGATCTGGCCAAGCGTTCGCATCATTGGAGCTCCCGGTCCTCGACGAGGGAGAGATACACGTCCTCGAGCGTCGCCGGGGAGAGCGTCGCCAGCACACCGAGGGAGGTCAGACGGGCGAGCTCACCGACCATCTCCGGCGAGAACGGGTCCGGGATCTCCCAGCGGATGCGATCGTCGCGTTCGAACTGGACGCGCCAGCGCTGGCGAAGACGCTCGACCTCGGCCCGCGGCCCCTCGGCGAGCTTGTCGAGGTGGCGGATCTCCAGACGCCCTCGGTAGGGCCAGCGCGCGCGGACGTCGTCCACCGATCCCTGGACGACGAGCCGACCTTGGTCGATGATGGCGACGTGGTCGGCGAGGAACTCGGCCTCCTCGATGTAATGGGTCGTGAGCAGGACCCCCCGCCCCTGGGCGCGGAGTCCCTCGATCAGCTTCCAGACCGACCGTCGGGCCTCCGGGTCCAGGCCGGTGGTCGGCTCGTCCAGGAGCAGCAGCCGGCAGTCCTCGCCGCCGAGTGCCACGGCGATGAGGACCCGTCGCTTGTAGCCGCCGGAAAGCTCCCGGACGAGCGTGTCCCGGTACGACGTGAGCCCGACCTGGGTGAGGATAGCGTCGACGGCCTCGCGCGCGCCCTGGCGGGGCATTCCTTTCAGCGCGGCGAAGTACCGAACGTGTTCCTCGACGGTGAGGTCGTTGACGGGGGCGCACTCTTGGGGGATCGTCGAGACGCGCCGCTTGGCGGATTCCGGGTCGCGGACCATGTCGACCCCGACGACCTGGATCGTCCCCGAGGTCGGCAGGAGCTGACCGGCGATCTGCTTGAGGAGCGTGCTCTTTCCAGCCCCATTCGGCCCGAGCAGGGCGACGACCTCCCCGGCGTGGACGGTGAGATCGATCTGGCGGTTGGCTTCGACCTCGCGCCCCCCTCGCCGAGAGCGGTAGGTCTTGTTCAGCCCGCGAACCTCGAGAAGCGCCGGCGACCCACGCGTTCGGCCCGATGCGACCATGTGCGATCAGCCCCGAGCGGGAGTGTGGGCATGGGACTCGCGCACGGCCGGTGGTCACCGCTCGCTAGTGGGAAGTGGGGAGGATCATCCGTAACGCGGTACGGCGGGATCGACCTTGCGGGACCAGGCGTCGATCCCGCCCGTGAGATTTGCGACGCCAGTGTGCCCCTGTCCTTCGAGGTAACCCGCGACCATCGCCGATCGCGTCCCCCCGTGGCAATAGACGACGAGTTCCCGGTCGCGGGGGATCTCCTTGATCCGTGCGGCGATCTCGCCCATCGGGATGTGAAGCGAGGGCTCGATGTGGGCGGTCTCCCGCTCATCCAGTTCGCGGACATCGAGGAGCAAGAGGTGATGGGACGGGTCGTTAAGGCGTCGGAAGACCTCCTCGGGCGACATCGGGACGACCATGCCGACGCCCCTGAACGCGCCGAGGTTAAGCGCTTTTGGCGCCGCGCGTTACCGCAGCGGGCTGGGAGCGACAACGGGAACCAGGCCCGCGCCCAACGGGGTCGGTCACCCTGCGGTGAGTCAGGGTCAACTACCCGATACGGCTCCGACTACCCCGGTCCGGTCCGGGGCGGAGAGGCATGAAAGTCAAAGATCCAGTGTGCGGCATGACCATCGACAGCGACCGCGCGGCGGCGAAAGGGACGTACGACGGTCAGGCCGTCTACTTTTGCGCCGTCTCTTGCCAGAAGACGTTCGAACAGCGGCGAAAGGCCGGCTGAGTCGCACCGTCTGACCGGTCACCGTACCCCCGGGTCGTCACGTCGGGCTCGCCGATCTCCGGGTCGTTGAAGGAACTCCATGGCCACCGACCCGGTATGTGGAATGTACGTCGACGAGCGGTCGGCCCAGCTCACGCTGGTCCGGGAAAACCGAACGTTCTACTTCTGTGCGGAGAGCTGTCTCGCTGAGTTCGCGGCTCCGGAGGCCCACCGGCTCCGGCTTCGCCGCCGACTCGCGGTAGCCTGGCCGGCGTCGATCGCCGTCCTGGTCTTGGTCTACCTCCTCCCGATCCACTACTCCGGATACCTCGAGATCGCGCTGGCCGGACTGGTCCAGGCCTACGCCGGCTGGGAGTTCTATCGCGGCGCGAAGGATGCGGCGGTCAATCGGGTGTGGAACATGGACGTGCTCGTGGCCACGGCCACGAGTGCCGCGTTCGTGTACAGCGCCGCGGCCCTCCTTCTTCCCGGGCGGCTCCCGCCCGCGCTATACTTCGACGCCTCGTCGCTGATCGTCACCCTCATCCTCACGGGCAACTACCTCGAACTCCGCACGCGCGAACGGGCGACCGGGGCCCGAAGGCGGCTGGCCGCGCTGGTCCCCGGGGAGGTCACGGTGGTCGAGAATGGGCTCGAGCGCCGACGCCCGATCCGCGAGATCGAAACGGGGGCACGCCTCCGGGTGCGCCCGGGCGAACGGCTCCCCGTGGACGGGATCGTCCGGGAGGGACGATCGAGCGTCGACGAATCGTGGATCGCCGGCGAGAGCCGACCGGTCGACAAGTCGCCCGGAGCGGCCGTGGTGGCCGGTTCGATGAACCTCGACGGGCTCCTCGACGTGGAGGCGACCCGGACCGGCGACGGGACCTATCTCGCCGAGGTGGGACGCCTTCTGACCGAGGCCGAGCTCGGCCAGGTCCCGCTGCGAAAAACGGCCGATCGGATCGCCGAGCGGTTCGTGCCGTTGGTGCTGGCGATCGCCGTGGCCGCAGCCGCGTTCTGGTTCCTGCTGGGCGCGGGACCCACTATCTCCGTGTTGGTGTTCGTGACCGTGGCGATCACCGCCTGCCCGTGCGCCTTCGGTATCGCGACGCCGGCGGCACTCGCGGTCGCCGTGAGCCAGGCGGCCGAGTTAGGGATCCTGTTCCGAGGGCGGGAGGCGCTGGAGCGCGCGGCCGCGGTCGACGTGATCGTGGCGGACAAGACCGGAACGCTCACAGCCGGGCACCCCGTTCTCACCGATGCGGTCGCGATCCCGGGGTGGAGCGAGTCGGACCTGATCGCCCTGGCCGCCGGTGTCGAGCGCGGCTCGAACCATCCGCTCTCGATCGCCGTGCGCCTGGCGGCCCAAAAACGCGGCGTCGAGCCGCGGGTGGTGGGCTCGCTGCGGGTGGAGCCCGGGATTGGCGCGTTCGGAGTCCTCGACGGAAAACCGGTGTGCGTACGACGACCCGATCTCGCCGACACCTCCCGGCTCTCCCCGGGGCTGGCGGTCGTCGCGGCACAGTTCGGGTCCGACGGGAAAGGCTGTTCGATCGTAGAGATCGGCACCGACATAGTCGGGGTGCTCGGGTTCGCGGACCCGGTCCGACCGACGATCCGTGCCACGGTGGACGAACTCCGGCGTCGGTCCATCGAGGTGATGCTCGCGACCGGTGATAGCGACGGGGCCGCACGGTCGGCCGGGCGGGCCGCGGGGATCGCCGAGGTCCACGGGCGGATGACCCCGGCGGACAAGCTCGAACTGGTGCGTCACCTTCAGCGCGGCGGCCGACGTGTGGCCTTCGTGGGCGACGGGATCAACGACGCTCCCGCGCTGCTGGCAGCGGACCTGGGGGTGGCAGTGGGGGGCGGCACGGACGTCGCCCAGGAGGCCGGGCAGGTCATCCTCGTGCGTTCGGGGTTCGAATCGATGCCCGCGGTGCTCGAGACGGGACGTCGCGCGCTCGACAAGGTGCGGCAGAATCTGCGCTGGGCGATCGGCTACAATGCCCTCCTGATTCCCGTCGCGGCCGGTGTGCTCGTACCGTTGCTGGGGTTCGAGGTGTACTCCGTGCTCCCGGCGGCGGGCGCGCTGGCGATGGGCCTCTCGTCCTCCACCGTGGTGCTCAATTCGTTGTCGCTGCGGATCCGGGCGCCGCCGGGAATCCCCGTTCCAGTCTCGTCCGTGCCGGTCGTCGTCCCCGGCGCGTGAGGCCGGGGAAAGTTTATTCTCACTACGGGGGTCGTGCCCCGCGTATGGGGGACCAGGACCTCTCCGACGCCCTGGCCGGTCAGGGATACCAGTTGACCGGCCGGCACAGCGCGGTCAAGCTCTGCTATTGGACCCGCGAGTCGCTGGTTCATGGACGCGACTGCTACAAGGGGCGGTTCTACGGCATCCAGAGCCACCGGTGCCTGCAGATGTCGCCGGCCATCGATTCGTGCAACCTCCACTGCCGCTTCTGCTGGCGCAATCAGGGCTGGGAGAACGACGAGATGATGCCGGAGTATGACGACCCCGAAACGCTCCTGGAGCGCTCGATCGACGCCCAACGACGGATACTTTCCGGGTTCAAGGGCGAAGCGTCGGTCGAGGAGGGGCGGTGGCGCGAGGCCCAGACCCCCCGGCACATCGCCATCTCGCTCACCGGGGAGCCCACCCTTTACCCCAAGATGAACCGGTTCCTGGAGCTCTGCGCCGAACGGGATATCACGACCTTCCTCGTCACCAACGGGACGAATCCGGATGCCCTGCGGGCCCTAGACCCGCTTCCGACCCAGCTGTACATTTCCGTGACCGCGCCGAACGCCGAGGTCTTCCGGCGCCTCACCCTGCCGTCCGACCCCCACGCGTGGGACCGGTTGCTGGAGTCCCTCGCGATCTTGCGGGACCTCCCCACGCGTCGCGTCGTGCGGCACACGCTCGTCAAGGGTTGGAACCTGGGCTGGACGGACGAGTACGCCGAGCTCGACCTCTTGGCCCGCCCGACCTTCATCGAGCCGAAGGGGTACGTCTACATGGGGAAGTCCCGCCAACGGCTGGGTCGGGACCACGTCCCGTCCCACGGGGAGATCGGGGCGTTCGCGAGCGCGATCGCGCGGCGTACGGGCTACCGGGTCCTGGACGAATCGCCCGACTCCAAGGTCTTCTTACTGGGCGAGTCGGAATCCGGCCGGTATCTGCCGGGTCTTGCCCCCGCCGCAGCCGACGCCGTTACGTAGCCCCCAGGCAGATCAGTAGAGTCGCCCGGCGCCGGGCGCGCGACTAGATGAACTTCCAGTTCAGGATCTCGACGAGGACGGCAGCGCCGATCCCCATGATCAGGACCGCGTACGGGTCGATCTTGAGCGACCGGCTCTCCTCCATGTCGTAGTATTGGATGAGCCCCGCGGCGGAGTGGAACCCCGTCCGCTTGCTGTCCGGCATCGAACGTTCCGAGTCGGACGGCGGTACTTAAGGCTTGTTTGGACACGGCTAGAAGCGTCCGCCGCCCCATCCCCCCAGCAGCGCGTCCTCGAGGGATTCCTCGAATCCCGATCGGAGGTGGCCCGCCAGCTGGTTCATCGAACCCGAGAGCATCCGTTCGAAGAATGGACGGGGTGGCGCGACGGCGATCGTTTTTCGGGATGGGACGCCGGTCAACCCCGAGAGCACTTCGAGAGCCGCGTCCCGGTCGCCGAGCTCATCGACGAGGCCGAGCTCCAGGGCGCGCCGGCCGCTCCAGAACTCGCCGGTGGCGAGCGGGAGGATCTGGTCGTAGGTCTTCTTACGCTCCTGGGCGACCAGACCGACGAACGAGCGGTAGTTCTCGTCGACCACGGTCTGCAACTTCGCACGTTCCTCCTCGGTGAGCGCGCGGATCCCCTGGTAGGCGTCCTTGTGCCGGCCCTGGTGGATCATCTCGACGTCGATCCCCAGCTTGCCGAGCAGCGGTCCGACCGCGAGGTGCGGGTGGACGACCCCGATGGAACCGACCGTCGAGTCGGGATACGCGAATATCCGTCGTGCCCCGAGCGCGGCCATGTACGCGCCGGATGCCCCGATCGATCCAATGCTGGCGACGACCGGCTTGACCTGATCCAGACGCTTGACGGCCAGGAATAGGTCGGTCGAGGCGATGCTCTCCCCACCCCCGCTCGATATGTCTAGCAGGACGCCTCGCACCCGGCGCTTCTCCCGGAGCACCTTGAGGAGCCGCCGGAACGGCTCGACGGACCGCTCGCGGATCGTGCCACGGAATTGGACGTGGGCCAGCAGCTCTCTCATGACCGTCCCTGTCGAGAGGGCACCGGAATATAGCCGCGCGCTGGCGGTACCGAAACCAGCCCGGTCGGTTACTCACTTTCCGGCTCTCGCCGAGCGCGCACTCGGTCCCACCAGCTTTGTCGGTTCGGCGCGCCCCTCTGGGGCCGATCAGCGCCTCCCAAGCCGTTCCGTGCAGTGTTCAGTAGCTCCACCCGGATCGGCCGCATGGCTTCGGTTGTGTCGCGCGGTGCGTAGGCCACCATGGTCGTCATCGAGTCGAATACCGTCCGGCGGGGCATCCTCCCAGCGCACGAGGAACAGTCACCGGAAGTGACTGGCGCAGGCCCTCGGACGACCTACTTGCCAGGTCCGGCGCGGCAAATCATATGAGCGGGGGCGAGTCCCTCGGGTCGGTCAGATGGGCGAGCCGTCGCACGCGGTCTGGGTCGAGAAGTACCGACCCCAGCACCTCGCCGACATGGTCGGCCAGCCCTCGATCACCCCGTTGCTGGCGGCCTACGCCGCGCAGAAGACGCTCCCGCACCTGATGTTCGCCGGTCCGCCGGGCACCGGGAAGACCACCGCCGCGCTCGCGCTGGCACGTGACCTGTTCGGCCCCGACTGGCGGGACAACTTCCTCGAGCTCAACGCGTCGGACGAACGGGGCATTGACACCGTCCGGACGAAGATCAAGGAATACGCGCGCATCGCCCCGTTCGGTGTCGGGTTCAAGTTGTTGTTCCTGGACGAGGCCGACAATCTCACCGCCGAGGCTCAAGCTTCGCTGCGTCGACTGATGGAGCGCTACTCCGGCTCGTGCCGGTTCATCCTCTCGTGCAACTACTCCTCGCGGGTCATCGAGCCGATCCAGTCCCGGTGCGCCGTGTTTCGATTCAAGCCCCACTCGCCCGCCGCGACCCGCGTGCAGCTCGAGCGGATCGCGACGGCCGAGGTCAAGAAGGTCGATCCGCTCGCGTTCGACGCGATCGTCTCCGTCAGCGAAGGGGACCTCCGGCGCGCGATCAACCTGCTCCAGCTCGCCGCAACGTACACCGACCATGTCACCGAGCAGACGGTCAAGGACGTCTCGACGGTCCCGCTCGAGACCGATGTCGATGCGCTCTTTTCCGAAGCCGTGCAGCACCGGTTCCTCGATGCTCGTCGGCGGCTCCTTTCCATCTTCGCCGAACGCGGGGCGAGCGGCGAGGAGGTGCTGCGTGCGATGCACCGGTTCGTCGTGTCGCCTCCGGCCGGCCGTCTGACGCCCGACGAGCAGATCTCGCTGATCGAGTACCTCGGCGAGATCGACTTCCGGCTCGCGCAAGGGGCGTCCGAACGGATCCAATTGGAGGCGGTCCTCGCCCATCTGGCGGCCATGCGGCTCCCGGCGGCTCGCCCATGACCGCCCAGCGGCGCGTGCACGCCAAACCGGCGATCTTTCGTCGGGCCGTCGTGCGGGGATCGTTACGGGTCAAACCCTCCACGCTCCGTGCCATCCGCGCGGGCCGCGTCGACAAGGGCGACCCGTGCCGGACCGCCGAGCTCGCCGGGCTGCTCGCGATGAAGCGGACCGCGGAGCTCATCCCGCATTGCCACATCGTCCCGCTCTCGGGGAGCCGGGTGGACGTCACCGCCGGTCGGGGAGGCATCACCGTCGAAGCCGAAGCGGAGGCGATCTACCGCACGGGGGTGGAGATGGAGGCGCTCACCGGTGCGACGGTGGCCCTGCTCACGGTCTGGGACATGGTCAAGTACCTCGAGAAGGACGCCAACGGCGGTTACCCCACCACCGAGCTGGGTCCCGTCCGAGTCGTGACCAAGGAGAAGCGCGAGGTCGCTCCGGGATCATGAAGGCCGGAAATCCTCCGCCCCACGGGCGACATCACCTCGACGGCAGCCGGTCCCTCGGCGTGGTCGTGCTCTCCGTCTCCGACACGCATAGTGAGGACGACGATCCGTCCGGTCAGCTCGCCCAGGAGCTCTTGACCGCCGCCGGCCATGTCATCCGCCATTACGGCCTGGTGGCGAACTCCGTGGCCGACGTGCGGGATTGGCTTGAGCCGCGGCTCGGCGAGATCCCCGTCGAGATCGGACTGACGATCGGAGGGACCGGTGTCAGTTCCCGCGACCTGAGCGTCAACGCCATCGAAGCGATGGGAGGCAGGCCGCTGGAGGGCTTCGGCCAGCTCTACCGGATGCTGAGCTTCGAGGAGGTCGGACCGCTCGCGATGATCAGCCGAGCGAGCCTGTTCCTCGTCAAGCAAAAGCCCGTCTTCGCGCTCCCTGGTTCGGAGCGGGCCGTACGGACCGCTCTGGAGAAGCTCATCCTGCCCGGCGTACAACATCTCGTGGAAGAGCTCGAACGGTAAGGGGCCCGACCTTCCGCCCCCAACGCGGGACTAGCTCCGGCTCAGCCCCACACCGCGGTCCACGGCGAGCGCCCCCATCGGGGGCGGGCCCGGGTCGAGGAGCTGGGGCGCCAATCCTTGTGCTTGACAGAACTCGGCCCAGGCCGGACTGGCATCCACGTGGTGGGCGAGCATCAGACCCCCCGCGGCGAGCGACGGCCAGGCGGTGTGCAGCTCCACGCGGGCTCGGTGGGCGTCGATCGCGTTGTCGCACAGGAAGAGGTCCACGCGCCGCCCCTCCAAGACCTCCCTAAGTCGCTCCTCCGCGTTGCCCAATACCAGCGTCCAGCGCCCTCGCAACGAGGGGGCGACGAACTGGCCGACCGTCATCTCGGCGGTCCCGACGACCCGGCCTGCGCTCGTGCCCGGACCGATCGAGGTCAACTCTCCAGCCCCGTTCGCATCTAACCCGGCGAGAAGCCATGCGGTGGAGTAACCGGGGCGGACGCCCGTCTCGACGACCGAGTGCGGGCGGAGCGCGCGGACGAGCAGGTAGAGCAACGCGCCTTGCGGCAGCTCTCGGGTGAACGGGAGGCTCACCCCGCGATCGAGGAGCGCGTCGGGTACATCGCTGCTCAGCAGATCGTGCCGGAAGCGCTTGAGATCGGAGTCGGAGGCGCCGGTCAGGGCGCCTACGTGATCCACCGACGATTGCCGAAGCAGCAACATGCGTTGCCGCACCGCCTTGCGGGAGGCCGGGGTCATGATCGACGGGCGGCGCGACCCACGGGGAGCGACGGGAACCGAGGCACCCGCCAGCGCGGGTCCGGCCCCACGCACGTCGAGAGGCCCCGGCAACCCGGGAGGTGAGCGTGCCATGGCGCGGTCAACGGCCTTTCGGTACATAGTTGTTCAGACCCGAGTTGCGGTCCGGACGAGCGCGCCACCCCGCCGGGGCTGCGGTCACTCCGATACCAGCGAACGGTTTAATATCCAGCAACCATCAAAACGACAGAGACGTTCCATGCCGGTTCAAGAGCTCGATAACGCAGCGTTCGACAAGCTCGCGCAGGGACCGGCCGCCGTGATCGATGTGTGGGCCCCGTGGTGCGGTCCGTGCCGCATGGTCTCCCCGATCGTCGACCGGCTTTCGGAACGGTATTCGGGGAAGATCGCGTTCGGCAAGCTCAACTCCGATGACTTCGGGGAGAAGGCCGGCGCTTTGGGGATCATGAGCATCCCGACGCTGCTGTTCTACAAGCAAGGCAAACTCGTCGACCGGATCGTCGGGGCGTACCCCGAAGAGGTCATCGACGAGCACATCCGAAAGCTCCTCTGACTGTCCCGCCCGAGGTACGGGCGCCGCCGGTTCGGTGGCGCGTTTGATCGACCCGTGTTCCCGCTGGCCCCCAGCCGTGGGAGCGTCGCTTGAGCGCCTCGTCCGCCGATCTGCAGCTTGCGCGCTACTCGTTCAAACGCAAGCTCGATGAGATCGCCGCCGCGCGCGGGCGCGCCACGGAGATGGTCTCGCTTTACGTCTCGCCGGGCAAGCAGATCTCCGACGTCATGGGCTACCTGAGGAACGAGTACGCCCAGAGCTCGAACATCAAGAGCCGCACGACGCGCAAGAACGTGATGTGGGCGATCGAATCGCTCATGAACCGCGTCCGGCAGTACAAGGAGCCGCCGGCGAACGGCGTCGCGTTCTTCGTCGGGAACAAGGCCGTCGGGGCCGACAAGACGGACCCGGTGACGTTCATCGTCGAACCGCCCGAGCCCCTCAACACCTACCTGTATCGATGCGATTCGACGTTCTTCCTTGACCCGCTGCAGTCGATGGTCCACGAGCCGGAGATGTGGGGGCTGATCGTCATGGACCGGGCCGAGGTCACACTGGGCCTGTTGCGCGGCAAGCGGATCGAACCGCTGCGCAACCGCCAGTCACTGGTGCCGAGCAAGCACGGACGGGGAGGGCAATCGGCCCACCGTTTCGAGCGGATGATCGAGCACGCCGCCCACGAGTTCTTCGTCAAGTGCGGGGAGATGGCCAACGAGCTCTTCCTGCCCAAGAAGGATCTGTTGAAGGGCATCCTGCTCGGAGGGCCGGGCGCGACGAAGGAGTACTTCTACAAGGAAACCTACCTTCACTACGAGCTCCAGCAGAAGATCGTCCAGCCGCTCTTCGACGTGGGCTACACCGATGAGTACGGGCTGCGCGAGCTCGTGGAACGGGCGACCCAGACGCTGCACGGGTTGGAGCTCACCGAGGAGAAGCGGATCATCCAGCAGCTGCTGGGGGAGATCCGCAAGGCCGAAGCCGGGCTCGCCGCGTACGGCGAGCGGGACGTCCTGGCCGCCCTCGCCGCCGGGGCCGTCGATACGCTGCTCGTTTCCGAGGGCTTACGTCGTCGGCATGTGACCATACGCTGTCCCACCTGTGGCAACGAGTTCGAGCGGACGGCGCCGGATGACGAGGTCGACAAGATCCTGGCCGCGCCGTGCCCCAAGTGCGGATCGAACGCGATCACGCTCGTGCGGAGCGCCGACTACGTGGAGGAGCTCTTCGAGAAGGCGACCTCTTCGAGCGCGAGCGTGCGGATGATCTCCAGCGAGAGCGAAGAGGGAGAAATGCTCGCCAAGGCGTTCGGGGGCGTAGCGGCGCTGCTCCGATACCCGTGGGTGCGCCCGGCCGCGGCGGCGCCGCGAGCGGCCTAGACTCCGATTACCAGAGATTCCCGAGTGGATCGGCCGGCTCGGCCGGCGGCGGGGCGGGGGGTCGTCCCCCCGGAACCGGGGCGGACTTCGCCGGGGCGGGGGCAACTGGATAGAGCTGTGCGTTCGGTCGCGGCGACGCGGGCTCCCTTCGTCGGCGCTCGACGAAAAGGGCCAGGGCCAAGACCGATACCACGACGACCGCGACGAGCGCGATTCCGAGGCCGCGAAGCCCGGAGGCGCTCGCAGCAGAGCCGAGCGGGCACGTCCCGCTCGTCAGGCACGCCGCACCGGATTGCGCCTGAGGGACCGTCTCCGGTTCGGCCTGGACGCTGACCGTGCCGGGCCCATCGGCAGGCCCATTGACGCTCGGTTGCAACGCCGAGGTCGTTCCCGCGGCGGCCGCCGGGGCGCTCGAAACGCTGTCGAACTGGGCCGACGACGCGAGGAACCCGGCATGCCCGACGCCGACGTTACGAACGTCGATGGCGTTCCCGGCGAGCGAGAGGTTCCCGTAATTCTCTACTCCGGCCGAAGAGCCGGTGGGGGAGCTGATCGAGGTGGAGGGGAGCGCGTCCGAATCGGTTGGGAGCACCAGGAACCCCTCTCGCACCAGGAACGGACCCACGACGGCGATCGAAAGTGCCTGCACCACGGCGCCAGTGCTCAACGTCACATCCCCCAGGTCGCTCCCGAACAGCTCGAGCGTTCCGTTACGCTCCACCGCCCCCGAGCTGGACAGACCGTGGGAGACCGGAACGCCGGTGAGCGGACTCGCTGCGTAGGTCCAGTTGTCGGCCCAGCCCCCCGTCGCGGAATAAGCGGCGGTCGAGTTCCACGTCGTGCCGTTGGACAGAGAGTTAGGGTAGAGCCCGAGCGCTGGGGAGAAGCCGATCGCGACGCTGCCGTTGCTCTGGGCCGCGAAGTCCCAGCTGTACATCTTGCTCGGGAGGAGGCCGTGGACGTCCGCGCTCGTCAGGTCGGTGTATGTGGAATGGCTCTCGGCGGATTCGTTCAGGATCCCGGTGGCCGCCACGGGGCTTCCCCCGACGTAGACATCCGAGGCGCTGGTCAGGTTTGCGAACCCGGCGCCGGTCTCGAAGTACAAGACGGTGACGTTCTCGACCGCGTAGGGCGCCGAGCAGTCGGGCCGGCAATACGACGCGTAGAAGGTCAGCCCGACGGTGCGATTGATCTCGACCTCGCTGACGGTGGACGAAACGTTCGTCTGGCTCAGGATGACCTGCCAGCCGTAATAGGCGCTGATCGTGTACTGATAGGGGCTCGTCGGGTCGACGCCCTTCCCACTGAGGCTCACCGTCTTGAACGCACCATACGCCCATTTGACGGCCGTCGAGTCGCCCGAGATCGCGGTCCGGGAAGGAACGCCGGATGCGAGGGCCCCGGGCAAGGCGAGGAAAAGCACCGTGACGATGACCGCCGTTGTCGCCCCGAGCCCGACTCTCGCGTGCATTCCGTTCCGGCCCGGGGCGGTTTCCGCCCCTGGGCCCGTCAGAGAATGCGGACGGCCGCTCATAAGCGGATGTTTATTCAAGACGGACGAGGATTGGACCGCGTGCTAGGTCGTCTCGCAACGGACCGGAGGGCTCCGTGCGGGCGTTAACCGAGGCGGAAGGGCGGGTAATCGCCGTCCTCCTCGGGGGCGCCGGCACCTCGGAGCGCGAGCGGCTGCGTCGAGCCGGGATCCCCCGGTCCACTTACCACGCGGCGCGGAAACGGGCGTACGAAGAGGGGTGGTTGAAGGATCGGTACATCCCCGACCCCGCCCGTCTCGGTTACCCGATCGCGACGTTCGCGATCGTCCGTCCCTACGTCGATCACTTGGACGAGCTCGTCGGCGCCTGGTCGGCGCTGGCCGAGAACATGCTGACCTGGGCGAGCCCGCAGATCGTCCTCGGGGTGTTCGTCCATCCGACGCGCGCAGCGGCCGAGAAGTCCCTCGCGAGGGTCCTCCCGGAGGGCTGGAGCCGGTGGCAGCACGTCGTCCACGTCGATCTGACGGGACCGAGCGTGCCGGTCTACTTCGACTATGAGGGGCTGTGGGCCCACCTCGCGGGCCTCGTCGGCACGGCCACCTACCCGAACGGGCTCGGTGGATCAGCCGACGGGATTACCGGTGAGCTCTCCCGCCATCAGCGGTGGGCGGCGAGCGAACTCGTCCACCGGCCGTTCGTCGCGGAGGCAACTGGCCGCGCCGGCCACCTCGTGGGCCCCTTGGGCGTGCCCTTCTCGCAGCAGAAGATGCTTCGCGCGGGGTGGGTCGTGCATCGCGTTCTGCTCGATCCCGCCCGCGTGCCCCCCTACCGGGGCCGTGCGGCCGACCAACTGACCCTGATCATGGGCGAGCTCCGCGCCGACGTCCGCCCCGAAGTGCTCTTCGCGACGTTGACGCGGGAGTGTCGCGTGTTCCCGTTCCTCTACGTGACGGACGGGGCCCGACTGCTCATCGGGGCCCTGGGCCGAACTCCCGGTGCTCCGGAGGCGTCCTCGATTGAGCCCCGGCGTCCGGTCATGGCGACGTTGCAGTCCGCGCTGCAGGGAATCGAGGTCCTGGGGGAGAGCGCGGCCGGGTTCCGAGCGGTAGTCGAGCACCGGTACGACCGCCTGTTCCCCTCCGGTGTCGAACGGTGAGCCGTCGCTAGGTGCCCGGGGCGCCGGGATCACCCTTCTCGGGGGTCGGAGGCGGGTCCAGGTTTTTCGGGCGAGCTTCGCCCAGCGCCAGTCCCGGAGCTCGCTTGCGGACGTCCTGATACAGCGAATCTCCGCGTCCGGTCAGGTGGTAAACGCGCAATCGCCGAGGTTGACCACGGACGTGGCGAACGTCCTGCTCCAGTACTCCCGCCGCCACGAGGCGTCGGAGGACGTTCGTCAGTGAGTTCTGGCTCACTCCGAGGGAGTGCGCCATCCCTGATTGGGTAAGTCCCACCGGCGCGACCTCGTCGCGACCGAGGTAGCCCTGGGACCCGATGTGCAGGAGTACTCGCTGCGAAAGCTGGCGGCGTTCCCGCGAACGGGCGCTCCCGGCGGCCCCGCTCGCTTGCGTAGGGGGGGCGGCGTCGTGTTCGCGCGTCGGCGGCTCTTCGGCCAACCTCGATCGAGACGTCCGCAGTGCGCCTCCCGGAGCGTGCCCGGCTGGAGAATCCGGAGCTGGGTCCACCCCCAGTAGTGCTCCCGGAGGGGGCGATCCGCGGTCGGTGGGCAGGACAGTAGTAGGGCGACGAGGCCCGGGCCGACGACGGTAGAGGACCACGAACGTTAGCCCAACGATTGCGGCGATCCCCGTGGCCAACCCCAGGAGTAGCTCCGGACCGCCCCCACTCACGCCGTCCGAGCCGGTTACGGCGATGCTGACATTGGCCATGCCGCTATGCCCGTCGGAGTCAGTGACGACGACTCCGGCTTCGAATGTCCCCGATCGCTCGTAGGTGTACACGAGCCCGGTTCCGGACCCCGCCCCTCCGTCGCCGAACCTCCACAACACGTTGACGTACGTTCCCGTCCCGCCGGTGGCCGTGGCGTTGAAGCGAACGGTCAACGGCGCAACGCCCGACTCCGGCGCCGCGGAGAGGACGACCTGGATCAGCGCGGGTGAAACGATCAGCGCATCGGCGGCGGAGGACGTGCACGTACCTTCCGTCACCGCGACGGAGGCCTGGAACGTGCCGGGGGTGGCGTAGCGGTGGAGCGGGGTCGCCGCCCCGATGCTCGTGGTATTCCAGTAGCTTCCGTCCCCGAAGTCCCATGCGAAGTTCGAGGGAGAGCCACTGGAGACAGTGGCATTGAAACGGACGAGCAGCGGGGAATTGCCGGTCGTCGGCAGGGCGTTGAGGCTGACGGTGAACGGACAGGGCGCCGCGGAAAATTGGCCGGTCGTCGGAGGGACGCATGCCAGCAATGCGACCGCCGCGACGGCGAGGACCCCTATGCCAAGGAGGGCAGACGCCCGATGGCGCGGTATGGTCCGCGGAGCCGCGACTCTCACGGGGGACGGATGGTCCCGAGAGGGGGTTCGGCATCTTGGCGGAGCCAGGCGACGAGATCGTTACCCTCTTGTTTCCACCGCCTCACCTGGAGTTGGTGGACGACCACTGCGACCACGAGGGCCGCGACGGCGAAGGCACCTAGAAGTTCGGCGAAGGTCGCTGAGCTAATCCCTCCCACGATCCCCTGGGGCGGCGTCGAGCTCGGCGTCACGGTGATCGCGGGAAGACCTTCGACGGAATGGTGCCCGGCCGCGTCCGTCACGGTGAGCGTCGGCAGGAATGTTCCCACGTCACGGTAGACGTGCGAGAGAGAGGCGCCCGGTGCCGCGGACGCGTTCGTCCCGTCGCCGAACGCCCAGCTTAGCGAAATCGGCCCCGTATCGCCAGAGATCGACTCGTTGAAGGTGACCAGGAGTGGCGCCGGACCCGCGCTCGACTGCTCGACCGCGCTGACGATTAGGGTGGGGGCGACCGTCACCCGGATAAGGGCGGTCGACCCGACGCCTTCTCCCTGAGAATCGGTCGCCAGCCCGAGGACGCTGTAGTTTCCGGGGGAGGCATAGTAGTGGGAGAAGACCTGCGGGGTATCCCCGTTCCAACCCGAAACACCGTCGGCACAGGTGGCGGGAGGGCTCGAATGGTCGGCCGTTGCAAAGCAGACCGAAAGGTTGTACGGCGCGACCCCTCCCTGCACGCTCGCGGTGACGTTCACCCAGAAGGGGGCAGGACCGCTGGGCGGGCTCGGCACCAAGGCGAGCACCAGGGCCAC
Organism: Thermoplasmata archaeon; assembly: GCA_022750205.1. GTDB lineage: Archaea > Thermoplasmatota > Thermoplasmata > Lutacidiplasmatales > UBA184 > Lutacidiplasma. Next base: position 16,275 of record JAKIWD010000014.1, read on the forward strand.
GGTATCGCTCGCCGTCGGTGCGGTGTTCGGACGAGCGAAGTCCGACGGCAGCCCGCGGGGGGCCGGTGTGGCCAGCCCGACGAGGGCGAGCCCGGCCGATGCACACAGAGTGGCCGCCAGGATGGCGAGGGCCATTCCGGCCGAGGTGGTCCGTCGCCCCCCCGGCGGCCGGTGCGCGAGAGGCCACTTCCCGGGCGTCCGCATCACTCCCGCCCGCCGTTCCCCCGGTCCGCCGAGCTCGTGGAAGAGCGCTTACTCTGGATCGCCCGGCGACCAAGCACTAATCCCGCAGCCCCACCCGCCAACGCTCCGGTCGCGACCGAAACCAGCAGGGGCCCCATCAGGGACATTGAGGCGGCCGTAATGGGCCCGGCCCCGGTCGCGCCGGGGATCGGGGTGGCGCCGGGGTGGTGGTTGCCGGAGTTGTTTTCTCCGTTGCCCGACCCTCCCGTGGAGTTTGCGGTCACGTACAGCCAGACGCTTCCGTACCCTACCAGCACGCTGCCATAGCTCGACGTTGTGTTGTACACGAACGCCGTGGCCGGGTACCAACCGGACAGGGCGTAGCCGATCGTCACCATCAGGCCCGTCAGGTTCGAACTGGCCGAGCTTCCCGGCAGGCTCCACACGACAACAAACGGGGGAAGTCCTCCCTCAATGAAGGCGGAGAGGGTGACGTTCAGCGGTGCCGCACCGGTGACGGGCGAGGCTCCGACCGTCACGGTCACAGAAGTCGGATAGGTTCCGCTACCGTTGCCCCCGCCGCCCCCCCCACCCGAACCACTCCCGCCACCCGAACCGCCGCTGGAGTTGCCGATCTGGATCGAGAACGAGAAGTTGAGGTTCACGTAGCTCGCGTTGTCGATCCCGGCGATGCGGACGGTGCGGTTCGCGGTGGAGTTGTAGACGTGGGTCGTGTTGAACGCGAGGCCGGTGCCGTAGGTGAGGTTCTGTTCCCAGAGTACCCCGTCTCCGAAGGTCGTCTCCGCACGATATGGCGCAGAGCCCCCGGTGAGAACGCCGAAGATCTCCAGCGTCGCGGAGACGTTCCCCCGAGAGAGGTTGGCGCTTCCCGTCAGGTTGAAACCGTTGTTCCAGCTGCTCAGACTCCACGCCGTGAGCGCGGTCGTGTTCGTCACGACGACTATGTTCCAACCGGTCGTCGCGTTGCCGCCGGAGCTGTTCCCGCAACCGCACGGCCCGCCGCGGCCCCCGCTGCTGTTCCCGCTGCCGTTTCCCGTTCCGCTCGAGCCCCCGTAGTTGTAGGAGGGGGTCACGTTCAGTGTGGCGGAGGTGTTGAGACCGCGCGAATCGACGATGCGGACGGTGACCGTGTAGGTCGTGGCGACGGAGACCGCACCGTAGGGGTGGGTCGCCGAACAATCACCGGCACCGGTACTGTTGAACTGCGCCACATAGGTCCCATCTCCGAAGAACCAGACGTCCTCGAAGTACGGAACCCCGCCAGAGATGTTGCAATAGAGCTGGGTCGCGGTTCCGTTGCCCGCGGAGAACTCGAACGATCTTAGGCTCACCGAGAGGGGAAGCGCGGTGTAGTTGACCGAGAGGAGGGTCCCGACATTCAACGTGCCGAACGAGTCTGACAGGGTCGTCGTGAAGTTGTACGTCCCCGAGCTGCCGTAAAAGTGATACTGAGTCCCGGAAACATTGGAATAGGAGCTCTCGTTCCAGGCGCCCCCATCACCGAAGCTGAAGCTAAAACGGTAGGGCGAGGTGCTGTTGCTCCCGTTCTTCGAGGTCGCGTTGGCGTAGTAGAGGACCTCGTAGTAGGGCGAGGTCGACCATACGAACACGCATGCATCGAGCCGCTGGGTCGTCGACGTGGCGTGGAGTCCGATGCCCCCCGGGCAGTAACCGGACCACGTGCCCGAGGTGTTCCCCGAACTTCCCCCGGAGGAGTTGCCCGACGAGTTCCCGGAGGAGTTTCCCTGCGGCCGGGCCAGCGAGAGGGGCGCGTGGGTTGTGGCCCCGCCGAGTGCCGCCATGGTGTGCGGTGTCGGCGGCGCCCCGAGCCCCGCGAGCAGAACCGAGCCACCGAAGCTGAGGCTGATCGCCAGGAGGAGGATTATCCCGGAAGCGAGAAATCCCGGCGACGTTCGGCGCTCGACGATGGCCATGCGGGAGGCGCGTTTGGTTATTTCGGTGGAGATGGCTCCGATCTGTCGTCGGGCACCGCTGGGGTTCGGACGAGGGGGCATGAGAGTTGCTGGGGTGCACATCGCTTATAATGCTCAGGAGAAGAAACGACATCAAGACGCGCTTGCGTGTCGCGACGGGCGTTTCCAGGTCGTTTCCCCGCACCTCGGTCCCAGGTACCCCTTCAATGGGTTCGGCGGGCGCGGCAGAATGAGGTGGCGCGCCGCCTTGTAGTCGAATGGCTACCGGGTCTCATGGCGACCTGCCAAAACCAGGCGGCGGCTCGGCACGCTCTCCCGGACACAGCCATGCCAGTCTCCGACCGGAAGATGACCCTCACCGTCCCGTGCCACGATAACGCCGAGTTCTCGAACTCGCTCCGGGGAGTGGGGGCGGGACGAGAGCGCAAGGGCGCGGCGGTTCGGGAATTCCCGATGTGCGAAAATCACACTCGCCTCTTTGAGCAGATCGATGTCGAGCTGGTGCAGGACGCGTGGGCACCGACTTTCACGGCCAAGCCGATACGTCTCCTGCCCTGACCACCGAGAGTCCACGTCGTCAGAGGACCTGAGTCCCCGTCCGACGGGGCCGTTCCAATCGAAGGAGAGCGGGGTCCCTCCAGCCGGGCCGTCCTGACGGGAGTGGCCGGAAGAGCCCAACTCATCGACGATGGCTAAGTTCACTCGGTCCCGCGGTCCGCGGGCGCGAGATTCAAATACCGAACCACGGGTTCACGCCGATCAACATGACCGAGGTTCTGCTCTTTCACCATGCGCACGGGCGGACCGCAGGGTTCCTGGCGTTCGCCGGACAGCTCCGCGCCGCCGGGCACACCGTGCACACGCCTGACCTGTACGATGGCCGGACGTTCGCCTCCCTCGACGAGGGCGTCGGGTACGCGCGGAATGTCGGATTCGACACGATACGCGAACGGGGCCGGCACGCGGCGGACGGACTGCCGACAAATCTCGTCTACGGGGGCTTTTCGCTGGGGGCGCTCCCGGCGCAACTTTTGGCCCAAACGCGTCCCGGCGCCAAAGGGGCCCTCCTGTTTTCCGGGGCATTCCCGGTCTCGGAATTCGGGGGTACCTGGCCGCAGGGCGTGCCGCTTCAGATCCATATGATGGAGGGGGACAAATGGGTGCAGGAAGGGGACCTCGATGCCGCTCGCGAGCTTGTCGGGAGCATCAAGGGGGCCGAGCTCTTCCTATACCCCGGCGACCGACACCTCTTCGCCGACAGCAGTCTCCCCGACTTTGACGCCAAGGCCGCGAAATCTCTCTTAGCGCGTGTGCAGGTCTTCCTAAAGAGGGTCGAGTAGACCGAATGGCCCATCGAGTCCACTGCTTCCCGGCGGTCCCATCACCGAGTCGGGGCTCAACCCCTCGTGCCATCGAGCCGCACAGCGCTTCGGATGGGTGAAACGCCGTCAGGCCCGGGAGGACACGCTCTGCCGGTCGCGTCCCGCTGTGAGGGTGGGCGCGGGGTCGACCCGGGTCGGTCGGCATTCGGCTGACTCGGGCCGCAAGGGTAAAGGCCCGGAATAGGGCAAGTTTTGCGGGGCGTGTAGCCTAGTCTGGATAGGGCACCGGGTTCCTAACCCGGCGGTCGGGGGTTCAAATCCCCCCACGCCCGTCGACCTGGAATAGTGTCGCCGACTCAGATTCCGCTAGAACCCATCCAGCGGCCGCACTCGAACTTTCTGTCTTCGCCGCGATGCGACCGAAGCGATTCGTTCACGAGCGGAGATACGTCAGGGAAACCACCCCGGAAGGAAAGGGGTCCGTCCGAACCAATTTCAATGGTCCGCGGGGTCGACCGAAAAGAGGTAGGCCGCTCCCGAGCGCGATCGGTTGGAGCTTGAGGCGATATTCATCAACCAGGCCCTGGTCGGATAGCGTACGGGCGAAGCGAGCCCCGCCAAAGGTCGTCACATCCTTCTCGCTGGCGCGCTTCAGTGCCTCCACCGCTGCGACTAATTTCTCGTCCGAGTCCACGCGCCGATGGCTCGAGTTTCGCCAGCCGGTGCTTTGCAGTTTGGAGGAGAACACGACCTTTGGCGTTTCCTCGATCCAATTCGCGAACTCGACCAACTCCTTCGGTGTCGCCGGATCGGCCGCCATCGCCGGCCACGCCTGACGGAACCCTTCAAACAAGGTCCGACCGAAGAGGAGGGTTCCGGTCGTTCGCTGGAGGTTTGGAATGAGACTTCGACCGACCTCGGGATCGCGCACCTCCCAGTCCAGTTCCCCGTGGGGTCCGCCCACAAAGCCGTCCAATGAGATTGCCATGAACAAGATCAGCCGACCCAACCTTCTCGCCCTTGCCGCGTACTCGATCGTACCATTAAGCCTCCCGCCCGTCCCGCCCCGGATCGGGCGATCCCCCAGGCGGCCAAGCGGAACTACCCCGAGCAGATCGATCTAGCTGAGCTTCTCGTCCGGGCCACGAACGTGTCTCGGTGATCCGGATTTGTACGCTCGGACCTCTCGGCGCATCACCCGCTTGCTCTTCCCCAGTGCGGCGAGGGGTCGGAAACCGGTGTCGGCGAACATAGTTACCGTCCCCGCCCAGAGGAACGAGCTCGAGGTGCGTTTTGCAAGGGTAGCCTCGGTCGGATAGGCGTCGACACGCCCGCCCCCCCTTGCGGCGATGAGGCGGAGCGCCCCGTCCAGGGCGGCCTTCGCGACCCCAACTCCCCTGTGTTCACGGTCGACGAAGAAACAAGTGATCCTCCATTCCGGAGGATCCAGCCCGAATTGAGTGTACAGTCGCATCCGTGCGGGAAGCTCGCCGGGTGGACCGAACTGGCACCACCCGACCAGCGTCGCGGCATCGTACACAAGGGCGGCGTGCGCTCGGTCTTCGCGAACGAGACGCTCCTTCTCCGTTCGGTTTTGACCCGGGGTGCGTGTTGGTCCGCCGGGGGCATGATGGAACGCTACGCACCAGCAGCCGCCCCAGATTCCCTTGTGCTTCTCCACGATTCGGATAAAGTCAGGCAGGGTGCTCGCATCCAGCGCTCGGATGGAAAATCCCGACATTCTGCTGGGGCTCACTTACTCGCGGCGGAATCCACTTTCAGTTCAATCGGAGGCCCCGCTTAGAGCTTACGTAGATTGTCCCGAGCCGGATGGGTCGTCGGTTCAATCGCCCGACTGTTCGATCCGAACGGGCCGGCCCGGATCGATCGACGAGCTCGCAGGCCCGTTCACGACACTCGGGGTCAGGCGGCACGACCGGTGGGTCGGTGGATTTCCGCCGCTCGTGCGGGGCTAGTCCGTCAACGAACCAACGTCGTCGGAGATATCGGCCGGCGGGGCCCCGGTCGACGCGTGTGGGTCGACTGAGATTCGCAATCCGCCGGCAGCGTTAGGGAAGAGAACCTGCACAGGCCGTCCCCTCGTGTGCTCGGCATCAGTTTAAATCGGAGAACTCGTGGCGGAACCTTAGGTCCGCTCGTACATGTTGCGCCGAGTCCCTCCGGGGGGGGCTTACTACGCGGTAGCGGCCGCTCTCCTTTTCGTGCTCTCGTCGGCGCTGTTCCCGACCACCGTAGCTCTCCCGAAGAGCCCGCACGTCACCCAGTTCTCCGAGCTCCTCCTGCCGGGGAACGGGTCGATTCCTATCAACCACATCGTGATCGTGATGCAGGAGAACCACGTCTACGACACGTACTTCGGAGCGTACTGCACGGTGATCGGGCCCTATTGCGATGTGAACGGGACGGGGATCCCCCCGGGAACCTGCGTGCCCCTGAATCCGGCTAACCTGACCCAGGGCTGCCAGGCTCCGTACCTTGCGGCGCCCTCGGCGGTCACTGCGCCCGTCGACCTCGTCCACGATTGGCCGCCGGCCCATGAGGCCTACGACAATGGGTCGATGGACGGTTTCTATCAGGCCGAAGGGAAGCAGCTCTCGACCTTCTTGTACTACAACGGGGGCGAAATTCCTACGTACTGGGACCTCGCGGAGGAGTATGGACTCGGCGACAACTTCTTTGCCAGCGTGTTGAGCTATTCGACACCGAACCACTGGTATCTGCTGGCGGGAGGGGCCCCCGCCGAGGGGATCAATCAGACCCTGCAACACGCGTCGGGGAGTCCGCATGTGCTCACCGAGGCCGAGGAAGGGTACCTGGACGAGGCGAACGCCACGCCCACGATCGCCACTCTCCTCGCGAACTCGACGGTTTCTTGGAAGTACTACGACTACGCGTTGTCGACGTACTCCCAGGCGATCAGCGCGCCCTCGGGCGCGGGATCGCAGGGGAGCGCCTTTGACTTCTGGAATCCCCTCGCCTCGGTGGCGTCGAGCTACAGCCCGACGGAAAAGCCTCACTTCGTCGCCAGTAGTTCGTTCTTCACCGACGCGGCCGCGGGGAACCTGCCGAACGTGTCCTGGGTGCTTCCCAGCTTCAATAACTCCGACCACCCGTCCGCGAACATCAACAACGGCGAGGGGTGGGTCGGCAAGATCGTCAACGCCGTAGAATCCTCGTCCGATTGGAACAGCACGGCCATCTTCGTCACCTGGGACGACTACGGCGGGTACTACGACAACGTCCCACCCCCACCGCTCGACGCAGACGGGGTGTCCTTCCGAGCTCCGCTCCTCGTGATCAGCCCGTACGCCCGTGAGGGGTACATCAGCCACCAATTCAGCTACTTCGAGTCCCTCCTCCACTTCATCGAGTGGCGCTACCACCTCCCTTCCTTGACGGCCCGGGACGCCGACGCGCCGTTGCCGCTCGACTACTTTGACTTCAACGCGTCGCCCCGGGCCCCGTTCCGCGCTCCCGCCCCGCCCACAGCAACGTACCCGGCCGGACTCCAGGGGCTTGGCCCCCCGCGGGCACCGATGGCCTTCACCGTCTCGCCTGGGTCGGCGAGCGGTACACTGAATTGGACGCTGTCGCCGGCCGGGGCGGCCGTGACCACCTACCAGCTGACCTACGGACCGGCGAGCGACCCGACCCTTACGACGACTCGAGAGGACGGGAGCCTCCACAGTGTCACCATCTCCAATCTCGCCCCGGGGATCCCGTACCAATTCTCGCTGACCAGCATCACGGGGGCGAACAGCTCCCTTCCGGTCACGGGGGCGGCGGTAACCCTCGCGGGGACCGCGAGTGAGGCACCGGGCCAACCGGCGACGTGGACTTCCTTGCCCACGACCGCCGGTCCCGCCCCCTCTCCCCGGTCCGGAGCGGGGTTCGTCTACGATGCGGCCGATCACGCCGATGTCTTGTTCGGGGGCAGGGATGCGTCGGGTACCTACCTCGCGGACACCTGGGAGTACCTCGGCGACCGGTGGGTTGAGGTGTACCCCCTCCACTCGCCGGGGGCCCGGTCGAACGCGGGTATGGTCTTCGAATCGACGGATGGGCTCGTGCTGCTGTTCGGGGGTCAGGGGGCCCACGGTATCTTCGGCGACACGTGGAAGTTCCTGGCGGGAAGTTGGACGAACATCTCTTCCACCGTCACCAAGGCCGGTCAGGTGCCCTCGTCCCGAGCGTTCGGCGCGCTTTCGGACAATCCCGCCAACACCGGCGCGCTCCTCTTCGGTGGGATGGGGAGCACGGGCGTGCTCGGCGACTCCTGGCGGTATGCGAAGGGAAAGTGGACCCTGTTGTCCGTGAAGACCGCGCCCGGCGCGCGCTCGGGTGCCTCCATCACGTACGACGGAAAGGACGGGTACGTACTGCTGTTCGGGGGAAACTCGAGCTCGGGGAGCGCGCTGAACGACACCTGGCGCTTCTCCGGGAGCGCCTGGCACGCGCTCAAGACCGTCGCCTCCCCGGGACCTCGCATCGGCGCGACGATGGCGTACGACGCGGTCGACCAGTACACGCTGCTGTTCGGCGGCACGCGGGGTGCGAGCCTCGCAGTGGGGACGTGGAGGTACCTCGGTGGGGGCTGGGTGCTCCTCAGCCCGACGAACTCGCCCGCATTGCGTCAGTTCGCTTCCGCTGCTTTTGACGGCCTTCATCAAGGCGTCCTCGCCGGTTTCGGGAACGGGAGCACTGGACCGCTCGGTGATCTGGCCGAGTTCGGACTTCCCCTTTCAGTGTCCTTGACCAGCTCGCCCGGATTCGCCGATGCGCCCGTGGTCGAGGTGTTCTATCCCGCGCCCGCCGGCGGGATGATCCCGTATCGGTACCTCTGGGATTTCGGGGATACTTCGCATTCGACCTTGATCGATGCGACCCACATCTATCGAACGCCGGGGCGCTTCCTGGTCAACCTCACCGTCACCGACTCCGTGGGGGCGACGGTCTCCAGCCGCGAAATCGTGACGACCGACGGACCGCTGATGGTCCACGCGTCGGCCGACCGGCCCAGCCCGAATGGGACGGTCGGGTTCGACACGAGCGTCGTCGGCGGCGACGGCCCCTATCAGTATCTTTGGTCATTCGGGGATGGGCGGCCCGCGACCTCAACGCTGGCCGCACCGACGTACCAATACGTTGTTCCGGGGGCATACGAGGCGGTCGTCCAGGTGGCCGACGCCGACGGGGTTGTGGCAACCGGCGAGGTAGAGGTGTCCACGAACACCGGCGCGCTGCCGGTGCAGGTGAACGCGAACGTCACTACGGGCGTGGCCCCCTTGTCTGTCTCGTTCAACGCGAGCCTCCCGAACGGGACCGGCGCGGTATCCTATCTGTGGAATTTCGGGGACGGGACCCCGAACTCCACCACGACTTCGCCTTCCCACACCTTCTCGTCCCCGGGCACTTTCGTCGTGTCGGCCAACGTCACCAACGCGTCGGGGAGTTGGGGAACGAGCTTCGTCGCGATCACGGTGGACCAATTCATGCAGGTCCACGCGCAGGCCCGATCCACCGGCCCATCGTCGAACCGCTCGCTGCAGTTCGGGGTGGTCGTCGCCGGCGGCGAGGGACCCTACACCGTACGGTGGCTGTTCGGGGACGGTACCGCCACGGAGGGCCCGGCTCCGGACCATCAATTCGTCGCCGGAACCTTCACGGTCGTGGTCACGGTGACCGACCGGTTGGGGACGCGGGGGGATCAGGCACTGATCGTGTCGGTGGCGCCTGCTTCCGGCGGGACTGGCGTTGGTGCGCAGGCCGCTCCCTTTGCCGCATCCAGCGCGCCGGCCATCGGACCGTTCGAGTCGCCGCAAGTATCCCCCTCGCCGCCCGCAGGGATCGCCACTCCTCTGGTCGGGCTCGCGCGCTGGATACCGCTCCGCCGCCGGCTCTGAGGCAGATCGTCCCGTTCGCTGACTTGGGCGGCCCAACGCCCCATTGCGAGGGGGGCCGCGCTCCTCAATCATTCGGTGGGTGGGAGGCGAGCCCTGCCCACTCCTCGGGGAGATCCCGATGGGAGAATCGGTACTACGCCGGCATGCGCGAGGGATCCCGCTCACCGGAGTCTTCGCGGTCCGCGGCGTCCGGTGGACTCCCGCCCGGCCGGCGGGCATGATGCGAGCTCTTGGCTGGACTGGGTGCCGGCGCCCGAGTCCGACTGAGGAGTCCGGCGTCCTGCAGTTCGCGGGTGATCTTCTGTACGGCCAGGGCGACGTCCGAGGGCCGGCGGGCCCCCGTGCACACGAGTTTGCCACTGCCGAACAGGAGCAGCACGACCCGCGGTTCATCGAGACGACACACCAGCCCGGGGAACTGCTCGGGCTCGTACTCGATCCGGTCGAGTCCGAGGGTGACGGCGACCGTGTTGAGGTTGATCTCGCTCCCGAGATCGGAGGTGGCCACGATGTTCTGGACCTGGATCTTGGGGTGCGACAGAACTTTCTCCCCACCGGAGCGGATGCGTTTGGAGACCGTCCGGATCGAGTCGTCCACCTGGTTCATGCTCTTGCCCCCGGTGCAGACGACCTTGCCCGAGCGGAACAGGAGGATGGCGGTCTTCGGCTCCTTCATCCGATAGATCAACCCCGGGAATTGCTCGGGATCGTACTCGGCCCCTTCGAGGGTGAGCGCGATGGATTGGAGGTCGAGTTCGTCGCCGAGGGAGGTCGACGCCACCACATTTTCGATTCGGATTCGCGTCACGGGGAGGCTTAAATAGTATATATATTGCTATTTAACGCAATCGCCTCGCGTTTCCGGCCCCCCGGATTGACCGTTGGCGGGGCCGGACTCGCCGGCTCAGGGGATTTTCGCCCCTGGCTCGGGAGACGTATCTCACCGGTGCCCGCACCGGCAGGGGGGTCCGAAGTCGAGGCCGCTCGACGGGTTCCGCGGAAGCGCTAACTTCTCGCACCGATAATGGCCGTACCAGCGATGGCCACCGAAGCGGCACCCGCCGGCTCGAAACAGTTCGGCAGATTGGCCCAGCAGCTCGCAGACGGACTGGCGGCGAAAAGCCCGCACCGGGAAGGGTTCGGCACCGGCTCACTCTTCGTCGGTCGGAAGATCTTCGGGTTGCTCGACGGGTCGGGGGCCCTCGTGCTGAAGTTGTCGCCCACGCGCGTCCAGGAGCTCATCGATAGCGGTGTAGGCGCACCCTGGCACCCGGGGACGGGAAAGCCCTTGAAGGAGTACGTCGCGATCGGGTTGACCCGACAGGCGAAGTGGCTCGGACTGGCGAAAGAGTCTCGCGAGTACATGCGCTCGAAAGGGTGAGTGACACTACCGCCCGCACTCTTCGGTTGGGCCGAGTCGGCTGAGGTCGCGCGTTGGCTGAACGGCGTACGAGACCCGGGAGGGGGTCAGAAAGTCCTCCAGCCTCGAGAGAAAACTTGACGTGCGCGAATGCGGACACCCTCCAAAGTTGATCGCGCAAGTCGATGTCGAACGTCCGATCCCCCGCCGCGCCGGTCGCGGGAGACCCTGGTGGCGCCGACCTAGTGGCAGCCGACGCGGGAGCCCGAGGCCGTGACAGAACGAGTCGGGCTGGTGACGTGCACGAAGTTCCCCCTCCTGACCGAGGATGACCAACCCCTTCTCGGGCTCCTCCGGGAAGCGGGGGTGGGCGCCGAGCCGCTCGTCTGGAACGATCTCGCAGTTCGGTGGGGCGAGTTCGATCTGTGCATTATCCGGTCCACGTGGGACTACTTTCGGCACTTCCCAGAATTCAGCGACTGGGTCGATCGGATGGAGTCGCAGACGGGCCTGTGGAACCCGGCGCCGATCGTGCGCTGGAACGCCCGAAAATCGTACTTGAGGGATCTTCAATCCCGCGGCATACCCATCGTTCCCACGGAGTGGCTCACTGGGGCGGAGCAGATCGGCCGTACGCTGCGCCGCAGAGGATGGGAGAAAGGCGTCGTCAAGCCCGAGGTCTCAGCGGCGGCCGAGAACACCTTCGTCGTGCGGAGCTCGGACGCGGTCCACCCGAACGTTCCCTCGCCGACCGGAATCCTGATGCTGCAACCCTACGTGGATGAGGTCGAATCCAGTGGAGAACGTTCGTTGATCTTCCTCGACGGATCTTACTCCCATTGCGTTCACCGGAAGGCGGCGCTGAATCCGCAGGCGACGATCGCCGATGGCACTCCGGTCCCACCGTCCAGCGCCGAACGTGCGGCCGCCGAGGCGGTGTGCCGATCGGTCGACGCCGACCTGATGTACGCCCGCGTCGACCTGGTCACCACCTCCGACGGCGTCCCCCGGCTGATGGAGCTCGAGGTCATCGAACCGTCGCTCTACCTCGGGAAGTCTCCCCTCGCGGCCGGCCGGTTGGCCACGGCGATCCTCCGGCGGCTTTCGCAGGGCTAGGGGAGGTTCACGACGGAAGCTCCCATTAACCCCCGCCGCTCGGTTGCCCGCGAGGGATGATGGCACGGCGACCGGTTCCCTCCAGACGGAAGACACCTCGAATCCGAGGCGAAACCGTCCCCTACTCCACTTCCCCCTACCGGGGGCGCCCTCCGCTGATCACCCCGGCGGTCGTTGTCGACGGCGTCGTCACCCACGACGGCCAGGTCCTCCTGATCCGCC
>JAKIWD010000002.1 GCA_022750205.1 Thermoplasmata archaeon
GACTGCCCGCGGTACTGGCACCGCAGACGGTCACGATCGTCAGCGGAGTTGAGCCTCCTTCGGGCGCACTCGGGGCGTGCAGCGACCCAACGGGCCCCACCCCGTGGGGAAGACTAGAGCACAGCATCAGAGCGACAACGAAACACGCTCGGAGAGCCCAGGTCCGGACCCCCCAACAATCGCCGCGGACCCGATGCGCCGGCATTCCCCGAATACGGCCCTTAGCGCGCTGGTATCCCATTGGGAGTGGACAGGGCGGTAGGCCCGGTGGCCGACCACCAAAAATGAGAATAAAACGCCCACCCACCATCTCGGGGGACTATCGGGGCTGGGATGGGTCTCCGGGACCCAACAATGGCGGCCGCGGGTCCGCGGTGATCAGTCGACCTGGAGGCGGAAGCGTTCCGCGAGGTCGTTGCCGAACGTGACCAGTGGGTCCAGCGTCTCCGAGTAGGTGGGCCGGAGCAGCATCAATAGCATCGGGTCGCCCTTACGAAGCACGATCTCGGTGGATTCGAGATGGCTCGGGCCGGGGCTCCATCTGCCGAGATCCTCCGGGCGAAGACTCGCTCGACCGACGCCGTCGAAGACGAGGATGAACATGTGGCCCAAGTGCACGGCCCCCGCCTCCACACGTCGAAGTAGCACGGCTCGTTTCCAGGCGAGGATCCGCCCATCCGATCCACCCGGGGGGAGGTCCCACCATGGTCCGAGGTACACGCCGGTGTGACGCGAGTAATCCATCGCACCGGCGGCTGCCAGGTCGAGGTACCCGAGCAGTAGCTTCGGTCGGACCGGGGCGAGGAGGTCCTCGGAGCGAATGCGAGTTGCGATCGCCGTCCCGGGATTTCCGGGGACCAGGGTCGAGGGATCCGGGGCCACATGTCGGGGAGACGTCCGGGGTTCTTGACCCTCCCGGTGGCTCCCGAGTGGGAGAGTTCCGCATCACCATGACGATTATATCCACATATGCGTATGAATATGAATATGACGTCCAAGAACGTCGCAATCCGTAAAGACGTGTACGATGCGTTACGCCGAGAAATGCGTGCAGACGAGAGCTTCACCAAGCTTCTCCTCCGACTCATCAACCAACGCGGCCCCCTGGACGACCTCGCGGGGACCTGGGGCGGAGGGTCCCGGGAGTCGCTCTCTCGCCGATGGCGGAGCCTCCGATTCGGGGGTCGACAGCGATGAAGGCCCTCGACACACCCGTTCTGCTCGCGATCCTCGAGGGTCGCCCCGAGGGTCGAGGGGTCCTACGCGATCTCGCGGTGGGCGAAGTGTGCACGACAGAGCTGAACCTCTTCGAGCTCGAGGCGATGGCACGTGCCGACAGCAAAGCCGCCCGGACGCACCGACTCGCCGCGATCGAACGTCTCCGGAGAAAGATCTCGATCCTCGCCTTCGACGAGAGGGCCTCCCGTATCGCTGCGCGGCTGGCAGCCGATCATAAGGGGGCGACGTCGAGCCTCGGGTGGCTCATCCTCGGAATCCTCGTCGCCAACGGTGCGAATGAGCTCCTCACCACGGAGTCCGCGCGTTACGTCGTGGGGTCTTCCCCGGTCCGGATTCGGCTAGTCACAAAGAGCAGGCCTCAGGCTCAATAGTCACGTGTAATGCGTTCCCCCACGTCGTATATGCATTATTTGACGAGCCTCTGTCGAGGTCGAGCGAGTTCGGGCCCCACCGGTCGATCGGCGACCTGATCTTGGCTGAAGAGGCCATCTGGGTCCCCGCGGCTCATTTATCATGCAATGGTACGGGTAGAATCATGTATAGCGTAACTCACGTGTCTAAGCGTAGAGAAATGGCCCGCCGGGCGCCGAGCGCGGTGCCTTCGCCGCCCAGCTTCTCTGAGGTGAAGTCGTATAACAGGAGTTATACGAACAGGTTTGGGGGGGTGCTTGGCCGCGCCTCGGGGGCCCGTAGGGATCGTCCCAGCGCCCACTCGGTGCCGGGACGGGGCTCCTCGACTCGATGCTCGAAGCCAGGTGACCTACGCCAATCCGCGCAGGTGGTGTCGAGCCCCTGGGCGAGTGAACTGCACCTGGGAGAGGGCGACGAGGTTACCAGGCGCCCAGATGGCGGGGAAGAGCGATCGCGGCTTGCCCGATCGAGGGGTACCTCACTACGCTCGCATCCCTGGACTCCAGGTTCACTGATTACGTGACTCGACATCCTCAGGGCATCATGTTGGCAGGGCTCACGGTCCGGACTCCATGGGGCGACGATCACCGGGCGGAACACTGGACCGGCAGGTTCTCCGAGTAATCGACCCAGAGAGAGTCCACATATGTCTATGCATATGCATAATTGTGGATTCGGACCGACGTCAGCAGATCCCGGTTTCGGAGCGGTAACGCCGCTGATCTGATGGCGACAAAGCAATAGAGGTCGGTGAATTCGTATCGGCGCCACGAGCCGTCGTGGCTGCGTCGCGGGCACCGAGGAGAGAGTTGGTGGTAAACTTACGGTACGGCAGAGCCCGAGACGTGCGACCGTTCGTCTGGGCCCACCCTCGGACGGCGCGAGCACCGGTTCTGTTGGTCGTGTCGACCTGCCTATTGCTTTGGATTTCCGGAACTGGGGTGGCTTTCCACACCACGGCCGTCCCACCTCGGGGTCCGCCTCAGCTCGATCGCCTGGGGGCCGAGTCGCCCTCCTTCGGAGCCATTGCTCGGGTCGCTGCGTTGCCCGGAGGGCACTCGACGGTCGCCCTGTGCGCAGCGCTCGGGGAGAGCGTGCCTTGTGGGCAGACCCCCGCCGCGGGAGCCGTGGGGAACTCGAGTTCGGGGGATTGGATCAATCGTACTACCCCGCTTCTGGATGCGCTGGTGGCTTCCTCGGCCATCGCCGGAAGCCTCGCGTACGACCCCGAAGATGGCTACCTCGTCCGGTTCGGGGGATTCTTTTCCAATTTCGCCTCGTCGGCGACGTGGGGATACCAAAGTGGCGAATGGACGAACCTCACGGCCGGCGCCCAGCCGCCCGCCCGCGGATTCGCGAGTATGGCCTACGACTACGCCGACGGAGTTCTCGTGTTGTTCGGGGGTTACGACTTCTCGCAAACTTCGCCAGCGGTCCTCGGGGACACCTGGACATTCGACCACGGCCAGTGGTCGGAGTTGGTCACGTCCCAACAGCCCCCGGCGGGGTTCAGCGGCAGTATGGCCTATGACGCTTCGGAAGAAGGGGTGGTCCTGTTCGGCGGTACAGCTGGGACATCTGGAACCAACGAGACGTGGTTGTTCCATGGCGGCGCCTGGAGCCAGCTCGCGTTCGGAAAAGCCGCCCCCTCCGCTCGATACGGAGCGGGCCTTGCCTGGGATTCGGGGGGGAACCGACTGATACTTCAGGGCGGTCATTCGGTCACCTCCAATGGGACCGTTCTGACAATCCGCCCACTGTCAGACACCTGGGAGTTCTCGGGGGGAGCGTGGACCAACCTGTCACTGGGGACAGAACCCCCAACCCCCGTCGACGGATTCCAGATGGCGAACGATTCGCGGGACGCGGAGATCGTGCTCTACGAAACGCTCAACGTGAGCGTTCCCGCCGATGCCGAGACCTGGACGTTCGCCTCCGGCGCTTGGACGCAACTGGTGACCTCGCTACCGAGCTCGCGAGTGTACCAGGAGATGGCGTTCGACACTGCCGCGGACGAGGTGATCCTGTACGGGCCGGCCACGACAACACTGCTGACACTTCCCGGCGACGAGACGTGGGGGTTCGAAAGCGGGCAGTGGACCCTGCTCGACAACTTGTCATACCCAGGTCCGCTGGTCGGCCCTGCCGTCGCCTACGATCCCTCCGATGGCCAGGCGTACGAGTTCGGGGGTCAGGCCACCAGCGGCGCCGTGAACAACCAAACCTGGCGATTCGACGGCCAGCTCTGGCACGCGGTCCAGAGCCCGGAGGCACCTTCTGCTCGTGGCCTCGCCTCGATGGTGTACGACCCGGTGCTTGGGGGACTAGTGCTCTTCGGTGGGACTAACGCAACGGTGACGTTGAGCGACACCTGGCTCATGGCGGGAGGGAGCTGGACTCTCGCGCCGAACTCCTCGAGTGGCCCGACGGCGCGCGCCGAGGCAAGCCTTGCATTCGACCCGGCGATCGGAAAGACTGTCCTGTTCGGGGGGGTGAACGGCAGTAGTGATGCCCTAAATGACACGTGGACCTACGCAGAGGCCGGCTGGACCCAACTCCACACCGCCGCTTCCCCCTCCGCCCGATCCGGGGCGAGCTTGTCGTACGACGTCGCCCGCTCCGAGCTGGTCCTTTTCGGGGGGGCGGGGAGCACCGGCGGATTCTCGCCCTACCAAGACACCTGGGCCTTCAACGGAACCGACTGGTCACAGCTGCTCCTGAACAGCTCCCCGTCCGCCCGTTCGGAAGCACCGATGGCCTACGATCCGGCTCTCGGTGGGGACCTCCTCTTTGGCGGCGGCAACGGGACGAGCGCGCTTGGCGACAGCTGGCTGTTGGGACCTGCGGGGTGGAAGTTCCTCTCTCCGTCCAGCGCCCCGTCGGCGCGCGCGGCAGCCGATATGTTCTACGACTCCGCCACCGGTTCGGCGTGGCTGGTCTCAGGAATCGCCCTCATCGACGGCGGAACCGCGCTCGACGTGTACGGCGAGGTCTGGGCTTACGACGCGCTCGATCTGGTCACCACGGTGAATGTCACCACTGGAGAGGCCCCGCTCCCGGTGGCCTTCACCGCCTCGGCGACCTACGGCGCCGAGCCCTACGTCTACCACTGGTCCTTTGGAGATGGCGACAGCTCCACCGTGGCCAACGCGGACCATGCGTACGACAAGGGCGGTACCTACCACGCGAACGTCACTGTGAACGACGCATTCGGGCTCGCGGTCTCGTGGACCACGACACTCGTCGCGGAAGGAGTGGGAGTCACGCCATTGACGGTGTCGATCAACGTCACGCCACTGAGCGGGATCGCCCCCTTGCTCGTGACCTTCACATCCCATGTCGCGGGCGGCGTGACCCCGTACACGTACTCGTGGGATTTCGGTGATGGCTCCACGCTCGCCGCCGCCAATGGCACACACACGTACGAGGGCGCCGGCGGGTTTCCCGCCCAGGTGTCGGTCACGGACGTCCTGAAATCGACCGTGTATGCGACGGCGGACATCAACGTCAGTTGGCCCCCGGTCCCGCCGCCGCCCCCGCCCCCCACGCCGCCCCCCATCGCCGTGGTCTGGGGAGCGGGTGGAGTCACCATCCTCATCACCCCCCTCACGGGGGAAGTGCCCCTCGAAGTCCACTACTCGGCCAACGCCACAAAGGCCATTGGGAGCGTGACCTACAACTGGACCTTCGGAGACGGAACGACTGCCTCCGGGCAGTCAGGTACACACACCTACCGATTGGTCGGCACTTTCGAGATCATCGCGACGGGCCGGGACAGCGTCGGGGAGACCGCCTCGGCTTTTGCGAACGTGACCGCGACGGCGTCGGGGCCGGCGGGCACGTTGGGCGGGGGCGGAACGGTGCCGGTCTACGACTTCCTCGCGGTGGCGGTGGCCGGGGCGGTCCTCCTGGCGGTGTTGGCCCTTTGGACCCAGCGGCGCCGCACGGAGGCGCTTGGAACTGCGGCCCCGGAAGGCCTGCCGAGCGCGGATTCGTCGTCGTCCGAGGATCTCACCGAGCCTCCTGATCCGGGGTGAGGGGGGCGCCGGGGTTCCCGGTGATCGCCGGCGGAAGTCGCGTCGCGAACTTGGGCGCGCGCCGTGAGTCGCAGCGGGTGGGAGGGGGTGATATACGTGGTTCGTGTAAGATACACTAGTTTGCCCCGGGTCACCGGAGAAACCGATGCTCGCAACACAAGCCAAGAAAATTTGGATGGATGGCAAGCTCGTCGACAACGCCGACGCGAAGATCCACGTCCTCAGTCATACGTTCCATTACGGCGTGGGCGTTTTCGAGGGGATCCGGGGCTACCCGACCACGAAGGGGGCGGCCATCTTCCGGCTCAAAGAGCACGTCCACCGCCTGACCACTTCCGCGCGCCTGTATCATATGCCCATCCAGTACTCGGAGGAGGAGATCGCCCGTGCGATCATCGACACGCAGGCCGCCAACGACATCGTGCCGTCGTACATCCGCCCGATCGTCTACCGGGGCGAGCCAGCCTTGGGGGTCAAGAACAACCGGGGCAAGATCTCGCTGGCCGTCGCGGCGATCCCTGCCAAGAAGTACCTGGGAGAGCAGTCCGAGTCCGGTGTCCGGGCGAAGATCTCCCCGTTCCGAAAACCGCACTCGGATGCGATCCCGTCGTTCGCGAAGGCCGACGGCAACTACCTCAACAGCTACTTGGCCGGCGTTGACGCCGCCGAGGATGGGTACGAGGAGGCGATCCTGCTCGACCAGAACGGATACGTCGCGGAGGGAACGGGAGAGAACATCTTTCTCGTGCGCGACGGGACGGTCTACACGCCGGGACTGGAGTCGGATATCCTGCTCGGGATCACCCGGCTTTCCGTCATCCAGATCGCCCGGGACCTCGGCTACCCGGTCGTCGAGAAGCCGCTCTCGGTGAACGAGCTCCTCACCGCCGACGAGGCGTTCTTTTCCGGGACGTACGCCGAGATCGCCCCCATTCGGGAGGTGAGCCACTACGTCGTCGGGGATGGCAAACCGGGGCCGATCACCCGCGACGTGATGGAGGCGTTCACGCACATCGTCCACGGCGAGGAGCCGAAGTACGATGCGTGGCTGACCCTCGTCGCCGGGACCCTGCCGCGACCGGTCGCCAGGGCCTCACGCCGGACCGCGGCGGCGTAAGAAGCGCGATCCCGGTTGCTGGTCGCTGTCAGGCACCGACGGCGTTCGGGGGTGGTGCGGATGCACCTCGGGGTCGGGTCGGAAGACCAACTCGATCCGCAGCCCTTCGGGGCCCTTGAGAAAGAGCGAGCGGGAGGCATCGCGTTCCTTCTCGCCTGATACCTCGATCCGCGCGCGTTTGACGCGACTCTTCAGGCCCGTCCACGTCGCTACGCGCAGCGCGATGTGGTCGATCCCTCCCGCCCACTCGTTGGGGGCGAGATCGTGCAATCCCAGGACCTGGTCGCCCATCAAGAGGAACGTGTGGGTCGGACCGTCCCCGAGGATGTTCAGTCCCAACTGGTCGACGAAGAACCGCCGCACCTTGGCGCGGTCGCGCACCTTGATGTCGACGTGATCAAACCCGAGCAACTCGATCTGGGAGGCGGGGGGAGTCACGATCGGTCCCTTCGCCGGGGTCCTGGGTCCTAGTGCGCCTGGGCGCGGGGCTTCTCGGGCGGTGTGATCAGCCCCCGCCGCTCGAGGTCGGCCAGGATCTGATCGGCCGCCTGCTCCGCCGACTGCGTGACCGTCTCGATCCGGATCTCCGGGTTCTCGGGCGCCTCGTAGGGGTCGTCGATCCCGGTCATTTCCTTGATCTTCCCCTCGCGGGCCTTCTTGTAGAGCCCCTTGACGTCGCGCTCCTCGCAGACGTTGAGCGGCGTCGTGATGTAGACCTCGATGAACTGACCGATGTCCGCGCGCGCCTTGGCACGCGAGGTGGCGTACGGCGAGATGAGCGTGACGATCGGGATGACGCCGTTGCGGGCGAGGACCTTGGCGACGTACGTGACGCGCGCCGCGTGCATTTCGCGCGCCTTGCGGTCGAACCCCAGATCCGAGCTGAGACCCATCCGGATCTCATCCCCGTCGAGCAGCTCGACGTTCCAGCCGCGGGCCTGCAGCTTGGGCACGAGGGCGCGGCCGATCGTCGTCTTCCCGGCGCTGGGCAGTCCCGTAAGCCAGAGGCAGAAGCCGTGGTGCGTCATCGTTCTCCGCGAGACGCCGCGTGCGACCCGAGGATATCTTGGCTTCGGTAGTCGCAAACGGGCGGGGCGGACGCGCGCCCCGTGTCAAATCGCAGCGCGGACGCGTGGGCCCGACCGCGGGGTTGTGTTAAATACGACGGTCCGGCAACGAGCGTTGCGAGGCACCTTCTCGCGCGTCCACGCACCATGATGGAGGTCACTGCGGGGGACCCTCCGGTGGGTTCGACCCCACCCGTCGCGGCGGAAACCTCGGGCGCGAGGTTCGACCGGACGATCCAGAGCGTAGGTCGGGGAACCGCGGTGATGGTCGTCGCGACGATTGTCCTCGTCGTAGCCCAATTCCTCACCCGCGTCATCGTGACGCGCAACGTGAGCGCCGATCAGTGGGGCGAGTTCAACCTCGGTCTCGCCCTCGCCAACCTGCTCGCGTTGGTGGCGGCGTTCGGGATCCCAACGGCCACCGCCCGTTCCCTCGCATTCGAAGAGACCTACGAGGCCCGCGTCGCGTTGATCCGCAAGGCGCTCTGGGTCAGCCTGCCGATCGCGGCGGCCTCGTCCATCCTGGTGTACCTGTTCGCGGCCCAGCTCGCCTCCCCGTTCCAGGGAGGGAACCTGACGCCGGTCTTCCAGCTCTTCGCCCTGAGCATCAGCTTGACGATGCTCTCGAACGTGATCGTCGGGATCTTCCAGGGGCTCGAGCGGGCCGAGCCGAATGCGATCTTCGTTCAGATCCTGAATCCGGTTCTGTTCCTGGTCTTCACCGGCGGTTTCATCCTCGCGGGCTGGGGGTTCCACGGGGTGATCTGGGGATATGTGCTGAGTTGGGTCGTCGCCTTCGCGGCCCTCGCGGTGTACACCTTCCGGCGCCTGCCCCTGCTCCTACGACGTCTCTCGGGAAAGGCGTTCACCGGCGACGCCTCGGCCCGGGTGGGGTTCATGGCCCTGACCGTGACCCTGTTCGGGGTCGCGACGCTCTCGTATCTTACCTCGTACGCCGATACGCTCCTCCTCGGGGTCTTCCGCCCGACCGACATCGTCGGGAACTATTCGTCGGCGATGAACCTGACCCGGCTGCTCCTCGTGGGCACGGGTACGGTGACGTTCATCTACCTACCGGTGAGCTCCCGGCTCCGGCGGGAGCGCGATTTCGAGGGGTTGAAACAGACCTACGTCACCGTCACGCGTTGGATGGCGCTCCTCACCCTCCCGCTGACGTTCCTCTTCGTCTTCGACCCGGCGTACTCGCTCGCGTTCACGTTTGGAGCGAACCAGGTCAACGGGGCCGCGGCCCTCCAACTCCTGGTGGTCTCGAACACCATTTCGATCCTGCTCGGCCCTTCGACCGCGACGCTCGGCGGCTTGGGGGAGGTGCGCACGGTCCTGCGGTACACCGCGTACTCGACGGTCGCCAACTTCGTACTCTGCTTCGCGTTGATCCCGACCTACGGGATGATCGGGGCCGCGATCGCATGGTCCGTGGCCCGCCTGCTCTTCCCGGGCCTCGCGCTCATCCGGATCTACCGGGTGCACGGGATCAACCCGTTCGCGGCCCACTTCGTCCGACCGCTCTTGCTCAGCACGGCGATCCTGGTACCGATCTACTACTTCCTGCCCGTCCACCCCTCGATCCTCCTGGTGTTCGGGTTGGTCGCCCTGCCGTTCGTGGTCTTCGCGGGCGCGATCCTGGTCACCTACAGCGTGGATCGGGGGGACGTCTTCTTCGCCAAGGCGGCGGAGCGGCGCTTCGCCTTCGTCCGCCCTATCCGGCGACTGCTCGAGTCACGCCTCGCGGTCGAGGGGCAGGCTCCCGTTGTCGGCGGTCCGAGCGGCTAGCGCCGGTCCGCTCGCCCGCTCCGATCAGTCGTAGCCCCAGCTCTTGAGCCGGGCGTCGACCTGCGCATCCATCCCCTCGGCGCCCGGTACGGGGGTCGCCGCGTGGACGGCCTCGTACTGCAGCAAGCGCCGTCCGATGTCGAACAGCTCGCGAGAGAGCTTATCCGGGCTATCGAGCGGGGCTGGTTCGATGTTGCCGCCCTTGACGTCCGAGCGGACCAGGGCCACCTCGTTCCCGCGCTGGACGCGCAGGAGTCGATAGGGGGCCGATCGCGGCGCCTTGACGAGCATCCCGTCGGGGGCCCGGGGTCCCGGACCTTCGTAGAACGACGAAGCCGGCCCCTTGCGGTCGAGACTGGCTCGCAGGGTGTCGTGCAGGTCGACCGCGGCGCCGTCGGCGGTAAAGGCACACAGCAGGTCGTTCATGTGGCGATGATCGACCCATTCGTCCGGAGGGGCCGTGTTGCCGACCGGCTTACCGTCCTGGAACTCCCAGAGGTAGGCCGGGATCTTGACGAGCTCGTCGTAAAGGTAGAACCCGTGCCCGTAGAATCCGTGCTCCCCGAGGTTCTGCCCGTGGTCGCTCAGGAAGACCAAGGTAGCGTTGTCGAGGATGCCATCGCGCTTGAGCAGGTCGACCAGGGTGTGGAAGTGCGTGTCGACGGCCGTCAGCGACTCGCGGTAGGCGTCGAAGAACGGTGCCGGGGACGTATGGCCGCCCACGAGGGCGTCGTTGAACCGAGCGAAGTTGATCGTCGGCAGGTGGCCGGTGGTGGCCCGCGACCCCGAGGCGCCACCGTTCTGACCCACGAGATACGGTTCGTGCGGCTCCGCGAGGTTGAAGAAGAGATGGAGCGGAACGTTGCGACGGTCCGCGTTCATCGAACGCTGTCGCAGGAACTTACGGAAGGCCCGGAGCAGCATGTCGCCGCTGCGCATCGCGTTGATCGACTTGTACAATCCGGTCCCGCCCCATCGGGTGGCCGAATCGCGGACCCGGGCGAGCGCGCCCGCGTCGGGGGCCATGCGCGGGGCGAACGCCTCGTAGAGGCGCCGCTCGTAGCCTCCGAACGTCGCGACCAGCTGGAGGTACCCGGCCATCCCCGCGCGGAATCCGGGATTGTATCGCGTGTAGCCGGTAGCGGTTCCGAGCGAGGGCGCCACCAGGAAGTTGGCCGAGAACGCGGCCGAAACACCGCCGGCCTTGCCCCACTTGTCGGCCAGGCTTTCCGCGCGGGGAGAGCGGGGGCCCGCACCCGGGACATGGAAGTGGGTCTCCCACGGCGGCGCTCCGGATAGGAGGCTGACGTGGGACGGGGCGGTCCACGAGGAGCTCGCGAGCAACCGATCGAATGTCATGGCATCGCGTGAGAACGCGTCGAGGAACGGCATCGAGGGCGCGCCGGGTCGATCGAACGGGCGCTGGTCGCGCCAGGTGTCCGCGACCACGACCACCAGGTTCCGCGCGGGCACGATTTTTCCTCGGTGAAGGCCGCTCGGAACGGCCTAGGATAAGAGTCTTTAGCTTGGTCCGCCGGCATTTCCCGGTACGCCGACAGAACAGTCCACCGGCGGCCGGCTGACGAAGTGCAGCCGCCAAGCCTTAGTAGGCCCCCCCCTCGGCATCCTCGGTCCATGCCGCAGGAGTCCGTGGGCACGGCTCCGCAAGCCGGGGGACCCGCACCGATCCCGGCTCCGTCGGGGTCGATTCTCTCCCGCATTTACGCCGATTTCAAGGGTCTGATCCTCCGGATGTTTCCGGCCGAAACCGACGAGCCGCGAACCCGAACCGGGTTCGCGAGCGACTCCCGGCGCGACCCGATCTACCTGCTCGTCGCGCTCGCGATCGCCGTGGGGTTCGCCGTCCTGTGGCTGTGGATCGTTCGCGTGCAGCCGATCCCACCGGGCGGCGACCCGAGCACCTGGATCATCACCTCCTACCCGTTCGTCGGCCTCCCCACCACCAGCGGGGTCCAGCCGCTGGCCTACCCGCCCCTCGCGTTCCCGTTCGTCGGACTGTCGGTCCTGATCGGCAATGGCCCCCTGCTCGGCGGACGCATTTTCATGGCTTCGTCGATCGTGGCGCTGGGGTACGCGAGCTATCTCCTGAACCGAAGTTTGCTCGAGCGCCCCGGGCTCGCTCTCCTCGCGCAGGGCCTGCTGCTGGGCGAACCGGACTTTCAGCAGCTCTACTATTTCGGGGGGTACCCGAACATTTTCGCGCTGATCTTCCTGGTACTGGCCGTCGCGTACCTGGTGCGGTATCTTCGCTCCCGCCAACCGTCGCACCTCTTCCTGTTCTGGGTCGCGACCGCGGCCTGCCTCCTCTCCCATAGCCTCACCGGGGTCATCCTCGTCGGGATCCTTGCGCTGCTCGCGCTGGGCCTCCTCCTCGTACGCCGGCTCCCTCGCACGATCTTGTGGAGCCGGGCCGGGCTCGCGGGGGTCGGGGTGTTCGTGGTCGGGGTCGGCGGGTACTATCTGGCCACCTACTTCGCGAACATCGCCCACGCGTCGTACTTCGACTCGACCGCATCGGCAACGAAGACGCAACTGCTCCCGACGGTGCTCCGGCCGTTCTACCTCACCTCGCCGTGGCAATGGATCACCCACTCGCCCCAGTTCCTGACCCCGCACCAGGCGCTCGCCATCATCGCGCTCGGCACGGCAGTATGCATCGGCGCCGTCCTGCTGCTGCGGTGGCGGCGCCCCGCCTGGCTCACCACTCCGTGGCTGACGCTCGTCGCATGGTTCCTTGCGATCTTCGCTGGGTCTCTCGCCGCGTACGCCTTCTCGATACCGATCGACTACCGGCGATTCCCGTACTTCCTGTACACGCCGGTGATCCTCGCGGCCCTCTTCCCGTTCGATTGGGCGCTCAGCGAGTGGCTCTCGCGGGATTGGAGCGCCTACCTCATGGCCCGGGCAGCCCGGCGCCACCGAGCGCCTCCCCCGGTCCGACCGCGCTGGCGGAGCCGGGTCGACCCGACGCTGACCGCGGGTGCCGTCGCCGGTCTGGTGGTCGTCGCCATCCTCTCCACTTCCCCGTCGGGGGTGAGCTACGAGACCTACTACACCCAGTACGCCCACAACGATGCGTTCCTCTCCGCGGTCAACGCGATCGCCGCCTCGGGCGTGGTCGGGAACCTGGTCGCGACGACCCCGTTCGTGGCCCACTGGCCCAGCACGATCACCGCGACCCGGACGACCTACGTCCCGGCGCTCGCGAACGGCAATGGCTACGTGAGCTCCCACGTCCAGGATGGCGAGGCCACGTCGATCTCGCTGACCGGGCGCTATACGGTCACCAACGCCCTGGTCGGCGCCACGGTCCCGGGGGTCGCCGCGGGCGACTTCAACAGCACGCCGATCATCGGGGCGTTCGCCGGCAACATCTACCAGCCGCTGTTCCAGATGCCCGCCGCTTCGATCGTCGTCAACCTGTCCGATGGCTCGGAGTTCCTGGTGGCCCCCGCGACCTCAGCGGCGCCTCCGATCACTCAGATCGACGGAGGGTACGGCTACGAGTTCTCGTTCCCCGAGCCCGGTTGCCTCGTGGTCGAGAACGTGACCGTGCCGGCCGCCAGCGACCTCGTCCAGATCTCGTTGAGCGCCCGGGCGAACGGCTCGAGCGTACTGGTCACCTCCCTGCAGGCGCGATTCTCGACGGTCAATCTGGTCCCCGGCAACGTGACGTTGGGGAGCTCCCCCGGCAGCTTTGCCTGGGCCTCGGCGACCCGCAACGGGAACTTCACCACCACCGGAACGGTGGCACCGGCCGTCGCCCTCGGGCGACTCGTGGCGTACAACTCCACGCCGGGGGCGACCACGGCGGTGTTACTGCGGCTGAATTCGACGCAACCGAACGGATCGGGAGCCTTGGCGATGTCGGTGAACTTGGCCATCCCGGCCGCGTACAACTTGATCTCCTCCATCGGACCGTGGCTCGATACCTCGCAGATCTGGACCGGATGGGACATTCGGTTCATCCTGTCCTACAGTCAGGTCGCAGCCTTGCACGTCACGACCAACTACATCCAGAGCGAGTACGACGGCGCGGTCTTGTCGACGAGCGGGCCCTGGACCGTCTACGTTCTCCCGGCCTCGTTCGGCGGCGGGTAGTCACCGCGAAGAGGTCTCGGTCCCGGGCCAGCGGGCTGGCGTGCGGCCCCCGGCTCCGGGGTGCCCCTCACTCAAGGGAGAAGGAGTACGGTCCACGGGCCATCGGCCGCGAACTCGGAGGCTCCGTATTCGGTTTCCAGGTACGAAAGCTCGAGACCGCCGGTGACGGCCGTACCGTTCCAGAGGAGCGCGAAGCGCACATCCCATCCGGCCCAAAGTTGCGGGGTGGAGTAGTATCCCGCAACTCCGGAGGCCGTGTTGGAGGACGAGGGGGTGTCGGCCGTGAACTCGATGCTGAGGTTCGACCCTCCGCCGGTCGGAGAGGCTCGGGCGACCAGTTCGATCCCTGTCCCGTTGGTGACCGGCCCGACCACTCCAGGGGCGGCGAGCTGCCCCAGCGTCGCTATGGTGCCCGATGCCGTGGGGGACGACCACACGAATGCGGAGGCGCCGGAGGCGGTCACCGAACCGGAAGCCGTCGCCGCGGCAGAGAGGTCCAGCGCGATCGAGTCGATCTGCTCGGTCCCACTCACCGAGGCCGTGACCCGGACCGAGAGCTGGGAGGTTCCGGGGAGGGCCGTGATGGCCTCGGTAACGGTGACCCCTTCCCCCCCATAGGTGAGCAGGAGCGAGGAAGCGGACCCCGTGACCGAGGGTCCCGACGCCGAGGAATTCGATGGACCGTAGTGCCAGGTGGAACTGTTGCCGGCATCCGAAACCGTGACCAAGACCGCCTCGGGACTGACGGCGAATACCGGTTGGAGTATCCCGTCGAGGTAGAAGCCGTACAGAGGGCTGGCGTTGAAGTAGGTGGGGCTGAGGCCGGGGATCGCCGCCACCACGAGGCCATTCGTTACCGAGTAGCGGTAGTTTGCCGAAAGAGAGGCCAACTCGTCCGCCACCAGATTGTTGGCCGTGTACGTGTAGCCCGTCGGTGGCCGCACCTCGTACAGGTTGCGTCCGGTGAGGGTCGCGGGCCATCGGTCGACGAGCGGGGTGACGGAGAGGATAGCTCCGGGTATCCCGGAACGAGAGATCGCCCCCAGCGCGTTGACGAGGTCCGCTCCGTGGGCCACCCGCGAGTTCTGGTCCTCGAAACCGCTCGCCGCGGGTAGCGTGTAAACTCCTGCCGAAACCAGGAGCAGAAGTATCGCCACGCTGACGATCACCGAGAACCTTGCGTTCCGGCGATCTCGCGCGGGCCACATCCAGACGCGTCGGTCGCCCACTTCGGTCGCGGCCCTACCGGTATCCGCATTCGGCGTCGGCCCCCACGCGCGCCACAACCGCGCCAGCGCGATGTCGGCACCGAGGGCGATGAGCAGCAAGTTGGCCGGGTAGAGGAAGTACGTGAAGCGGCGGTAGTCGGCGGTGAGCGACAAGTACCAGCTCAAGAGGGCCACCCCGAAGACCGCGAGGAACCAGGAGGAGGTCCCGATCATCCGGTCGCTCACGGCCGCGGAAGAACGCCACCGAAGGAAGGCAAGGGCGGCGACGATCGCGATCGTCAGACCCCACAACAGTGCGAGGGCGGCCCCGTACGTGAACGAAAACGCGCCGAGATGGACCAGGAGCGAGATCGGCTCGAGATAGAACGCGTGGAACACCTCCCCTAGTTGCTGGGTGCTCTGGGTCGGGGTGAGGACGGTCGTGAGAAGGTAGTTCGGGGGGTTCGTGCCGGCGATGGCGCTGCCGAGGTAGTACAGCACGCTCGAACCTACGGACAGACCACCACCGAGCCAGCCGACCCGGGAGGTCACAAGCTCCCGCGGGAACCGCCGGAATGCGAGAAGGAGGATACCGGCGATGCCGAGGAGGGCGACCAGGATCACTCCTACGAGGGCATGCGAGAGCACGGCCGCGGTCACCGAACCCCAGAACAGGGCCAAGTGGAGCTCCCGTCGGGAGCGCAGAAACCGGAGGCCGAACGCGACGGCGAGGAAGAAGAAGACCAGTCCAAACAGGTTGGGGTACGCCCCAAAGTAGTACAGCTGCTGGAAGTCCGGCTGGAGGAACAGGGCAGCCTCGAAAAACAGCGCAACGAGTCGCCACCGGAACATCGAGCGACCCAACAGGTACGCTGAGAGGCCCAGGGCGACGATCACCGCGCCGACGAAGATGCGGGCGCCGAGCAGCGGCCCTCCCGACACGAGGACGGAGAATCCGAGGAACGGGAACGAGAGCGGAGGGTAGCTGAACAGTTGGACCTGGCTCGGGGCCGCGATCCCGACGTACGGGTACGAGAGCAGGAGCCAGGTCCCCTCGTCGCCCCCGGGAGGTATCGGGGTGCGCGCGGCGAACCATTCGAAGACGATCGCGGCCACGAGTGCGATGGCGATGGCGACGACCAACGCCGCGCGATCCGGACCGGGGGAGGATTCGAGGCCGTCCGGACGAACTGGTTGACCGGATCGCGGGGGCATCCAGCGCTCGGCCCACCGAGCTAGGCCGGCCGGCCATCGTGAACCGCGTGAGGCGCCTTCGGAGGCGCCCGGCGGCGGCGTCTGGTCGTCCACGTTCCCGGTTTCCGGTCCGCAGGCCCCGGCGGAGCCCTCGTCCTTCTGTGGCGGTCCGGGGTATATCTACGTGCGCCGGCAACGGCCGTCACCCGGCCGGGCGAACGACCCAACAGGACCCAACTGTCTCAATCGGGCGGCATGCGGTCCCTTGCCCGACACCATTATACCCCGCGCGGGGCCGAGGGAGTTCCGAGCATGGAGTCGAACTTCTCTTCCAAGACCGTCCTCGTCACCGGCGCCGCGGGATTCGTCGGGACCCATCTCTGCAGCCGGCTCTCCGGCGAGGGCGCCAAGGTCGTCGGCGCGGACAACTTCTCGTTCGCACGACCGGACCGTGCCTCGGGCGACAACCTCGGCTACGAGCTCGCCACGATCGATATCCGCAAGCCGGACGAGACGAAGGCGCTCCTCGAACGCACCACTCCGGACTTCGTGTTCCATCTCGCCGCGGTCGCCAATCCCCGAACCTGCAAGCAGGACTTCCCGATGGCGTTCGACGTGAACGTGCTCGGCACTCAGAACGTACTGCGTTTCTCGCCGGCGGCCAGCCGGTTCGTGTTCATGTCGAGCGCGGCGGTCTACGGCGCCGCGGAATACCTTCCGATCGACGAGCAGCACCCCCGCCGCGGGTCCGACCCTTACTCGGTGACGAAGATCATCGGCGAGGACCTCGCGACCTCCTACCAGAGAAACTACGCCCGCGACATCGTGACGGTTCGCAACTTCAATTCCTACGGGGTCGGACAGACCGGCGATTACATCGTGCCCCAGCTGATCCGCCAGGCGTTGACAGAAAAGAAGATCGAGATCTGGGACCCGCGGACAGTACGCGACCTGATGTACATCGACAACACGATCGACGCGTTGCTCGCCGTCGCAACGAGCGGACAGAAGACCGTGGTCAATATCGGCGCCGGCCGCGGGATCACCGTCGGGGAGCTCGCCGAGGCGATCGCCGGCCGATTCGGAGGGCAGATACCGGTCGTCGACCTGAAGAAGGCCGTCATCGGGAGCCCCGCGCTGGTCTCCAACAACGAACGGCTCCGCTCGCTATCTTGGTCGGAGCGGGTGGGTTTCGAGGACGGGATCGAGAGAACGATCGACTGGACACGACGGCAGCTCGCCGCCCCGGCCTAGCTGGATCCGGACGGCAACTGCCCGGCGCCGTTGCATCGGGGTCCGGGACTGGAGCTTGCGCTCCGGCGAAGGTGCCGGGACTAACCGCCGGCGCTGCCCGAAGGGCCGGCCACGCTGTTGGCCGCGGCGCGGTTCTGCCAGCGGGCGGCGATCGCAACGAGATCCCCGTCGGTCTCGATATTGGTCGAGCTCGGCGCGCCGGTGTCGACGAGTCCGGTCTGGCGCATCTCGAACCCGAGCTTTTCGAGGACCCTCAGATTGGACGCGTTCTCGCTGACGACCATGCCGCCTCCGCGCCGAACTCCCAGGGCGATCGCCGCCTCGATCATGACTTCGTGCAATCGCGTCCCGACCCCGAGCCCGCGGTACTCGGCCTCGACGAGATAGCCGAAGATCGCCTTGACACCGAACGAACGATCGACGAACGCCACGTTCCCATAGCCAACGAGCCGGGGATCGTCCCCCACGGTGGCAACGAGGAGCACGAGCGTGCGCCGGCGCGAGATCTTGAGGAGCAGCTTGAGGAACGGGCGCGAGGCGACCATGAACAGGAAGATCAGGTTCAGCCGGAACCGATCGAACGGGAACGGGTGGTAGAGCTGGCGGGATTCGGGGGACTGCCCGCGATACATCCGGACCAGCTGCCGAATATCAGAGAGACGAGCACGACGGATCCGGACCGGTGGGCGGGTTCGGGGGGTGATGGTCGGGGATCCCCCGTTGCTGTCCGCGTACTTCATGATGGAACGGTGGCGCTCCCCGGAAAGGTTGCCCGCAACATTCGGACCTCTCCTACCCTATAAGCGACACGCGGTATGTCTCGCCGGACGGAGAACGGTCGCTACGAGTTGGGAGAGCGGGCGAACGTCGGTCCTCCGACCTCACGTCGGAGCAGCGTTACGTTCTCGGGCGATCCGTGCCATCTCGTCCAGGTCCGCCTCGGCCAGAAAGTTGGCTTCCTCGGGGGCGAACGGATCCTTCTGTTGCGTGGGGGTCAGCCGGAATCCAGCGGCGGTAACGGCGGGAACGCCTCGGGCGTCGGACATGAAGATCGCCCCGATGCCGCGGTGGTAACCGCGTTCGACGCCCGCCGTCGCAAGCCCCCCGAGGAGGGTCCGCCCGACACCCTTCCCCTGGTAGCCGCCCGAGACGCAGAATCCGAACCGCAGGAAGCGTTCGTTACCCGGTCGGATCACCCCGCGGAGCGTCGCGGAGCCGGCGATCGCGGGATCCCCCTCGAGTTGAGCAACGAAGATCAGCCGGAGCAGCCGAGTCGATCGTCGCATGAGCCAGTCGAAGAGAGTCTGGCCGGTCACGAGCATGAGATAGGACAAGAACACCACCGGGCGACTGAACGGGAACGGGTGGTAGCCGTGGCGCTGGGTGGGGGTCTGGCCCATGTAGATCGCCGTCAGCGGTCGGACGTCACCGAACCGTGCCAATCGGACGTTGACGTTGACCCGGGGTCGCGCGGTGCCGGGGGGGTTCACCGGCGCGCCGGGCGTGCTATTCATCCCGCGACCTTCCGACGTTGAAGTTCATCAAAGAGAGCGAGGTAATCGGCGGCCGTATCCCGCCAGCTGCGGGCTGGGGTGGTCCCTCCCGGGCGACCGGCGGCCACGAGCTCCTGGATCGCGCGCGCCAGCCCGTCCACGTCGTGCGGATTGACCAGACGGCCCCGAGCGCCGTCGTCCGGTACCGTCTCTTCCGTCCCGGGCAACGTGGTACCGATGACCGGTGTGCCGAACGCCATCGCCTCCTGCAGCGTGATCGGCGTGGACTCAAGGAGACTGATCGACGGGCACACCACCACGTCGGCGTCCGCGTACAGACGACCGACCGCTCCGTCTGGGACGAACCCGAGGAACCGGACGTTTTCGCCAAGCCGGAGGGAGTGCACGAGCGCCTCCAGCTCGGTCTTCTGGGGGCCCTTCCCCCCGATCAGCAGCTCAACGATCTGACCCTGGGCGGCGAGGCGCGAGACCGCGTGAATGAGGTCGGGTATCCCCTTGTAGGCGACGATGCGCCCGACGAACACGACGCGGGCGATCCCAGGGCGACGCGGCGGGATCCCGCCGTCGTTCCCGTCGCTCGCACGCAGGCGTTCGAGGTCCACGCCCTGGTAGATGACCCGCACCTTCTCGGCGTACCGGGAAAGTACGGGCGACGCCTGGGCGTAGCCCCGGCTGTTGGAGACCACGGCGTTACAGTGGGACAGCGCGGAGTAGGCCGAAACGCGTCGATAGGCGCTCGTGACGAGTCGCGACGACCAGCCTTGGGGATTCTCGCCGAACTCGGCATCCATGTGGTAGGTCAGGACCGTGGGGATGCCCGCGCGCCGTGCCCACGCCGTGACACGTCGCTCCACCCAGGGGAACGGCATGTGCAGCTGCACGGCGCCCGCGCGGAGCACGGCCCGCTTCAGCTGGCGGGCCGCCGCCGGGCCGACCACTACGGGCCGCTCGAGGACCTCGCGCGCGGGGAGCCGTTCCAGGGTCGCTGAGCCGATCGACAACGCATTGGCGGTACCGGTCCACCGTGCCGTGGTCGTCACGACGTGCACGGGTCGACTCTCCGAATAGTAGCGGGTAAGCTGGTACGCGTACTCCTCGGTCCCACCCCGATACGAGGGCGGCATCGGCACGATCACGGTGAGGTTGCCCCGCTCCGGCGGAGCCGAGAGCGTCGGGTCAGCTGGCAATGGCGCCTCGCTTCATGGAACCCCTCGACGTTGAGGGCAGACCCGGCGCGGATGGCCGACGGCCACGACGAGGTGAAAAGATGCCACGCCGACCTCCAAGGTCAGGGAAGGGAGTCTTCGCCGAGCACCGGGCCCGAGTTTGTCGGGGCCGCCGACGCCGGCATCGCCAACGCCGGGACCTCGGTCGAGCCCCCATGGCGTCGCCAGACGGCCAAGGTGCCATAATGACCGTTGGCCCCGAGGAAAGCCAGTTCCTTCGCCTGCTCCGACGGGAACGTGTTGGCCATGAGCGCCCGCACCCGGCCCAGGACGGGCCAGTGATCCCGGGCATACTCGAGCCGGTATCCGTTCCCGGTGGAGACGAAGCCGCCGGACTTGAACAGGTCGGCCGGACGGGGGGAAGGGTCCGACGCATCCGCCTTGATCGTGATCAGGCGGCCGGTGCTGGGCAGGTGGATCATCGCCGACGTCGTGGGCGCACTCGGACGGGCGACCGGACCCGGGAGTGAAATGGTGAGAGCTTGGCGGTGAGTGCTCCCCGGTCCGGAAGGCGTCGGAGCGATCACGGCGCCGCTCGGTGCGGTCTTGACCTCGACGCGTGCCCCGGGGCGACTCGCGCGGATCCGCTGTGCGATCCGCTCTGCTTCGTCCCGGCGCGAGGGGTGGGTGATGAGCAGAAAATCGTCCGCGTTGTGCACCATGGCGATCGACAGGAAGTCCCGCAGCTGACTCGGCGGAGGCGGGTGGAAGGCTGCCGTCAATCGGCGCCGCCCGAACCGGATCGTCGTCAACAGGATGCTCGCGCCGTCTCGGACGGCGTTGAGCTTGGCCACACCGACGCGCTCGCGATAGGAGATCGGGATCTGGGTGACCGTGAAACCGGCGCGGTAGCACTTCGTGAACAGTTCGGCCTCGATCTCAAACCCATTGGTGACGAGGTCCAGTTGCGCGACGGCGCGGACATCGACGGCCCAGAAGCCGCTGCATAGGTCGAGGATGGGCAGCCCGGCGAGCTGGCTGGCCGTGAGGTTGAGCAATCGGTTGCCGACTCGGTGGATGAACTCACGGTAGTCGTCCCGCGCCGACGTCGCCGCTTGGCGGACACCGACGACGAGCTGGCTACCGGCGTCCAGGAGCTGGGCCATCGCCGGGACCATCGACCCGGGGTACGTACAATCGGCATCCAGCACCACGACGAACCGCACGTGTCGGGCAGCGAGCCAGTTGAGCGCCTCACGAATGGCCGCTCCCTTCCCGCGGCCGGCCTGGCGGAGGACGGGAACGGACCACTGACGCGCCACCTGAAGCGTGCCGTCGGTGGAGCCGCCGTCCACGACGAGACGCCGGACGGTCCACCCACTCGCCTGCATCGGTTCGAGGGGGATCTCTTGGAGCGTACGCGCAAGACCGTCCTGCTCGTTGAGCGTGGGCAGGACGACGACGACGTCCGCCCCGTCGAAGGAGGCGGCGTCGGCTCCCGAAAGCTCGCCCGCACGGGGCGTCGATTCCTCGTGCGCGGACGACATCATTCAGTTCCCGTGATCGGTGCCCCCGAGCACCGCTGGCGAGGTCGGGGAGCGGCCTGTTCATATATACTATGGCCGCGCAGTCTCAATCAGAAATCTGGGGTCGGACGCGTGACTCGTGTCGACGCGGTGTCGCTCGGTCAGCTACGCATCCGTCGGGGGTCCCGGTTGGTCCCCGGAGGGTTCCGGATAGACCGGCCAATGGTATTAATGGCCGGTCCGGTCGCGAGGGACTGGGCCACTATGCGTTCCGGGGGTAGCCGACGCGCTCGGAGGTCTTCCTTCAGGATCCTCGCGGCCCTGCTCGCGCTGGCAGTTGTCATTGCGCTCACTACGATGGCCCTGCCGAGCGGTCGGGTTTCGAATCCCACGAGGCCCGCCGAGGTGCCGCTCTCCGCAGCGATCGGCACTCCGGGGAAAAGCACCCCCCCCAGCGCCGCGCCTCCGCTCCGGATGGGAGGACTAGCCGGGAACATCGCCGTCGCCCTCAACGCATCTCCCACCCACGCCTCGGCCCCGCTGATGGTGAACTTTTCTGCCACGGCCTCGACCAACTCTACCCCCTCGAGTTTCACGTTCAATTGGTCGTTCTCCGACGGGTCCGCGCCCGTGGTCGATACGGAGCCGGCGTCGGCGGGAACCGCGGTGGGGAAAGTGAACCACACGTTCACTTCGCAAGGGAAGTTCAACGTCGCCGTGCTCGTGACGGACAATCTCGGGGACCCGCCGTCGACCGCTAACGTGTCGATCGGCGTGAGCCCCCCACTGGTCGTCACCCCTTCGGTCACTCCGAGCGCGGTGAGCGTCGGGCGGCCAGTCGTGATCACCTTCAACGCCAGCGGCGGAGTGGCTCCGTACCACGTTGCCTGGACGGCGGAACCGTCGGACTGCTACGCCGGTGCGGCTAACTTAACGTGCGTCCCCCCGTCGCCCGGAAATTATTCGGTCCGGATGACCGTATCCGATTCCACCGTCGACCACACCTCCCAGGTGGTCTACTTCGTGGTGAGCCCCCGACTCTCGGTCTCCGCCGGGTACCAGAGCTACTACTTCTGCTCCGGAACCGTGGGGACCGCGATCTACAACTTGACGGCGATCGCAGGAGGCGGCAGCCCACCGTTCAACTACACCTGGACGATCGGCAATGGGATCCCCGACGCGTACGGACCGGTGGTATCCCTGCCACTCCCACTGGGCGAAGCGTTCGCGGTCAGTGTTCGCATCGTCGACGCCAGCAACGCCCAGACCACGGCAAGCGTCTCCTTTACGACCTCATTCCCAAGCTGCGGTTCGGTGCCGGAACCGATCTACACGCCTCCGAGAGACCTGCTGGTCGGGGGCGTCGTCGCCGCCGCCCTGATTGTGGCCGTACTGGCCTATCTCGTCTGGCGGACGACGAAACCGAGACCGCCCCCCGCTCCGTGGCGGGCACGTGTCCCCGCAGGAGCCGCCCGCCCACCGGGGGACGAAGCACCCACTCCGGCCGGACCCGCAGCGGCACCACCGGAGAAACCGCCAACCTAGCCCGCCGTTCGGTCGTGCGCTCATCGACCATCGCGCCTAGTTAGACGGTGGCGGACGCGTCGGTCGTGGGACTTCTTCCGATCGAGCTGGCGGCGACGCACGAAGTGTCGCTGCTGGAGGGTCGCTACATCCGGGAATGGGATGACGACCGGAACCGTTCGCCTTCCGTTGACGAGGAGTCGGAAGTCGCGGGGAAGGGGGAGGACCGGAGGAGGAGGCGGCGTGGCGAGAGAGAAGGGGAGTCCTCTTCGAGCGGCAGGGCACGAGAAGGCTGTCCCGATCGTGGGAGATTGAAGTGAGGAGCGCGGTGAATGGTGAACGGAGGAGGCGGAGCCGCCGGTCGCTCACCGGACAGTGGCGGGTTTTGCTTCAAAGCAACACCCGCCCAAAGAATTATAACGAAGGTTCTTCCCCGGCGCCTTCCGGGCACGGGTTACCGCGGGGAAGGAAGCTTCTCGGCGACGCTCGCGCGCCGTACCTCACGAGGGACTCGAAACATGGCATCCGAACGCAAGGTCTACTGGTCCGTACCCGATGTCGGCGCCGACGAGAAGCAGGCCGTCATCGAGACGCTCGACAGCGGCTGGCTCGGGATGGGGCCTCGGACCAAGAAGTTCGAAAAGGAGCTCTCGGAGTTCACCGGTGCCAAACACTCGGTCGTCGTCAACAACGGCACGAGTGCTCTCCTCACCGCCTTGATGACGTTCGGGCTTCAGCCCGGCGACGAGGTACTGATCCCGACCTACACGTTCGTGGCCACGGCCTCGAGCGCCATTGCGCTCGGGGCGAAGCCGGTCCTCATCGACTGTGACCCGGAGACGTTCAACATCGGACCGGTCCAGATCGAGGCCGCGCTCAAGGCCCACCCCAAGGCCAAGATGCTCCTATTTGTCGACGTAGCAGGGCTGCCCTGCGACATCGATGCGATCCGGACCCTGGCCGCCCAGCACAAGCTCCTGCTCCTGGAGGACGCCGCGGAAGCGTTCGGCGCGACCTACAACAAGAACCCGCTCGGCAACTACGACCATGTGACGATCTTCAGCTTCCATATCGCCAAGCAGGTCACGACCGTCGAGGGAGGCGCGATCCAGACCAATCGCGACGACCTCGTCGAGAAGATGCGCCTCGTCCGCAGCCACGGAGAGGGGAAGGAGAAGTACGTCCACGTCGAGCTCGGACTGAACTTCCGACCGACGGACATCCAGTCGGCGATCGGCTCGGCACAACTGAAGAAGGCCGGCCACTACCTCGAGCTGCGCGACCGCATCGCCCAGCAGTACATGCGCGAGCTCGGCCATTGGCTCACCTTCCAGAAGGTCCCATCGTACGCAACCCGACCGACCTGGATGATCTTCATGGTCCTCGCTAAGGACAAGGCGCAGCGGGACGCGTTCAACGCGTACCTCAACGCCCACGGGGTCGACACGCGGATTCCCTGGCCCCCCGTGCACCACCAGCCGTACTTCCAGGCGCGCTTCCCCCCGCAGGACTGCCCCGTTGCGGACCGCACGTTCGACCGTGCGCTCTCCCTGCCCATCGGCAACGCGATGACCCAGTCGGACGTCGACTACGTCATCGACGTCGCGCGCAGGTTCTTCGAGGGCAAGCCCTAGGAAGTCGCCGTCGACTTCCCGGCGGGCACCGACCTGGCGTACCGGCGCTCGGGCACTCCCACGGTACGCCACCGAACGGCATTTGAGCCGGCAGGCTTCAGGCGGGAGGATGTCCACCATCCGGTCGGCGCAGGATGATCTCGCGCGGGCGCTCCACGCGCTGGAATCCCGTACCAGCTACGCGGAGGTCATGGCGCAGTCGACCGAGGGTCACCGTCTTCGGCACGACAAGACCTCCACGACCCCCGAACCCACCGCGCGCCTCGAAGGCGCCGTCTTCCGGGCATGGAATGGGGCGCGCTGGGTCGAGGCCGCTCTGAGCGGGTTGGGGCGACATGCCCTCGATGAGACCGCAGCGGGACTAGCGATGCACTTGACCGGGCCGACCCCCGCGTCTCCGCCCCCGGGTGCCCCATCCACGGGGGTGGGAGAGCAGTCCACGAAGGAGCGGCGTCTCGTCCACGAGTTCACCTTGGAGCAGCGATTGGAGTGGGCCCGTCAGCTGTTCGGCTGGGCGACGGAGGTCGACGGCATCTCCAACGCGATCGTGAGCATCGAGAGCACCTCCGACGAGCGCATCTTCCTCTCCACTGCCGGCGCCCGGCGCTACCAGCGGGTCGGGCGGGTGCGCGCGGCGGTCGTTCCCCTCGCGATCGAGAATGGCAAGGTCGAGTACGACTACTTCGGCGTCGGAGGGACCGGCGGGGTCGAGGTCCTGGACAAGATGACCGAAGCGCAGGTGCAGATGACCGCCCGCGAGGCCCGTGCACTGCTCGCCGCTCGGGATCCCCCGACCGGTCGGATGGCGGTCGTCCTCGACCCGGGCACTTCGGGGACGTTCGCCCATGAATCGTTCGGTCACGGAACGGAAGCCGATCAACTCCTGCGCGATCGCTCCTACCTCAAACCCGTTCTCGGGCAGATGGTCGGTCCCGAGGAGCTCACCCTGGTGGACGACGGCTCGTACCCGGGCGGGTGGGGCTCGATCTTCTTCGACGACGAGGGTCACCCCTCGCAGCGGACCGTGCTCGTGGAGAAAGGACGGTTCGTCGAGGTGCTCCACGACCGGGAGTCGGCGGCCGTCATGGGGCGCAAGGCGACGGGCAACACCCGGCGCGCGGACTTCCTCAGCCGCCCGTTCGTCCGCATGACCAACACGTTCGTCGAGCCCGGCAGCTGGTCGCTGGACGAACTGGTCAAGGAGGCCAAGGAAGGGGTGATCCTCCAGGACTGCACGAGCGGGATGGAGGACCCGCTCGGGGGCAACATGCAGATCAAGGTCAAGAAAGCCCACCGGATCCACCACGGTGAGATCGCCGAAATGCTGCCTTCCCTGGCGCTCTCCGGTGGAGTGCTTGCGTTCCTCCGGTCGATCCGTGGGATCGGCAAGAAGGACGAGTTCGAGATGAGCCCGGGTTACTGCGGAAAGGGTCACACGGACCTGCTGCCCGCCGGCACCGGCGGTGTCCACCTCCTCGCCGAGGCGGTCGTGGGGCCGGCATGAGCGAGGAAGCGTTCACCGCCTTCCACGTCGGCGACAAGCTCCGGGGCCACCTTGAGCCCCCGTGGGAAGTGTACGGAGAACGGCTGAAACGCTACGAACTGCACCTCAACGGGGGGAGCATCGAAATGGAACGCGGACCCCTGCAGCTCGAAGGATTCGGGCTGCGGCTCTTCCGACCGCACGGCGAACAGCTCGGGGTCGGGTTTGTCTCGACGACCGACCTCTCGGCCGCCGGGATAAGTCGCGCCTCCACCGACGCGGAGGCCACGGCCAAGTTCGCGCGCTTTCCGGCCCGCCGGGTCGAACTCCCCTCCACATTGAACGGGGGCGGCTCGAACGTGGAGACCGTCGACACGGCCCTGTGGAACGATCCGACCAAAGCGCTGGCCGACTACGTCCACGCGCTGCTGACCCCGTTCGAGGGCCGCGCTCAGGAGGTCCCGAGCTTCGGCTCGGTCCGCGCCTCCCTGAGCGAGGCGACCCTCACCAATTCCGAAGGCATCCAGCGGCGCGTCCGACGCACCCAGGTCGACCTGGAGATCGCGGTCAAGTCGTCGGGCGGACCCGAAGGGCGACCCCCGGGGGAGTACTGGGTCACCCGGCGCACGTGCGACCTCTCCACGCGGGGCCTCGCTGGCCAGGTCGACACCTGGTGCCAACGGGCTCGGGACGTGCGCGTCGCCGAGCCGATGCCCTCCGGCATCCAGAACGTGGTGCTGCCGCCCGCCGTGCTCGCGGACGTGCTTCCGGCCATCCTCGGGTACCGGATGAGCGGCTCGGCGGAGCTGCGGAAGATGGCGCCCACGCCGGGCGAACAGCTCGCGGCACCCGGGGTCTCCATCTTCGACGACGGACTCCTGCGCTTCGGCCTTGGCTCGGCCCCCTACGACGACGAGGGTAGCCCCCAGGTCCGTCGGTCGCTCGTGGACAAGGGGGTCATCGGGACTCCCGCCTACGATCTGCTGCATGCGAGCGCGCTCGACCATCCGCCGACCGGGAACGGCCACCGAGGCTCCCCCCTCTCCCCGAACTGGTTCCATTTCGCCTACCCCCCCTCCCCGTCCGCGACCAATCTCGTCGTCGTCCCGGGCGATGGCGGCTCCGAGGAGGAGCTCCTGGAGTCTGCGCGGGACGGCCTCCTCCTCGACCAGCTGGGGTATGCCTTCCCGGACCCGGTCTCGGGAGCCTTCGGTGGTGAGGTCCGGATCGGCTACCGCATCCGCAACGGACGACGCGCCGAGCCGGTACGGGGTGGCACAGTCGGAGGGGTGGTTCTGGCGGGCCCGGGCGAGCCGTCGCTCCTGAACTCTATCAAAGGGATCGGCCGGACGGGCCATCTCGAAGCGAACTTGCAGGCGCCCACCCTCTGGGTGGCGGGCCTGGGCGTCGCGGGCGCGGGTTAGGCCGGCGCCCTAGCGTTTCAGTCGCAGGAGGATCGTGCCGCACGCCGCGCAGCGGCCAGCAGGGGCATTGGCCGAGTACGTTCCCATGAACCCTGTGGGAACGAGGACCTCGAGACCTGTGGGCCTGAGACGGGTATCCGTGGCTTCCCGCGCCCAGAACAGCCCGGAGCCATTGGTCGTCGTCACAAACCCCTCCTCCAGGGGTCCTCCACAGGTCGCGCACGTTGAATCCGGCATGGATGCGTCCACCCGGGCCAGCCGATAGGGACTATCTTTCATTTACGGCGCTCCGGAACCCTGCTCCGGCGAATGGCTACGGCGATAGATTCAGCTCGATCGGGGGGAAAACACTGCCCCCGCGGACCTCCGGGTAAAGCCCGCGGGGGCGTCAGACATCGTGAGGGCGTGATTACAGCCCGACCAGCGTCATCTCAATCGCTCCGTCGGGGAGAAGTGGTGCGAGGCGAGGAGGGCTTCCAGCCACCGCCGAGGGGGGTGAGCCAGGACGGCCACTGGTTCTCCAGCGCCGGGAGCGCGGGGGAGGCCATGCCGAACAGGATCCCGCCCGGGGAAGGGGCCGAAGGGCTGGGGCGGCGCGAGCGAGGGGCGGCTTCAAGGCGAACCGTCTCGGCGAGCATTAGAGGTAGTCCTCCAGGTGCGAGGGCATCGGCCACGGGACGGCCAGGCCGCTGGGCTTGCGCGGGGAGGCAGAGACCGCGGTCGGCTGCGGGAGGGGGGGCAGCATCGGCTCGCTGTCCCCGATGAGCTCCACCGTGAACGGTTGGGGCTTCGGGCGGCTGGCGTGGCCCTCCGTGACGGTGGGGATCGATCCGAAGACCACCAGGGGGCACTCTCGCGTCCGCGGCAGAAGACTGCCCAGGCGCGAGTCCTGGTGGGAATGACCGCACGACGGGCAAACGTCCACCTGCATCAGCATCGTGCTGATGCCTCCGAGGTAGGCGCCACTTCCCGCCGTTCGCGTCATCTGCAAGCAAGAGTGGGGCTTTCTGGCTACTTAAACCCCGCCCGATATTTTGTACAAAATAACTCTATGTAGGGGGAGGTCGCTTCACTGGGTTGCTGTGCCCGTAGTCAGCTACCTCCCGGCGGAGATTCTCGACTATGTCGAGACCCACGCCCCGACCGAGGAGGGATCGTTCGGGATCAGCCAGCGGGAGCTGGCCAAGGCGCTCGGCTACCACCCTTGCTCGATGTCCCGTCCTCTCGCAGAGCTACTCGAGCGGGGCTACCTCCGGGGCCACCGGGGAAACGTCCGCGGGGGGCTCCGTAAGCAGCTTGTCTACACGCTCACCGACCCCGGTCGCGCGCATCTTCGGCGCGAAACGAAGGACGTGCCATTGCTCTCCGGGGCGATTCCTCCCCCCCCGAACCCGTTTCTCGGAAGACGTGAGGAGCTGGACGAGCTGAAATCGGCCTGTCAGGAAGGCGGGATCGTATTCGTAGAGGGGCCACCGGGAATGGGGAAGACGGCCCTGATCAGCCGGCACATCCGCGCCCTGAGGGCGGGCCGGGTTCCGTTCTGGTTCACGGTCCGCTCGGGTTCGGCACCGCGCCACTTCGCTACGGCCCTCGCCCGGGCGTTGGCCCCGCTCGGGGCTCAACAGCTCGCCTACTACGCCCAACTGCCCCGCCAGCCGGTCGGGAGGGAGGTCGCCGACCTCGCGCGCCGGGCGCTGGAGGATCGACCGTTGATCACTGTGATCGACGATATCCAGTCGGCCGGCCCCGATTCCCGCAAGTTTCTCGAGGAGGTCGTTTCCGGGCTCTGCCGCGAGAACCCGAATCACCTGTTCCTGATCGTGGGTCAGATACCCCCGTTCTTCGACCCCCCGTCGATCCCTCACCACCACATGGTCCTCGGGGGCCTCGATCGCGCCGCGGCGCATGAGCTGACGGACCGACGTGGAGGGCTCGCTGACCGCTTCGAATCGGTGTATCAGGACAGCCTCGGCAGTCCGCTCCTGCTGCAGCTTTCGGTTGGGGCTCCCGACGTGGAGGCGACTGCCCACCGATTGCCGGCCGCCGTCGTGGAGCGGCTCTCCAAGGTGGAGCTCGCGGGGCTGCTTCCCCTGGCCCTCGCAAACGAGCCGCTGCCCGGTAGTTTTGCGGTGGAGGCGAGCGGGATGCCGGCGGTCCGGATCGAGCAGTTCATCAAAGCGGGGGTGCTTCAGGGGACGGTCCAAGACCGACTCGAACTCCTTCAGCTGTTCCGATCGGCGCTCCTCTCCAAGGTAATTCCGTCGGAGGAACGCGCGGCCCACCTCAAACTGGCGGCCTACTACGGACGAAGCCATCGTCCAGAAGCCGTTCGTGAGCGCTTCCTCCACTTGGTAGAAGGCGAAGCGTGGAAGCTCGCCACGCAACTGCTGACGGGGCAGGAGAAAACACTCCTCTCGCTGGGGTATTCCGATTCCCTGCGGTCGTCCCTCCGCCATCTCGCCGTGTCGCTGCCGAAGGGGCCCCACCGGGTCCGTCTCTTCCGGGTGGAAGCCGCCATCCTACGGGCACACTCGGACTACCCCGAAGCCATCGCGTCGCTCCGGAGGGCGATCGAGGATTCGACCGACGATGCGCGCTCCCAGGCGGAGTGCCTGATGCTGATCGTGGAGCTCCACGCCAGGATGCGACAGGTCGACGATGCCTCGCGTACCCTCGAGGAGGCCCGCGCGAAGGGACTGCCAACTCGACGGCTTCAGCTTCTCGCCCTCTTGAGCGAGGCCCGCATCCACGAGGTGCAGGGGGATCTCCCGCTCGCGCAATCCCAATTCCAGCAGGCCTTCGAGCTCGCCAAGCGCGCTCGAGTCGGCGATCTCGCCTTGGAGGGT
This sequence comes from Thermoplasmata archaeon, assembly GCA_022750205.1. Taxonomy (GTDB): domain Archaea; phylum Thermoplasmatota; class Thermoplasmata; order Lutacidiplasmatales; family UBA184; genus Lutacidiplasma. The sequence continues at coordinate 30,561 of JAKIWD010000002.1, forward strand.
GTCGCGGCCTGGTCGAGGCTCGCGTCCCTCGGCGGAGATCGAGAGGCTGCGCTGAGCGTTGTCGCCGAGGGATTGAGCGACGCGCGCCAGTCCGGTCGCTTGGACATCGTATTCAACCTGCTGTTGGTCCGCGCCCGGGCGTACGCAGAGACCGGCCAGAAAGAGCTCGCGGAATCCGAAATGCGATTGCTACGGGCCGAAGCGGAATCCCTCGGCTACCTGAGCCAATTGACCTACACCCTCAGCGGACTGAGCGCCATGGCTGTCGAAGGGGAGCGGTGGAGCGAAGCGGTGGCGTACGCTCGGCAGGCGAGCGCGCTGGCCGAGAGGCTCGGAAATGACACCGTGCTCGGGCACACCCTCGCCGTTCAGTGTGCGGGCGAGCTCCGGCAGGGGGTAGTGGACGACGCAAGGATCCATGGGGAACGAGCCGTGGCCGTTCTCAGCCGACTACCCCCCTCCGACTCGCTCGTGCTCGCCAGAGCCTACCTGACGGAAGTCTACCTCCAACTGAAGGAAGGGGCGAAGGCTCGCCAGGAGTACGACGCGGCGCTCGAACTCGCCGTCAAGATGGGGATGAACTGGTGGCGAGACCGTATCGAAGCGGAGATGGGGGAAAAAGTAGCCGCGCTCTCACCGGAAGGCTCAGGTCATGCGCGAGTTCAGGTGGCCCGAGGTGCCGCAGGCAGTCCCGAGCCGAGTGTGGGAGGGGGGTGAGCCCCCCTCCCGGGAGACACGAAATGGTTACAGTTGCTCGTGCGGAACAGGGGGGACAACCGGCAGGTACATGCTCTTGGACACCTCCAAAGTGCCCGCGCGGCGAAGCGGTATTTATAGGTTAGCGAGACGCGATGTGCCAGAACTCTCGGATATACGCCACGTATCCATGAGGGTACATCTGTATCAAAGTAAGAAATCCTATAACGCGGGGAACCCGGGCGTCGGGCTCACATGGTCCGACCGACTGTCGCGTCCCGCCGAACGCCGATCCGACGAGACGATGCGCCGCTTCACGTCTTGCCGGGGAGGGGTTTGAAGAGATTCTCCTTGCGCATGCGATGGATCAGCTTCACGTCGTCGACATCGTACCGCGTCTCGGCCCATGGGTCGGCGATGTTCGAGTAGCCGCGGACCTCCCAGAATCCGGGTTCGTCCTGGGCGACAAAATTGAGCCCGCGCAGCCATTTGGCGCTCTTGTAGAAGTATCGTTGGGGAACGAGCATCCGCACCGGGCCACCGTGTTCTGCCGGTAGCGGTTTCTCGTCGTAGGTGTGGGCCAGGAGCACGTTGGGCTCCTTCAGCGCGCCGATCGGCAGCGAGGTGGTGAACCCCTGCTCGCACTCAAAGATCACGAACGCCGCCTTGGGTGTGGGGCGAACTTTCTCGGCAAGGGCCGTGAAGGCTACGCCCCGCCACCGCGTTCCGAGCTTGGTCCAGGAGGTGACGCAGTGAATGTCCACCACGACATCCCGTTGCGGCAGCCCGAGCAGATCCGCGAAGGAGAAGGACTGCGGCGACTCGACTTCCCCGTGGACTTGGAGCTTCCAGGTTTGCGGCGTCAGCGAATAGGGCACCGCCCCGGCATGGAGCACGGGAAATCCGTGCGTGATCACCTGACCGGGAGGTACCTGTGACGCCATCGACGATTCGAGGCGGACGCGCGTGATATCGTTTTCCGGAGGGGAAACGTCGGGGACCTAGGCACGCACGGGGTGGATCTCGACCTCGTCACCCGTCCAGTCGAATCGCAGTCGCGGCCGACCCTTCCACACCTTTCGGCGATTCCAGAGGGCGCCCGCCAGTAACGGAAGTCCGATCGACGCGTCGAGGTGCGCCATCGCGCGCGTCGCGGTCTTGGAGATCTTCCCCCACGACTGGGCTTCGTCCAACGTGCTGCCGGAAAGTCCACCCCAGTGCGGCACGTCGGTCGTGATCTGGAGAGCGTAGTAGTGTCCCTCGCCCTCGCGGCCGAAGGCGTAGTTCGCCATCACGATCCCGTCGTTGATCCAGTTCTTCGGGGTGCCACCGCCGATGTAGATCACCGCGGTCCGGGGCGAGTGCGTGAGGATCTGCACCAGCTCGTAATTGTCCCGCACGGCATCGAGCATGAACCGCGCGGCCGCCTTCCGGCGGGACTGGTAGTGCAGCGTGAGCCCGATGCCGATCGAGCTATCGATGAGCGCCGGGGAGAAAACCGGCACTCCCCGACGGGCGGCCGTCGCGAGGATCGATCCGGGGTCGTCGAACTTCGCACCCAAGAACGCGAGGTATTCGCGCGACGAGGCCGGCCGCGCGGGGAACTCGTCCGTGACCCGCCCGATCGCCCGGTCGGTGTCCTCGAACTTCATCTCGTCGACGTAGGTGTCGTAGATGCGATCAATGGCCAGCTCGCGCAACCGCACATCGTCGGCGCTCGGGGTGCCCATCCAATGCCGACCCCCGATCGTCTGGTAGATGTCCTGGTAGAGCACCGCGCCGGTCGACACCACTACGTCGACCACCCCCCACTCGATGAGGTCCCGCAGGACGGTGCGGAGCCCGGCGGCGATCAGCGGTCCCGAGAGCCCGATGAGCACCGTCGGGCGCTTCTTGTCGGTGAGCGCGTTTTCCCAGACGGTCAGGCAGCGTCCGAGGTTGCGCGCCTGGATCGAGGTTCGCTGGAACGCTACGAGCAGTTCTCCGAAATCGTGGACCGCCTTGACATCCACCGACTCGACCGGCGAGCGCATCACCGCACGTCGCGCGCGTGCGAAGCCCTTCGCCACGGGCGTGCGAACGGGGTCGCCTAGATAAAACACGCGCGGCGCGGCGGGCTCCAGCTCCTCACGAGGGCTGGCGGGCAGGTCCAAATGTCGCACTCCGCCGGCTCTCGGAGTCTGTCGGCAGAACACTAATAAGCGGACTCGCGCCGTCGTGAGGTGCCGTGGCAGTCCGGGAGCCACTGCCTGCCCCTTTCTTGCGAGCCGTGGAGAGCCTCGCGGACGGGAGCGGGCGGACCGTCGTCATCGCTGGGCCGGACGGCAGTGGGAAGTCGGCGCTCCTCGAACGCTTCCTCGCTCAACTTGAAAGCACGTCCACCCAGGTACGCTCCGGGCGAGGTGTCTATCGCGAGCGCGAAAGCCCGTTCAGCGCGATCACCTCCCTTTCCGGTTCCGGAGAGAAGGAGTCCTCCGACCCGTGGACGGGGACCGGGCCCGAAGAAGAGCCCGAGCTCGTTGAGGCTTCCCCGATCGCCGGGCTGGCCTACCTACCTCCACCGACGTCCGCGCCGCGACGGGCCCGCGGGGAACGGCAGAAGGGGCGGGTGCTCGGCGTCTCGTACGCCGTTCGGACGCGGGGAGTCCAGCGGGTCGAGCCCGCCGCCTATTGGAGTGGCCTCGTCGACGAGCTCGAGGGCCCGAACGCCGTCCCGATCGCGATCACCATCGAGGATGGTGCGTTCGTCGACGCCGAGAGTCGCGACCTCCTGCTCTACCTGTCCGAGCGCGCCCGGCTCCGCCCGCTCCTGTTGGTCCTGGTCCTGGACAGCTCCGACCCCTCGTTCCCGGCCTGGGAAGAGCGGCTCATGGGGCGACGTGACGTCGATTGGGTCCGGACCCCGAGTCCTCAGATCGACCCGCGCGAGATCAGTCAGGTCCGGCGCGCGTTCGAGATGCTGCCGGCCGGAGCCCGTCGGGTCCTCACGCTTACCTGTCTCATGGGCGGCTCGGTCTCGGAGGTCCACCTCGCCCGGATCGCCCGTCTCACGTTTTCCGAGCTCGCCGATGCCATCCTACCCGCGTCGGAGGCACATCTGGTCCGCGTCGAACCCGGCCGCGTCATCGTTCCCCACCAGCCGTGGATCCGATTCTTCCCCGGGCTTTCGCCCGCCCCGACGATCCGGGACATGCACCGCGAGATCGCGGAAGCGCTCGAGGCCCTCAACCCCGAGCCGAGCCTGAGCCGCCGGCGGGAACTGGCCGATCACTTTTTCGAGGCCGAGCCGGGCCCCGTGGCCCTGCGATACCTGCTCGAGTCGGCTGAACTCACGGCCCAGCTACTGGACTTTGATGCCGTGGAAGCGCTCCTTGGCCGTGCGCTCCAGTGCGTGCCATCTCTCCCGGCCTCGGACCGTGCAGGGGTCGAGGCGGAGCTGCGGCTGTTCCGTGCGCGGGCGTTGCTGTTCAGTGGCCGCTCCGACGAGGCCGAGCGGGAGATCGGGGAAGCGATCACGGTCGCGGTACGGGAGCACATCGCGGAGGATCGATTGGAGGAATGGATCGAACCGCTCCTCGTGGCACTCCAGGCCGTGGGTCCGCGCCCGTCGCTCGTGAACCAGCTCGTGGAGCTCGCCGACCGCCTGGACGGGGCCGGCTATTTCGGCATCGAATCGCTCTTGAACCTCGTCGTCGTGGAAGACGAGGTCCAACGCGAGCGGCTGGACAAGGCTCGCCATGAATCCCATCGCGTAGGCCAGCTCGCGCGGCAGCACCCGGCCACTCCTCCCCTCGCGGCCGTCGCACTCATGTCCGTGGGTCTGACCCGCGCCCCGGGCGGTCTCGACGAGCAAGCGAAGGCAGACCGTTACCTGCGCTCGGCGGCACTCGCCCTCGGACAGCTGCGGCGTCCCGAACTCGAGCAGATGGCGATCGAGTACCGCTCCCGGCTCCTAGCCCTGCAAGGGAAGGTAGAGCTGGCGACCAACGCACGTCAACAGGCGATCTCGGTGGCCCAGCGGCTCCGACTTCCGTCGATCGAGGCCCTCCACCAGCTGGGTCTGGCGGAGATGACGCTCGACCGCGGCGCCAATCGCCGTTCGGAGAAGGCGCTACGTCGGGCGCGCGAGCTGGTCGAGCAACTCTACCTCGGCCCACCGGCCCTCGCCATACTCCGACTGTGGTTGTTGGAGGGTCGGCAGCTCGCCGCGGACTCGGAGATCGCGGATGCCCGCGATCGGTGGAGCACGCTCGGCGATCGCGTGGGGGGCGGGGTGCCGCGCGGAATGCGGGGAGAGGCGCTCCTCCGCCTCGCGACGCTCGAGCTCCTCCATGGGCGTCCCGAGGCGGCCGAGAGCGCCTTCTCGCGCCCCGAGGTCGCCGAGCTGTTCGGCGATCGGCCCCGGGAGTTCACCGAGTGGAGCGCACAGATCCGGGAGCTGGGGGATGCGGCCCAATCCGGCGGCGCCGTCCGAACCTCGCTCATGGGCGGATAGCGCGGTCAGAGCGGGGGGAACGCCCCGGGAGCGAGCGCATATAGAATCGTCACGATCCCGACGAGCGTCAGGATCACGACCACGAGCCGATTCAGCTGAGCGGGTTCGACGCGGTCCCCGACCCGGGAGCCGATGAGGCAGGCCGTCGCGGCCACGAACATCAACCCGAGGGCCGCCGCGAGACCGACAAGCAGCGGATCGTTGATCGAGAAAACGAAGTTCATCGTCAGGATCATGGTCGTATCGCCGAGTTCCAGGAGGAAGATCAGGAGGAACGCGGTCACTGTCACCGACCGGCGCGCGATCTTGGTCTCGGCCGCGTCCTTGTGGAGGATGAGATACCCTGCGTACGCCAGGAGGAGCAGCCCGCCGGCCAGCCGCAGGTATTCGACGTGCCCCCCCAGGGCCGCAAGGAGCGCGGTGCCGATGACGACGGCAAGGACCGTCGTCGCTGCGAACGCCGCAGCGGCCCCGAGCCAGACCGCGAGCGGGGGCTCGCGGGCCGCCAGTCCGATGAGCGCGAAATTGGTGCGATCCGCGAACTCGAACCCGGCGATGACGACCAGGACCGTCAGGAAGGCGACGAGGTCGGCGACGATGGGCGGTTCCTCGGCGTCACGCCAGGGGGTTGCGGAAGTCGTCGACGAGCCGTTCGCAGTAGACGCAGCGCAACACGACGGGTCGACGCCGGGCGACCTCGAACTCGCTCTCGACCGGTTCGCGCTGGTTGGTGATGCAGTTCACGTTGGGGCACGGGAGCACCCCGGCGATACGATCCGGGAGGTCGACGGGGCGTTTTTCCCGTACCTTGAAATCGCGGATGATCGAGATCGTGGCGGTCGGGGCGAGGAGCGCGATGGCGTTGACCTTACGGGGAGAGAGCTCCATGTTCTCGACCTTGACGATGTCCTTCCAACCGATCTTCTGACTGCGCACGTGGAGCGCCACCGAGACCGTCGAGTCCTTATCGAGCTCTCGGACCCCGATGATGCGCAGCACCTCGAGGGCGAGGCCATTGCCGATGTGGTCGATTACGGTGCCGTTCTTGATCGGCGTGAGCTTGAGTTCCCGCATCCCGGCCTACCCCGCCTTCCCGGTCAGCATGAGGGAGAGCAGAGCCATGCGGACCGGCACGCCGAGCGCGGCCTGTCGGAAGTACGCCGCATGGGGCGAGCCGTCGACCTCCGGCGCGATCTCGCCCATTCGGGGCAGCGGGTGCATCACGATGAGTCGGTCCTTCGCTCCCGCGAGCACGGCGTTGTCGATCCGGTACGATCCGGCAACCTTCTGGTACTCCCGGTCGTCGCCGAAGCGTTCGCGTTGGATGCGCGTTACGTACAGGACATCGGCGTCCCGGATCGCCTGATGGAGCTGATCGGCGTCGGATACCTTCGCACCCACCTGATCGAGGTGTTCGCGGACCTCCTCCGGAAGCGCGAGGGAGGGGGGACTGGACAAAACGAGTTCCGCCCCAAAAACCCCGAGGGCGTGCGCGAGCGAGTGCGCGGTCCGTCCGAACTTCAGGTCGCCCAGAAGCACGACCTTGAGCCCCGTGAGGGTCCCGAACGCCTCGTGCATTGTCGCCAGATCAATCAGGGTCTGGGACGGATGCTGCCCGGCACCGTCACCGGCATTGATGACCGGTTTGTCCGACGCCATGGCCGCCAGGCGCGCCGCGCCTTCGTTGGGGTGGCGGAGCACGATCGCGTCGCCGTATCCGGAAAGGATCCGGGTCGTGTCATGGAGGCTTTCCCCTTTCTTCGTTGAACTGGACGCCGGATCCGCGATGGTCACACACGCCCCGCCGAGTCGAAGCATCGCGGTCTCGAACGACAGTCGCGTGCGGGTGGAAGGTTCGAAAAAGGCCAACGTCAGCACCCAGCCGGCAAGCCCTCGATTGACCTTGCCCCCAACGGCGAGCGGCAGCATGCGCCGGGAGGCCCGGAGGACCTCTTCGATATCCTCCCGCGAGAGGTCCCGGATGCTGATCAGGTCCCTCCCTTTGAGACCCATGACGGCGACGGAGAGGTCGCACCTCTTTAATCGTTCGTCGGCGGACCCGGCGCCGTGGCTGAGGCGGGCGACCCGACCCGCCGTGGTGACCGATTGACCGCTCGATTCCGCGGACTCCCCTCCGGGGGTTTGTTCGGGATCCTCGTCCTTGCGTGGGGGCTGAACTACCTCTTCGTACGCGAAGGGTTGCTGTACAGCCCCCCGCTGTGGCTCGCCACCGCTCGAACCTTGGTGGGGGTCGCCGCCGTCGGGGTTCTGATCCGCCTCGGAGGTCGGCACGGAAAGGCCATGGATCCAGCCGGTCGCCGGGACGCGATGCTGATCGGCATCCCCACGACGGCGTTGTTCTTCGGGCTCTGGTTCGTCGGCGAAGGGAGTGTGCCTCCCGGCGAGGCCGCCGTGGTCGTGTACACGTTCCCGCTCTGGGTTGCCCTGCTCGCCCCGTGGGTGCTGAAGCGGCGGATGTCCGTGCCGGCGCTGGCGGCGATCGGGCTCGGATTCGCCGGGATCGTGCTCATCACCCAGCCGTGGAACACGAGCGCGGGTGGACCTACGCTCGGCGCGATCGTCGCGCTGTTGGTGGCGGCCTTATCGTGGGCGGTCGGGACGGTCCTCTATCAGCGTCGGTTCGACCCCGTCCAGATGCAGGAAGCGAACTTCTACCAGCTGCTCGGAGGCGGTGTCGCGCTCGTCGGCGCCAGTGCGCTGCTCGAACCCCACTTACCAGTGGTGACCGTTCCGCTGCTGGTGATCTGGGCCTGGCTCGGAGTGGTGGGGACGGCAATCGCGTACGCGATCTGGTTCTGGCTGCTGGCGCGGATCCCGGCCGAGCAGCTCGCCTCCTACGTGTTCCTGGTGCCCGTCGTCGCCCTGGGGTTCTCGGTTGCGCTCCTGGGGGAGCGGGTGGACGGGAGCCAGATCGCGGGCATCACCGCGGTCGTGATGAGCATCTACGCCACGGGCCGAACGAGCGGGGGACCACGGACCGAGGTGGTTTAGTACCGTAGCATAGGGCCCGGTGCACCGCATACGTATAAGTATGTGGTCCACCAAGATTGTCTCGTCATCCCCCGGGATGAAGGGACACCAAATGAGGAGAATCGGCGGACGGGCGATCTATGTCGGAACCATCGTGGCGATCTTGGCCCTCGTCGCGGGCTTCGTGGCGGCCTCCGTGGCGATCTCCAACAGCTCCCAGAACGCCGAGGCGAACTACGTCAACGCCTCCGGAAGCGTTACGGGCGTGACGTACACTTCCACCGTGTTGACCTCTGTCACCGGCTCGCCGGCCGCTTCCTCCGGGACCACGTCGGCCCCGCAGACCCTCGGCGGCGGGGCAAACACCTTCTGCGCGACGACGTGCACGAACGGCAACCCTTCGGAGGACATCACCTACGCCTTCACGACGTCCTTCGCCGGCGCGGTCGAGATCAACGTCAACGTCATCGCCGGGTCGACGACCACGACCAGCCTCTACCTCCAGCAGCCGGGAATCGCGGTCTCCGGCTCGGTGGTCATCGTGGTCGATGTTGGTTCAGGCACTTCGACCATCAGCTCGGTCACCGTCAGCGCGCAGCAGTGCGGCGCCACCTGCCCGTAGGGCGCGCGGGTCGACTCACGGACCCAGAGGGGGGCACGGAAGTGCCCTCCCAACCTTTTCGTCCGATCTTTTCCGACTTTCCAGCGAGACGGGACTCCCGGCCGGGTCGTCCAGTGAACAGGATGTTCTATATTCGTGGGAATCCGTTGTAAGTTGCGGTATGGCGCGAACCCGTGCCCACCCACCCGATGTATCCGAGAGCCTCCCCCGATAGGATCAGCGCGCACCCGTTGATCGCCAAATTCGGTACGGTGTCCCCACCGGCGCCCACGGGGTGGAGGGAGAACCTCCGCGCCGTGTTGCCGTTGGTTTTCGTCGCGGGTGCAAGCTTCGTTCTGTCATACTTCCTCTTCCAACAGGCGACGATTGTCCACCCCAGCCGGGTGCCCCTTTGGTTGCTGTCTTCATCGATCGGTGTCGTCGCGACGGTGGGGGCCACCACAGCCGTCATTTGGGGCGACTTCTCCGAGCAGCCCGTCTCCCTGACGGAGAGCGCCCTCGAATCGGGAGAGTATGTGTTGGTGGCCCGGGCCGAGTGGGAAGCTCGAAGCCAGCCGAACGCCCCGGGCACGATCCTGACGGAAGCCCCGCTGTCCCCAATCAGAGGGGCCGGGCATCCTCCGGAACGCGGAAACCCCCGCCCGTCCCGCGTCGCTCCAACCTCCCCAACTCCGGTCGCGGCGGCGGATCGCCTCGCCGCCCAGGTCGATGACCTGTTGCGCGACCTCGACCTCGACGTCGGCTCGGAGGGGAAAACGCACCCGGATCGTGCCGGTCACCCTTCGTCGATCGCGCCCAAACCTGTCCGGCGCGCCGTGAGGCGAGCCCCGGGAGGACCCTCGCCATCGGACGCGGTCGAAGGCTTGGCCGCGCAGGTAGAGTACGAGTCGCTCCTTCAGGCGCTCGAACTCGAGGCACTCCGAGCGGCGGGTCCGAGTTCCAGCGGGGGGGTCTGCGGTCGATGCGGCCGGGTTGGGAGCATCACAACGGGGTCCGCATGCCAGGAATGCTCCCGTCCATTCTGCGCGAGCTGTGCCGCAGAGTTGGCCTCAAAAGGCGGTGCGCGCATTTGCCCATCGTGTGCTCGCGGCCACGGCGCTTGAACGTCGCCCGAGTTGCTACGATCAGCCCGATAAACGACGGGACCGTGAATCGGCAATGACCCCGAGTAGGGTCGATTCAATCGAACCCTATCTGATACCTTGAGGCATCTTGAAGGAGGCCGAGTGCCGCTTCTAGCAAGGAAGTTCGACGTCTGGAACGAAAGAACTGGTGTGGTGTCCCCGTCAGGTCTACGTTCATCCGGTGCTTCTCGATCTTGGTGAGGATCTCGTCAGCCGTCGCTCTCCAGTTGGACCGCTTCGGACCTCGTTGTACCGCTCGATGTAGAGCTTCACGGCCTCGATCAGCTCGAGTTCGATTCGGAGCGTCCCCCGTCGGATCCGCTTGTCCGTGATCTCCTTGAACCACCGCTCGACCTGGTGCAGCCACGGCGAACTGGTGGGCACGAAGTGGAAGTGGAATCGCGGGTGGCGCACTACCCAGCGCCTCGCCCTGGCCGTTCGGTAGATGGCGAGGTTGTCGAAGACGAGGTGGAGATCGGGCGCGGGAGGAGTGGTCCGCTCGATGGTCCGCAACAAGGCGAGGAACTCCTTGGCGCGAAGGCGCTTGTGGCACTCTCCCGTAATCTTCCCGATCGAGATGTCGAGGGCAGCGAACAGGTCCGTGGTGCGATTCCTCCGATAGTCACGGGTCTGACGTTCCGGAATCCCCTTGCGCAGAGGGAGGATCGATTCGGTCCGATCGAGCGCCTGGATCTGGGTCTTCTCGTCGACTCTGAGCACGAGAGCGTGCTCGGGTGGATTGAGGTAAAGGCCGACGATGTCCCGGAGCTTCTCCTCGAAGTGCTTGTCCTTGCTGAGCGTGTAGCGCTCCAGTCGGTGGCGTTGGAGGCATCGGGCGCTCCAGATCTGGTGGACGGTGCTGGGAGTGACCCCAAATCGGGTGGCTGTGATTCGGGCGGACCAATGGGTGGCGTCCGCCGGCTTCGTGCGGAGCGTCTCGTGAACGATCGCCCGGATGGTGGAGTCCGAGATCAGAGTCGGTCCGCCCGCCCCAGGGGCGTCACTCTCAAGGCCGTGGAGACGAAGGCGGTAGAAGCGGTGGCGCCAGGGGGCGCAGGTGTTGGGCTGCGCGCCAAGTTCGTTAGCGATCTACTTGTTCTGAACTCCGTCGGCAGCCCGTAGAACGATTTTCGCTCGCAGAACGAGCCGGTTCGGGGTGGAGCGACCCCGAGCCCAGTGCTCGAGACTCGCTCGTTCCTCCGACGGGGGCGACAGGGGCTGGACGACTCGGACCCCCGCCCACCGGCGTCACCGGCGATGACCGAAGCCATTCGGAGGACACTCCACTAGGGCTCCCCGAGCGTTTAGGATGGGCCGGTCGGTGAGCCTCCCACATCGGGAGCGAGTTCCGCAGCAGCCGCCTATCCAAAGTGTGTCCTGTGCGTACGCCCCTCGGGGTGTCTTCCGCCCTCCCCCTTCTTCCGCCGAGACTTGCGCTGCATCCCCGGAACGCCTGCCCGGGAGTTATATCCGTGGGTCGGCCTAGCTGAGCCGACTTTGGCCGCCCTGGACCTCGATCTTACGATTGTCCTCGGGGCTGCAATCCTTACTGCGCTCATCGCCCATCGGACGGCGCTTCCAATCACAGCGCTCGAGATCGTTGCAGGCATTTTGATCGTCACCCTGCTCGGGATTAGCCTCCCCGAAGGTACAACTGACCTGGTCATCATCGGCAGTCTTCTGATAGTGTTCCTTGCCGGACTGGAAACTGGGATGGCATACATCCGTGCTCACGCTAAGCAAGCCATCGCGATCGGGTTGCCCGCGTTCCTCGTTCCGTTCCTCGGCCTGTTCGCGTTGCTGTTCTGGGGCGCCCATGCCCCTCTGCTGGTGAGCGTAATCGGAGCCACCGCGCTCGCGGACACCTCAATCTCAGTAGTTTACACCACACTGCACCAATTCGAGCTCACCGAGCTCCCTTTCGGTCGGCTCCTTCTCGCCGCGACGCTGGTGGTCAATCTGTTCGAAGATTCGAGTGTTACGGTAACCACCTTCTTTACCGGTCCGGGATTCCTGTTCACACTGGTTGTCCTTGGGTTTCTAGTCGTTGCTGCGGTCTACCTTCCTCGGCTCTCTCGCGCGGCGGCCGAGCGGACACCTGGGACGTTTGCGAACGTTGGAGCGCGGACCCTGCTCTTCTCGCTAAGCGTGCTTTCGGTCCTATCGGCCTTGGTCGGCGTTCCCGGAATCCTGTTTGTTTCCTGATGGGGCTGATCTTCGCTGAGTATGCAGACCGGACGTTCGTTTCGGACACGCGGAAATTCGCCTTCGCCCTCTTCGTCCCCGTCTACTTCATTGCGGTCGGGCTCAGGGTCGATGTCGGGGAGGTCCTCGCGCATTGGCCACTGCTGCTCGTCCTCACCGGGGCGGCGACGGTTCTGAAGGTAGGAGCCACCTATCCGATTGCTCGTAGAATCTTCCGCCCTGGTCGTGCGGGACCCGTGTCGGTCATCCTGAACGCGAGACTCACGAGCGCAACGGTCATCCTTCTCCTCACCCAGACGATCGGGCTGATTCCGATCTCGTGGTACTCGATCTTGATCTCGGCCGTCGTCTTGTTGGCGCTCGGCTCCTCTCTCGCGCTTCGCGCTTTTCCGATGTTCAGAAGCATTGAGGCCGCTCGGGCAACCTTCGGGGGCGATCCTCATCTCCCGCCCGCCCCGGGAGTCGACACCTGAAAGTTCCCGAAGAGATGGATCAGGCCTAGTAACGGTGAGTGTCCTCCTTGGGGTTTTCAGGCAGGACAGGGCCTTCTGCAACCGGGTCTGCCTCTCCGTGGAATGGCGTGTCACCGAACGAATCCAGGGGAAAACGGGTGGCCGGGCAATTCATCGGGCTTCTACGAGCATGCAAGCGGAATCGGGGCAGGGTCCAAAGACAAGCTGAACCCTGCCGGTACCGCCCCCTATCCCGCTACCGGGACCCATACCACACGGCGGGGTTGAGTAGGCCCCCCGGCGGGCTCGTGACGATGATCCGCGACGTGCCCGTCGGGAGCCCGACCTTCTGGCCACGACCCGCCACCGCGGCCCTTCGGCTTTCCAGGGCAGGACGGCCACGACTTTCTCGGGAGTTGGCTGAACGGGCCGAGTGAGCACGTGCGTCGGCGGCCAGACTAGATCTCCTTCATCGCGACCCGGACTCGCTCCGACCGACGCCTCGACTCGAAGGCGGCGATCATTGGGGAAATGACCAGGAGCACGTCGCTGCCGAGGTGCGATGTGCGGCGCAAGTACATCGGTCGAGGATGAAAACATGGGCCGGGGGAGCCGTGCGGCCCCCCCGGGAAGAGGTTAGCTCCCGATCGATGGAGAAACGACGGGAGCCACGGCCGGCGAGCTGGCGGAATGGGTTGTTGGCGTCTTCGACGCTCCAAACGCCCCGCCCCTGAAAGGACGAAACAGGGGCGGTTTCTCTGAGGTGGCAGGAGTAAGCCCCTTTCTGTTCATGACAGCATTCGACTGCGCGCTCTCCTCGACGGTCAGGGGATCTTCCTCATCCCGTCACTCAGGGCTTGCTCCCGGGGAGACGGCCGTTTCACCATATCCGAGGGGAAGCTCCGGCGCGACGCCTTCACCGTACCCCTCGACTGTGTCGTTTCTGCTCCGTGGCTCGGGCTCTCGCCCGGCGGGCTCCCGCCCGCCCCCGCGATCCCAGGAGAGGGGACTTTCCTCAGCAATCGACCATGAAGGCCGGTCACCGTCAGCTGTCCTCTGCCTCCTCGAGGGGCGGAGCGGTTCCCCGCCCTTAACGGGTTCGGCCGCACACCAGAGGGCCCGAAAGAGGGATACCTCCTGCCGAGTGGAGGGGTCCGTGAACCGCGGGCGACGGATACCCCCTACTTCCGAGACCGGACGGGCGATCCGGGGTCTTCTCATGCCCTGCCTGATGCTACAAGCGGGTCAGGTGATGCTCCCGGGCGCGAGCGGTCCTCAACCCGCAAAGACCCCGGATGGTCAGCTGTTCGACGTGCTCGACGTCAGTGATCAGCTGGCAGAACGGTTCGGGCGAATCTATGTGGTCGACTTGGACGGCCTCGAGCACGACCAACCCCAACTCGACTATCTGCAGGAGATCTCCCGGGCCGCCGAGATCTGGGTGGACGCCGGCGTGCGAACCGCGGATCAGGCGATCGATATCGTCGTCGCTGGCGCGTTCCGCACCGTTCTCTCGAGCGCGGTCCTCGAGCGGTCAGGGGAGCTTGAGCAGGCGTGGAAGCTCTCCCCTGAGATCGCGTTCGAGGTCGAAGTAAGGGGGGGCCGCGCGGTCTCGAAGCCAACGGAGTGGTCCGGCCTCGCCATCCCGGAATTGGCGGCGGCCGCAAGGGGTGTCGGCGTCCGGGACGTGGTTTACAGCCCCCGAGCCGAGGGCATCGATTGGCATGCCGTACGCTCCCTCTCCTCCGGCGGCCCGGTTTGGGTGGCTGGATCGTTCGACACCGATCAGCTTCCCGAGCTCACTGAGGCCGGGGCGGCAGGTGGCATCTTCCACATCACGGAGGAGCTCACGTCGATCCCGGTAACTCACGAACGATCCACTTGATGGGTTCTTGGCGTGCGGGATGATGACCAACTAGAACCAGCTGACCAGTGATGAGTGATGGGCGAGCTGACCGCACGGCAGAGACCCGACTAGGGGACATGGCTACAGGTGTAGTATGTCAGGATATGTTGCCGGTTGAACTGTCAAGAAATCTTGCCACCTTCAGCGGCTCCTGACCCGCATCTTGTTCGTCAACTTGGGGTCGTGGCAGGCCTCGTACGGGGTCGTCCAACCGATCCCTCCGTGGATCCGAGCTCGGTTGTGCCGCCCGCGCCACTCGAAGAGCTCCCGGCGGAGTTGACTCGGCGAACGGAAGCGCCCCTTCTCCACGAGGCCCTGCGTGAGGATGCCGCGGAACCGTTCGAGCTTCGCTCTTCCTCGGGGGTCGTACGGCAATCTGTAGTTCACCGAGACGCCGTGAGCCCGGCAGAACTCGCGGAACTCCTTCGAGACGAAACCGCTTCCGCTGTCGACGTGGATGGCATTAGGCTTGCGACCGCCGTTGCACGCCCACCCGAGGTTGTTCGGGGCCTCTCGCGCCTTCTCTCGAAGGTAGGCGAGGGCCATCGCGAACTATCGGGGGCGATCGTCCAGGATGTGGTGGGCGTAGATCCGCCCCCGCACCCCGGCGATCCGGAACATGTGGTAGCCCGCCTGCCGGAGCGAGTCAACGTGGCGGCGCTGGGGCCGCGATTCTCCTCGAGGTGTTTTAGGTCGTTTCGTCCGGCCTCAGTCACGTTGTGTCGGGGCCCAGACGGGAGGTGGTCCCGGCGGCTCCTCCCTCGACGGCTCTGCCGAGGGCCGTCGGATGGCGTTGAGCGAGATCCACGTCAGGACCCCGATGGCGGCAAAAGCGACCGCGAGAGCGAGGTAGGACGCCTCGTTCGAAACCCACTTCATCGCAACGGCCACGCGGGACAGCCCGTAAGAGACGAGCAGCGCGTCGATCGACATGACAAAGCGGCGGAAAAACTCTGGACTCACCGAGCGGAGCAGCAACGTCCCGAGGGGAATGCCCACGACTACCGGCAAAACCAGCACCGGGAGAAGGCTGAGCGACGGCAGCGTGATGAGATTGGCCCCGAACAAACTGCTGAAGGCAAAATAAGTCCCGAGTGTAAGTGTCGATTCGGCCACCCGTATCTGCGCGATCGCGCATCTGAACTCGTTCTTCGACATGCCCTGATTCCGCAAGAAGAGGGCGAGGGGCGGCCCGGAAATGGTCGTGAGGGCGTAGAGGAAGCCGATCCCGGGGCCGACCGCCAAGCCGCCCCGTCGTTCATTCTTGAACGGACGGTAGAAGCCGACCAGCTGCAGAAGTACCAGGGGCAGAAGGGTCGCGTAGACGATCACTTTGACGTCGTTCACGGCGAGATACGCAAGGCCGATCGTGCCGAGGATGACTCCTGGGAAGAGGGTCGTCACCACCGGCCGCGCGCGCCCCCACGTTTGCCGAATGAGCCGCCGCTCCCTCAAGAGCAACGTGCAGTTGACCGCAACCTCTACGATGACGAGCGCGGGGTTCAGGATTTTGTTGGTGTACCACAGGATCGCCACGGGGGTGACGATCGACGAGAAGCCGTATCCGACGGCCCCGTTGATCAACGCGGCAAAGAATGCCAGCAGACTGAGCCAGACTGGTGCAAACGGATCCATCTCAGTCACTCCGGGCGTCGCCCTGGTCGAGCGGGGATGCGCTGTTCAGTGTCGGGGGACCCCGCACGCCTGGCATCAGAGCCGGAACGCAGACCGCGGATTCGAGCGGTACTCATCGGGGCCACGTGGGCGTTTTCTCCTTATCAGTGCGGTCCATTGACCCATAAGTAACCCATTTTAACTCGAGCACGGATGTCGGTGGCGTGCGGCGTGCGCCGTCAGTTCGTCTCCACTGGGAGCTGCGGCGCCAGTTGCTCGCCCTCGCCGGGTCCCCCGGAACTCCTTCGCGGATCGTCCTGCGGGCGCGGATCGCCCTGCTCGCCTCGGAGGGTGCCCGGAACAAGGACATCGCGCGGGAACTTGGCACGAGCCCCGCCACCGCCGCGCTATGGCGCCGTCGACTCCTTTCGCATGGGGTGGCCGGCCTGACCCGCGACGCACCTCGCTCCGGGCGACCCCCGTTGATCCCGATGGCGAAGGTCGAGGCGGTGATTCGCTCGAGTCACGAGCCGGGCCTTCCCGCTGGGAGACAGGTGCCCGCCAGGAGGCTAGCTCGAACACTAGGGATAAGCAAATCCACGGTACAGCGGATTCGGGGCGTCCATCGACCCGTAGGTGAGCCCACCCTCCCTGTTCGGCCCGCCGACGTCGGTTTGCAGTTCCTCGAACGGGTCACCGACCTCGTGGGCCTCTACCTGAACCCCCCTACGCGGGCCATTGCATTTTCCACCGACGAACGGCTCCCGCGCGCGCCCTCCGCGACAAAGGGCCAGAGGTTGCCAAGGAAGCCCCGACGCCGCCGACCGGGGGCGGAGTTTCGAGCATTCCTCCAGAGGGCGGACCAAGAGACGCCGCGGATCCTCGATGTCCATCTACTGGTCGATACCCGATTGTTGCCCGTCCTGCCGGAGGTGGAAAGCTGGCTGGGTCGCCACCCCCGGTTCCACCTTCATTTCATTCCTCCGGACCGGAGCGGCTTTACGCTGATGGACCGGCTCATCGAGGGCTTCGCCCGGCGGAAGGATCGGCCCGGCGCCACGGCGAGCGCTCACCGACTCAAGTACGCCCTTCGGGAACACCTGCGGCGGGATCGCGACCCCTCGGTCCCCTTCGCCTGGACGGCTGCTTCCTGCGAGGTTCGGGGGGCGTACGGCCGCCGGGAGTTTAAGCCATGAATATATGGGACAGTCCGGTCCGGTCTTGAACGGCAGCGGGGAGCGAACTGTGGGGGGCCCGGCGGCGAAGCCCGCGCTGAGCCGGGCTCGGACCGCGTCTGTTGCCTATTTCGGAATCGGAGCAGGGCTGCTTATCCTCGCCAGCTTCGCCGGCTGGTACACCGTCACGGCCACCGTCGCCTCGGGGTCGTGTCACCAGATAGTCGAAACGCTCTACCCGGACTGGGTCGGTGTGACCCAGTCCGGTTCTTGCGGGATTCAGGCCGGGGTGGGCACATACCAAGCCGCCGGCCTAACTTCTACCGGCACCCTCTATCTCGAGGCCGTATCCTTTGCGTCCGTTGCGGCGGTCTTAGCAGCGGCGCTGGGGGCGGCGGTCTTCACGGCCATCCCACGTCATCTTTCGAGGCTGTTCCTTGTCCTGGGGATGGTCGCGATCGTCACCTGCGCACTCGGCCCCGTGCTGCTATTGGCGGAGCAGCCGGCAGATGTCTGTTCGGATCAGGGGTTGAAGTCAACCCCTTTAGGGGCAGGTGTAGCGAGCGGGCCCGCAAACCAGAGTCGATCTCCCACCCCGAACCCCGGTCCCGCTTGCAATGGCTGGACGTTTTACTCTGCGAACGGCGGGTGTTGCGGCTCGACTTGGAGCTCCAGTTCGGGCCCCTGGAACTCCTTTGCAGGAGGCTCCTCGCTCCAAGGCGCAACGGCAGTCTGGGCTCCGGGAATCGGATGGTATCTCTCGCTCGTGAGCGTCGCGTGCCTAGCAGCGGGGGTCTTTCTCGGACGTCGTGATGTGGGTTAGGAGACCTTCCCAAGTGAACCCGCGCTCGGGAGGTCGAGGACCGCCCCCCGGCAAGTTTCGGCCTTCGGGCCAACGACCTGGGCCACCCAAGGGCCACGGCTCGCCTTCCGCCCGCAGGTTGGCCGCCTTCCGAACGAGCTCGGGCGTACTATGCCAGGGACGGGGCCGGGCGGCCCGAACGTGACTTCCTTCGCCTGGCGTTGAGCTCCGCCGTCGCAACCCCCACCCGCTCCGATCGCCGTTTGGGCTCGGAGGTCGCGACCTGCCTCGTGACCAAGGGGAGCGGTGCGGACACGTTGGAAGCTCCGGCCAACTCGGAGACCGCGTCCACGGGGGGGCGCCTTCTAACCGAGTCCCTTCCGGGGTAGGACGTCGGGCCTGCGAATTCCCGGGCTTCGCCGAGCGGTTCCAATGCGCCCCAGGGGGGTCGCGCTCGGTCCTCGCGAGCCGACGCCTACCCGGGGGTGGCGAAGAGCCCCGGTCGTTCCCCGTCAAGCGGCGGAGGGGTGGGCCATTCAACTTGCGCCGACTCCTCCGCTACGTACAGCGGCGCGCAGATCGCGCACCACGCGCGGGCCTGGGCGCTGAGTGCCGCTACCGCGCATCGGGCGCAGAGAGCTCGTCGGCACTCCGGACAATGTCTCCAATCGACCGGGTCTTCGACCGTCCGACGGCAAGTGGCGCAGCGCGGCCTCCCGGCGCGGGAGGATTCCGGCACGGGAGGGTCGGCGGGAGCGGCGGATGCGGGGGCCCCTTCCAAGCGAAGGTGCGGGGGCGTCGGGCTGAGCGCCTCGAGTTCGATCGCCGTGGAACCCGAGAACTCGAATTCGGTGGAGATGCCCCGGCCGTCGGCGTCCCCTACCGTCACGGACGGCCGACCGAACGAAGAGCCGCTTGTGCTTGTCTCCTCCATACGGAAGGAAGGCTCGCCCTTGGCGAAAACGCCCGAGGACGGTGTGGGAGTCATCGGGGCGAACGTCTCGGGCACCGGTGGCACCAGGTGGACCGGGAGCTCCGACGCACCGAGGTCCGGTGCCTCCCAGATCATGTCGCCAGCGCCGGCCGAGGCATGAACTCCGGTGAGGGTCGAGAAGCGGGCTGGGACCTTCCCAAACTCCCCGTAAGGGGTTCGCGAGGACATCGAAACCATTCGCGCCGGAACCGGCGGGAGCCGTCGAGGACGGGCCGACAAGGCAATTGGGCGTGGGGACGAGCGACCGGCCGGCGGGCCGGTGGGTGAGGGAATCTGCCCGCCGCTCCACGCCGCTTCGAGCAACGCGCCTCCGACGAGAGCTGCGCCCAGCAGAGAACCGGCAGCTCCGACTATTCCCCCGATCGAGGTGAGCACGACGACGAAGATCGCCGAGGCGACCAGGGTGAGGATCCCGTACCACAATACAGGTTGTGGTAACCGGCCTTCAAGCGGCGCGGGAGCGAACCGGAGTGGGCGCACCGGAATATCGGCCATCTTGCCCCGTCTCGTTTTCGCGACCTTGCTGATTAGAAGCTATGGGCGCATGGGAACTGGAGCGGCGCACGACCCTTCAACCCCGCCGACATCGCGCAGGTGACGATTTTCTCCCGAAACCTTTTCGTCTCGGCGTGGGTCGGCTCACCCCCTAGCCGTGTCCGAAGACGCTCCGGCGATCACGGTGACGTTCCCCGACGGCCGGAAGGCCGACGTCGCGCGGGGGAGCCCCGTGGGCGCCGCGTTGGAGCGCTGGCGACCGGACCTTCGAAAGCGGCTGCTCGCCGCGACTTGGGAGGGCATCCCGGTCGATCTGAGCCATCCGATCGTAGGCCCGGGCGAACTGGCGCCGCTTACGTTCGACGACGCGGCGGGAAAGGAGATCCTGCGGCATTCGGCCGCCCACCTCGTCGCCAAAGCGGTCACGGAGGTGATCCCTTCGGCCCTACCCACTGTAGGCCCCCCGACGGAGGAGGGGTTCTACTACGATTTTGACGTTCGACCCCTGACCCCGGAGGACATATCCCAGGTGCAAGCGGCGATCGCCCGGGCGGTCCAAGCGCAAGAACCGTTCGCCCGGCGCGAGCTTTCGAAACCCGAAGCCCTCCAACTCCTCGCCAAGAACCGTCACAAGCAGGGATACATCGCCGACGTACCGGCGGACGGGAGGGTCTCGTTCTACTCGACCGGGGACTTTCTCGACCTGTGTCGGGGCCCGCACGTGCCGCACACGGGACACCTTCGAGGGATCCACCTCCTGGGATTCTCGGCCGTGACCCAAGGCGGCACCGCCGACGGGCTTCCCCTCCAGCGGATCCGCGGGGTGGCGTTCCCTACGGCCGAAGAACTCGCCACGTTCCTCCGTCTGCGGGCCGAGGCGGAAGCCCGCGACCACCGGGTCCTCGGGCCCCGGCTCGATCTGTTCTCGTTCGTTGAAGAGAGCCCCGGGTTCCCATTCTGGCACCCCCGGGGCATGATCGTCGTGCGCGAGCTAGAGAAGTTCGTGCTCGAACATCTCCACGCAGAAGGCTACTCGGAGATCCGCACCCCGCTGATGTTCGCCCGGTCGATCTTCGAGACCAGCGGACATTGGGAGCACTACCGGGCCGACCTGTTCTTGACCTCGCTCGATGGACGCGAGTTCGCGATCAAGCCGATGAATTGCCCCGGGTCCATGCTCATCTTCCGGTCGCGCGCGCGCAGCTACCGCGAGCTGCCGATGCGATTGGCCGAGTTCGCGCCTCTCCACCGGGTCGAGGCGAGCGGCACGATCCACGGGATGACCCGGGTGCGTGAGTTCATCCAGGATGACGCCCACCTCTTCGTGACCGAGGATCAGATCGCCGCCGAGGTCGCCACGCTGCTCCGCTGGGTGCGCGAAGCGTTCTCACTGTTCCAGTTCGAGTGGTCGTACGAGCTCTCCACCCGCCCGGCCCAATTCCTCGGGGAACCGGCACTGTGGGACCGTGCGGAGGCGATCCTCGAGGAAGGGCTGAAGGCGTCCGGGACCCCGTATCAGTTGCACGCCGGCGAGGGGGCGTTCTACGGGCCGAAGATCGACATCCACCTGCGCGACAGCCTCGGGCGCCCGTGGCAGACGGGGACCATCCAGCTCGACTTCCAGCTGCCACGACGATTCGGTCTGGAGTACCAAGGACCGGACGGCGCGATGCACGTGCCGGTCGTCATCCATCGAACGATCCTCGGCAGCTGGGAGCGGTTCATTGGCGTCCTCCTGGAACACTGCGCCGGCCGGCTCCCGCCTTGGCTGGCGCCCGTCCAGGTTCGGGTGCTCCCCGTCTCCGAGCCCCATGCGCCGGGGGTCGCGGCGCTGGTGACCCAGCTACGCTCGAAGGGGATCCGCGCGGAGGCGACGGGCAGCGAAGAGACCCTGTCCAAACGAGTTCGGGCGGCAGAGCTCGAGCGCATCCCCTACGTACTCGTGCTCGGTGACCAAGAGGCGGCCCAGGGGACCGTGGCGATCCGGCGTCACGGGATCAAGGGCCAGGAGTCCGTCGCCCAGCCGGCGGCCTGCGACATGATCGCCGAGCGAGTCCGTGTGCGCTCGTTCGCGCCCTGAGACCATCGAGCGCGCTAACGCCGTGTCGTCCGGCTGGTCCGGCGTGCCTCGCGACGAGCGTTGAGGAACGAAGTCTCCAGGTCGGCGCTCCCGAGCTGGTGGGCGTCACGCAGGTGCGCGCGCATGCCCGAGAGCTCGATCTTCCGCCCGCAGTATCGACAGGGGACCCGGGTCCTGCGACCCTGGGCGGCGATGGTCGAGCCCCCCGACAACATTCGAATCGCCTAGCGACTATGGGGTTATGAACCGCGCGCTGGGCAAGACGGGGGGGTTCTCGGCGGTAGAGGCGCCCAATTTCGCGCGCCAAACCCCGGCAATAATCCTTTAATAGACGACCCGGTGAGCGGAGCCGGACCCGCCCCGAGGGAAATCGATGAGCCTGTCCACCTCGCAACTGGAGATTGTCGTCGTCCTGGCTTCGCTGCTCGCGCTCGGCTACGCCGGCGTGCAGACGTTCCTCGTCCTGCGCGAGGACGAGGGGGACGAGACGATGAAGTCGATCTCGCTCGCGATCCGTGAGGGCGCCATCGCCTTCCTCAAACGCGAGTACCTGGCGGTGGCGGCGGTCGGAGCCGTCCTCGCGGTCATCATCTTCGTGGCGTTCGGCCTTTCGACCAACTTCACGACGAGCGCCGACCTCGCCGTCGGCTTCATCTTCGGGGCCGCGGGCAGCGCGCTGGCCGGGGCGGTCGGGATGCTGGTGTCGGTCCGCGCCAACGTGCGGACCGCGGCGCATGCTCGCAAGGCGAACCTCGCCGCGACGATGAGCTACGCGTTCCGGGGAGGCAGCGTCACGGGGCTGTCGGTCGCCGGGCTCGCCCTCTTGGAGCTCGTCGGATTCTACGCGCTCTTCGGAGGCAACGTCCTGTCGATGACCGGTGTGCTGTTTGGCGCCTCCCTCATGAGCCTCTTCGCCCGCGTCGGCGGCGGGATCTACACCAAGGGCGCCGACGTCGGGGCGGACCTCGTCGGCAAGCTCGAGGCGGGGATCCCGGAGGACGACCCGCGCAACCCGGCTGTCATCGCCGACAACGTCGGCGACAACGTGGGCGACTGCGCGGGGATGGCCGCGGACCTGTTCGAAACCTACGTCGTGACCGCCGTCAGTGCGATGTTGCTGGCCTATCTGATCTCCAGCGTCACCGTCGCCTTCCCCAATGCGATCCTCTACCCGCTGCTCGTCTGCGCGTGGGCGATCGTGGCGACCGTCGTGGGCGCCCAGTTCGTTCGCATGCGGCCCGGCGGGTCGATCATGGGGGCGCTGTACCAGGGGTTGGCCGGAACGACCGCCGTCGGGCTGGTGGGCCTGTACGCGCTCGACGTCTGGTTCATGAACGGGAGTCTCGGGATCTTCGGCGCGACCGCGGTCGGGCTGATCGTGATGGTCCTGATCGTGATCACCACGGATTACTACACCTCCGCGAGCTACCGGCCGGTCGCCCGCATCGCCGAGTCCGCGCAGGCCGGAGCCGGCCCGACGGTCATCACGGGCCTCTCGGTCGGCCTTGAGTCGGTCTGGGTCCCGGGCCTCGTCATCGTCGCCGGAACCCTCAGCGCGTTCGCCGCGGTGGGCGTCACCGGAACCTGGGGTCACTACGTCGTCAACAACGAGCTCGGACTGTATGGGGTAGGCCTTGCCGCGGCGAGCATGCTCGCCGTGACGGGCATGATCATCTCCATCGACGCGTTCGGGCCGATCACCGACAACGCCGGGGGCATCGCCGAGATGGCCAAACTCCCGCCCGAGGCGCGCGCCGTCACCGACCCGCTCGACGCCGTGGGGAACACCACCAAAGCGATCACCAAGGGATACGCCATCGGATCGGCGGTCCTGGCGGCGCTCGCCCTGTTCGCGGCCTACACGTTCGCGGCGGCCCGTGAGTGGCAGCCCAACCTGCCGCCCGACGTGGCCTGGACGCTGTTCACCCAGCAGCTGTACATCTCCAACCCGCTCGTCGTCGCCGGACTGATCGTCGGCGCGATCTTGCCGTTCTTCTTCACCTCGTTCCTGATGAATGCCGTCGGCGTCGCGGC
>JAKIWD010000155.1 GCA_022750205.1 Thermoplasmata archaeon
GAAATAGCTCACGGTCACGCCCCCGGCGTTCGCCAGGATGTCCGGCAGGACGGTGATCTTGCGCTCGAACAGGTCGTTGTCGGCCTCGGGGACCGTGGGGCCGTTGGCGGCCTCGGCGACGATCTTGGCCTGGATCTTGCTCGCGTTGGCCTTGGTGATCTGGTTCTCCAATGCCGCCGGGACCAGGATGTCGACCGGGAGCTCGAGCAGCTCGTCGTTGCCGATCGATTTGGTGCCGGGGAAGCCGACGACGCTGCCGGTCTTGGCCTTGTGCGCGTCGACGTCGTGGGGGTTGAGCCCGTTGGAGTTGAAGATGCCGCCCTTGGTGTCGGAGACGGCGACGATCTTGGCGCCCTGCTCGTCATGGAGCAGCTTGGCCGCGACGGAGCCGGCATTGCCGAACCCTTGCACCGCGATCGTCCCTCCCTTGACGTGGACGCCGGCGTGGGGGGCCGACTCCCGGATGACGTACGCGCAGCCGCGTCCCGTCGCCTCTCCGCGCCCCTCGCTCCCGCCGAGCGCGATGGGTTTGCCGGTCACGACGCCCGGGACGCTGTAGCCCCGTTGCATCGAGTAGGTATCCATGATCCAGGCCATCGTCTGGCCGTCGGTGTAGACGTCCGGCGCGGGGATGTCGATCTCGGGCCCGATGAGCGGCGCGATCTCGCTGGCGTAGCGGCGGGTCAACCGTTCCAGTTCCCCCCGGGACATGTGTTTGGGGTCGCAGATGACCCCGCCCTTGCCGCCCCCGTAGGGGAGGTTGACCACCGCGCATTTCCACGTCATCCACGCTGCGAGCGCACGGACCTCGTCGAGCGTGACCTGGGGATGGTAGCGGATCCCGCCCTTGGTCGGCCCGCGGGCCATGTTATACTGCACGCGGTAGCCGGTGAACACGCGGTAGGAATTGTCGTCCAGGCGGACCGGGAAGTTGACCGTGAGCTCGCGCTTGGGGCTCTTGAGGATCTCGCGGGTGCCCTTGTCCAGGTCGAGCAGGTCCGCGACGATGTCGACTTGTCGGCGGGCGGTCTCGAACGGATTGATCTCCTGTGCAGCGTTGGCCATTGGAACCCACCTTCGGGAAGGCAGCCGCCCACTCCGGCCCCGCTACTTGAGCATAACCGCAGAGTGCGACGGTCCGTCACGGCGTCTCGTCACCTCGACCGGCGGCGGCCGGAGGGCGGGCCGTGAGCTCAAGGTCGAGGTCACCCGGAACCACCCCCTCACGGAGCGAGGGCGCAGTCCTGGGGACCGAGCCGGCGCGATCCGCGGCCTCGACCGGCCCGGACGAGAGCTGGGACGGAGGGACCGCCTTACGAGATCGCCCCGAAATCTCCCGCCAAGTTCCACCCGGTTCGTTCACGCCGGGAGTCGGCGGGAGAAGGGGTCCCAGCCCGGCGCTCGCAGCGGAAATTGCCGGCCTCCGGTCTCGGGCACGAGCCACGCACCCTTCCCCGGGTGCACGCGACCGATCTCCGACAGTCGTCCGCCCACCCGGTCGACCGCCGCGTGCGCCGATCCGAGATGGCGCGGGGGGATGGTCGCCACGAGTTCGTAATCGCCCCCGTAGAATCCGATGCTCCGCCGCGCTCCTCGGTCGGGGGCGATCCGGTTCACGCGCGGGGCCCACGGGATCCGGGCTTCATCGATCACGATCCGTGTCGCGCTGGCCTCTGCGATCAGTCGCACCGCCTCGGCCAGCCCGTCGGAGGAGTCGGTCATCGCCCGGGCATGCCCCGCGAGCGCCGCACCCTCCACGACCCGGGGCTCGATGTCGAGGAGCGCCGTCAGCTCAGCTTGGGAGGGTCGGGGGTTCCGCAGCGCCTGGGCCGCGACCCCCCCGCGCCCGACAGAGCCGGTGGTGACCACGATGTCCCCCGCCAGGGCGTCCCGTCGCGCCGGGAGGTGAGTTCCTCGACGGAGACCGAACATCGTGCCCACGACCGACCGCCCCCGGGCCGGTTTGGTGTCACCCCCGACGATCTCGGCGCCGTGCCGCGCGCACATCGCCTGCGCGCCCGAGGTGACGCGCTCGCACCAGCGCTGCGGGGTCTGCGACGGGACGAGCAGGTCCATGAGCGCCGCGCGGGGTTGGCCTCCCTTGGAGGCCAGGTCACTCAGGCTCGCACCGATGGCCGCGGCACCGATCGCCTCGGGCGGGGAGTCCCGGAGGAAATGGGTACCCTCGCTGAGGGCGTCGGTCGTCAGCAGCGCGTACCGGGACCTCCCCAGGGAAATGGCAGCGACATCGTCGCCCATCGGCAACCGGGGCGTGAGCGTCGAGGGCAGGGTCCGACGCAGCCAGGCGTGGAAGGCGCGTTCCCGGATTGCCCCGGTCATGCCGCGCTCACGTGTACGGCAGGAACTCCGGGCCCAACAGCTCCCGTCCGAGGATGATCCGCATGATGTTCAACCCGCCCTCGGCGCCGACCATGTACGACATCACGCCCCGGAGCCCCAGCTCGAGCCCGACATCCTTGGTGTAGCCGGCCGCCCCGTGCCACATCATCGCCCGTTTGACGCACTCGAAGGCGAGGGGCGGCGCGGTCAGCTTGACGGCCGCGACCGCCTGGTCGACCTCGGAGCGGTGCGAGTCGTCGCCGCGCAGCGTGTAGGCGTCGAGCAGCCATGCCGCTCTCCGGCATTGCCATTTCACGGCCTCGACCTGGCAGAACAGGTCGACCAACTCGAATTGGATGCCTTCGAACTTGGCGAGCGGCTGGCCGAAGGCGGTCCGCTGCTTGATGTACGCCGCGCCGATCTCCAGGGCTCGCTCGGCGGCCCCGACGCAGGCCGCGGAGACGAACGTCCGCGCGACGGAGAAGCCTTCCATCGCACAACCGAACCCGTGGCCTTCGGCTCCGATGAGATTCTCCGCGGGCACCCGGACGTCATCGTAGGTGATCGCCCCGGTCGAGATGCCCATCCTCCCCATGTTCTCGAACTTCTGGGTCGAGATCCCCGGGGAGTTCGTCGGGATGTATAGGAAGTTGAATCCGCCCGCCTCCGCCCGGGTCAGGGTCAAGTGGCCCCCTCCGAGCCGCTTGGCCTCTTCGACGCCGGAGAGGAACGCCTTCTCCCCCCGCACGACGAACTCATCGCCCTCGCGGCGTGAGCGCGTGCGCATTTGCGCGAGGTCGCTGCCCCCCGTCGGTTCGGTCGTCGCGATGCCCAAGAACGCGCGGCCAGCCGTGACCTCGGGGAGGACGCGGCGTTTGACCGTCTCCGTCCCCCGCTTCCCGAGGATCCAGCCCCAACCGGCCTCGAGCAGGAAGAAGACGGCCGTCGCCATGGAGAAGTCGCCGCGGCCGATCTCTTCGGCGGCGATCTCGGTCAGGACGGCCGACGCCCCCATGCCGCCGTACTCCGTCGGGGCGGGCATCGCCAACAGCCCCAGCCGCGCCATCTCGGCGAGCACCAGATCCGGGATGCGTCCCTCCGAGTCGATCTTCCGCTCGTTCGGTCGGAGGACCTTGTCCCCAAACCGTCGCACCGCCTCCTCGAATGCGCGTTCCTCGTCGCTGAGGGAGAAGTCCATGGCAGTTCCGGGGACAGGCGGCCCCCTAATGGGTCTTTGGCAGACGGCTTTGAATCAACACCCCGGACGACCACGCGCCCGGGGCCTTGACCCTCCCTGACCGTCCAGTCCACCCGTGCTTCCCGGAACGACCCGGGGGTAGCGGAGCATCATCCTATCCTTGGCCAGGGCGTCGGGGGCAAGCCTAAGCCCCCCAAGCC
>JAKIWD010000087.1 GCA_022750205.1 Thermoplasmata archaeon
GCGTCTCGATCATCGACTTGACGGGGGCCTCGCCGATCACGGCGGCGTCGGCGCCCAGGAAGACGGACTTGGACGTGTTCTCGAGCTGGGCGAGCAGGTCGAAGTACTGCTTGGCCTGAGGCGAAAGTTGTACCGCGGGAGGCGGCGGGGGAGGCGGAGGGGGGCGCTGCTGGACGGGGGCCGGAGGCGGCGGCGGGGGGGCCCGCTCGCCGCCGTCGCGTCGGGGACCGCGGTCGTCGCGGCGCTCGTCCCGTCGGTCGGGTCGCCCGCCGCCGCCTTCGCCGCGGTCGTCCATGGGGCCGCGGGTGTTGCCGGTCTGCTCGAACCCGGTCATCTCCAGGTATTGGTTGATCGGGATCTTGTTCCGCAGGCACTTGACGAGCTGCTTTTGCGTGAGCTCCTCGACCTCGCTGCCCCGCGGGGCGCGGGCGACGAAGTCGATGTCCATCGTTTGGAGCATCTCGCGCAGGATCAGCTCGCCGGCCCGGTCCCCGTCGGTGAACGCCGTGACGGTCTTGCCGCGGGAGAGGTCCTTGACCGTCTGCGGCACGCTCGTGCCCTCGACGGCGATGACGTTCTTGATCCCGCATCGGAGCAGGTTGAGCACGTCCGACCGGCCCTCGACGACGATGAGCGCGTCCGCCTGGTCGATGTTCGGCCCGGCGGGGAGGTGCTCGCTCCCGTACGTCGTGATCTCCTCGACCTGGACGGCCTTGCGGACCGACTCGGTGATGTCGACACCGACGTCCTTGGACTCGGCCTGCATCTTGGCGAGGATCTCTTTGGCGCGCTCGACCACCTTGGCGCGCTTGGAAACGCGGATGTCCTCGACGGAGATGACCTCGATATGGGCCCGGCACGGACCGATCCGGTCCACCGTCTCGAGGCCCGAGGCGAGGATCGCGGTCTCGACCTGGTCGAGCGAGGACGGGATGAGGATCTCACCCTCGCTCTTTCCCTTGCGGGAGTCGATGTCGACCTCGATCCGTCCGATGCGGCCGGACTTCTGCAGATCGCGGAGATCGAGCTCGTCGCCGAGCAGGCCTTCGGTCTGACCGAAGACGGCGCCGACGACATCGGGTTTGTCGATGACGCCTTCGGCGGCGATGCGGGCGCGGATCTGGTACTTTGCGGCGTTAGGGTCGCTGGTCATTCTGGTGTTCTCCTTGTTGGGGGACGTGTCGGACCGGTTAGGTCCCCCCGGAGACGGCTAGTGAGAACCTTCGGTGTCGGCCACGAGTGCGCGGAGACTACGACGGGAGTCAGGGACGAACATGAGTCGTGATTCCGTGATGCGTGACGACACGAGGAGGCTCTCCCCGTCGTCTTCGGCTGTCCTTGGCAAGGCATGCCGGGTGAGGTATTTAAGAGGGCCGAGTTCGCCATTTCGCCTTGTTTCTGGAGCATTTCCTCGAGGTGCCCGGAGTGCCTACCCACGGTACCGAGGCGGTCGACGGCGTCGTCCCCTGGAGGGAGCTTTCGCCTCCCGCCGGCCTTGACCGGGGGTCCGTGTCACCGACGGCTCGCTCGCGCGATTCGGGTGGGTCGGTCCAGGGCCTCGGTCCCGGATGCCGGATCGGGGCGGGTCCCCAGGTGTTCCAGGAGACCGCGAAGATCCGGAATGCGCGGGCAGTGGCTTTTCGGCCCTTTCCCCGCGCGATCTACCCAGACGCCCGCCATCCCCGCGCCGCGCGCCCCTAGGACGTCCGCCTCCCAGGAGTCTCCCGCGTGGACCGCCTCCCCCGGAAGACAACCCGCTCGTTGCAGGGCGAGCTGGAAGATCCGAGGGTCGGGCTTGACGGCGCCGGCCTCCTGTGAGTAGGTGACGGACCGGAACCGTCGCTCCCAACCCAACCGTCGGAGCGTCTCGTGCAGGTGTTCGGTGTTGTTCGAGACGAGGTGGAGGGAGAAGCCCCGGCGATCGAGCTCCGTGAGGACCTCCGCGGTTTCGGGGAACGGGATATGCCGTTGGGGGGAGGTCGTGACCTCGTGGAGCGCCGCCAGGATGCGGCCCGTCGCGCCGGCACCTCCGATCCGTTCCACGACTAGGGCGTGATACTGGTCCGCGAAGCCGGGGGGCTGGCCGAGGTACACCTCCTCGAAATCCCCCGCGGAGGCCGCGACCTCGGCCGCAGCGCGCTCGAACGTCGTCGGTGCGAGCGCGAGGCCGACGGCCTCGTAGGCCGCCTCGAATGCCGCAAAGACGCCGAGGTCGCTGGAGACGAGCGTTCCACCGAAATCCAGGAAGACCGCGCGCGTCGCCATCCTACCGGTCTCCCGACGGGGGTTGCGGGGCCCGTCACTGACCCGCGCGCGAAAAGAGTGTCGGCGATCGACGCGGTGGGGGATCCCGGACCCGCCCGTCTGGCTCTCGTGGTCGACGGGAGCCGCGCTGCCTCGTCCAAACAACTCCTTTATAGCCGGCCCTCGTTGGCCGCCTCGGAGTTCATCGAATATGCCCCGTCGCGCAAAGGCGAAGGCCGTCCCCTCCCCGATTCCCGAAGCGACCCCGGAGCCAGCGCTCGCGGAGGACGACTTTGTGGCATCGCTCAAGCTCGACCTGGCGAAGGCCCAGCGCACGGTCACCGAGCGTCCCGGCGAGGACTTCGCGCATCGCACCCAGCTCAACCGTCGCCTGCTCCAGGATCTGTGGGAGGTCCACAATCAGTTCGAGGAAATGTCCGTCCACCTCACCGTCGAACCGTCGCAGACCCTCTTTGCCACGTTCGCGGAGTACCCGACGAAGTGGACGTTCCGCGACACCTTCGACTTCGCCGCGGTCAAGACGCTCGAACTCAAGGATCGCACCCCGGGCTGGCTCGGCTCCACCCTCCGATTCTGGTACTACAAGACGCCGGAAGGGAAGTCCCACCTGCGCGGGATCTTCGAGTGGTGCGAGGGCGAGAGCTACCACCGTTACTCCGGTTGGATGCGGATGATGGCCCAGGCGGTGCTGTACGACAGCGCCGATGACGCGGTGAGCCTGAAGGAGGTCCACCAGACGCTGCGCGACGTCGTCGTCAAGTGGTACGCGGCGCACATCGACCGCACCCCGGACCAGTTCGTCGGTCACCTGCGGGAGAAGTACCCGAAGGGCGCGAACTACGCGGTCGAATCGTACCGCGCGTAGGATCGGTCCTATTTTCCGGCCCGACCCAAGTTCGCGGCCAAACGGTTGAAATAGCGAGCGCCCCTCGCCGGCATTGGACGACGCGCCGTTCGCGTCGACCGACTCAGGGGGGCGACGCTCCGCCGGCCGGTCGAGGCGCACGCGACCCGCCGCCGGTACACCTGCGGGCAGGATGCGCGAACATCTGGTCGCCTACTTCGAGTCGCACCGCAAGCTCGTCGAGTCCTCGGCGCTCCAACTGATACTGACCTCCCCGCAACCCCTGGACCTGTCCCGGGCACTGATCGACTCGGCCGGCACCGAATCGCCGTTCGTGACCCACGCGATGGTCGTGGAGATGATGGCGCAGCGTGCGCCGGCCTCCTCCCGAGCCCCGGCGCCGGCCCCGGTGGCACCGCCGCCGTACGCGCTCGTCTCGGAGGGGTACTCCACACCCGCCGCCGGGCGCGGGCCATTGGAGGCGTACGGCGAGCTGTTCGCCTCCCGGTTCGCGACGCTCTCTCGCATGCTGCGGGGCCGCCCGGAACTCGCGAACGTGCGGCCGATCCACGACCTCGCGCGCGCCGAAGGGCGTGCGGCGGTCATCGGGATGGTGCGCGATGTTCGACAGACCCCCGAGAAGCATCACATTCTCCTTACCCTGGAGGACGCGAGCGGGTCGATCGAGTTGCTCGCCCCCCGCGGGACGGAGGCGGCGCGGACGCCGTTCCTACCGGACGAGGTCGTCGGCGTCGTCGTCCAGGTGGGTCGGGAACGCGATCGTCTCTCCCGCGTGCTCAGCGCCCACAGGCCGGACGTCACCACTCCACGAACCCCCCGCCGCACCGCCACCCCCGAGCGGGTCGCCTTCCTCTCCGACCTCCACATCGGCAGCAAATCATTCCTCGCCGAGGAGTGGGCGTCGTTCGTCGAGTTCCTCCACGGCCGGGGACCCGATCCCGCCCTCGCCGCCGAGATCCGGCAGGTCGTGATCGCCGGCGACCTCGTCGACGGGATCGGGATCTACCCCAATCAGGAGCGGGACCTCGCCATCGGGGACGTTCTCGAACAGTACGCGGAACTGGCTCGTCGGTTGCGCGAGCTCCCGGCGCGGATGGAGATCGTAGTGGTACCCGGCAACCACGACGCGGTCTGTCCGGCCGAGCCCCAGCCGGGCCTACCGCCGGAGATCCGGTCGTCCCTCCCCGAGAACGTCCATTCGATCAGCAACCCGTCGACGTTCGCTTTGGGCGGCGTGGTGGTAACCGCCTATCACGGTCGTAGCTTTGACGATCTGATCCCGGCGATCCCCGGCGCGAGCTACGCCCGCCCCACCGAGGTCATGAAGCGGATGCTCACGATGCGCCACCTCGCCCCGATGTACGGGGGCCGGACGCCGCTCGCTCCCCTGGCACGGGATGGCCTGGTCATCGACCCGTCCCCGGATATCCTGGTCACGGGCCACGCGCACACCTACGGCATCGACCAGTACCGCGGGGTGCTGCTCCTCAACGCGTCGACCTGGCAGGCCGAGACCGACTACCAGAAGATGCGCAACATCTCGCCGGTACCGGCCCACTGCGCGGTCGTGGACCTCTCGGACCTTACGGTCACGACGGTCGACTGCACCGAGGGACGCGTCGTCCTGCGGACGGGCGCATGAGCCCGTACCCGATGGATCCGGTCGATGCGACCGGGCCGATGCGGCTCGTGCTCGTCGCGGCCCCGACCGGCGTCGTCTCCCGGCGCCTGGCCGAAGGGGCGCTGCGCGCCCGGCTGGCGGCGTGCGTCTCGACCGTCCCGATCGGCTCGACGTACTGGTGGCGCGGCCGGTTGGAACGGGAGGAGGAGTCCCTCCTCGTGTTCAAGACGGTCCCCAAGCGCGTCGGGGCGCTGTTCCGCTACCTGGCCGAACACCACACCTACGAGGTGCCCGAGATCATCGAGCTCGACGTCCCCCGAGTGCATGCACCCTACCTCCGGTACCTCGCCGAGACCATCGACCATGCGGCGCCCCCGCTCCCGTTGGGGGGCGGTCGCATCCAACGATCCCCTAGACGTCGGGGATCACCGCGAGGCCGGGTAGCTCCAGCCCCTGCACGAACTCGAGCGCCGCACCGCCGCCGGTAGAGATGTACTGGAACGCCGCCTCGACGCCCAGGTCCTGGGCCACGCGCGCGGAATCGCCGCCGGCGCAGACGTGGAATCCCTCGATCCCCCGCAGCCCGGCCAGCACCTCGCGCGTGCCAGCGGCGAACCGTTTGTCCTCCGCCAATCCCAGCGGCCCGTTCCAGAACACCGTCTTCGAGCCGGCCAGCGCCGCGTAGAACCGGTCTCGGGTCCGCGGCCCGATGTCCCGCGCGAGGGCGCCTTCGGGGACCTGATCGGCCGGACACGCCTGCGCGTCCGGCTCGCCGGGAACTTCGATGAGCCAGTCGGTGGGGAGGTGGACGTCCGTACCGCTCGCCCGGGCGGCATCGAAGAACGCCTGGACCTCGGTCTCAAGGCCCGTTTCGACCGCGGTGGCGCCCAGGTGGGCGCCCTGGGCCGCCAGGAACGGGAAGGCCAGGGCCCCACCGATGCACAGCGCCTGGGCACGCCCGAGGAAGCTCTGGAGGAGCGGCAGCTTGTCGCGCACCTTGGCCCCGCCCATGATGGCCACGTAAGGCCGCTCCGGGTGGTCGATCAAGCGCGAGAGGCCACGGATCTCCTTCTCGACCAAATACCCAGCAAACGCCGGAAGGCGCTTGGCCACGCCGACGGTCGACGCGTGGGCGCGATGGACGGTGCCGAACGCGTCCTCCACGAACAGTTCGCCGAGCTGGGCGAGTTGGGCGGCGAACGCCGGGTCGTTCGCCTCCTCCCCGGGGTGGAACCGCACGTTCTCGAGGAGGAGGAACTCGCCGTTCTTCAGGCGGGCCGTCGCCTCCAGCGCGTGGATCCCGACGCAGTCCTCCGCGAGGGGTACCGGCTGGCCGAGGAGCGCCGACAACTTGTGCGCCACGGGGCGCAGGGAGTAGCGCATGTCGCGCTGCCCTCCGGGGCGGCCGAGGTGCGAGATCAGTACGGTACGGGCCCCGGCGGTCTGCAGGTGATGGAGCGTCGGCAGCGCCTCCACGATGCGCCGGTCATCGGCCACCGCTCCCGTGGACGTCTGGGGCACGTTGAAGTCGACCCGGACCAGCACCCGGCGTCCGCGCACCGGCGCATCGGCGATGCTCCGCTTCGTGACCATCGTTCCGCCGGAGGGGGGGGCTACTATGACCCTTTTGGCGAAATGCGGGCCGCCGAGGCCCGCCAGGTGATCCGGTCCCACGCCCGCTGGGTCGCCGGCAGGCGCACGTTGTGGCGGGACCCGGCCCGAAGGATCGCTCCGGAGATCGCCTCGATCTCCGTCGGGCGACCGCGCTCAAGGTCCTGGAGCATGCTCGACCGATTCTCGGCGGTCGCCGTCACGACCCTCCAGAGGTCTGCCTCCGCCTGATCGCGGGAGATCGGGTGCCCCTCGGCGAGCGCGACGGAGCGTGCCTCGTCGAGCAACGCGAGCGCCTGGCCCCGCCACGGGTCCTCCCGGAGCTGCCCGTTCAAGATCCCATGGTCCGCCGTGACCGGATTGATCGCGGCGTTGACGAGCAACTTTCGCCAGACCTCCCCTTCAAAGTCTGCGGCACGGCGCAGCGGGTAGCCCATCGACCCGATCAACCCCGCCCAAACCTCCCGCGGCGACGAGCCATCGGGGTCCTGGGCCGGAAGCACGAACTCGCCTTCACCCGCCTGCCGGACGCGGCCCGGCCCGAGCCAGGTCGCGGGAACGGAGTGGATGGCACGGACCAGAAATCGCGGGGCGCCGAGCCACCCGCCGGCCTCGAGACCGCCGGCCAGCTCCCCGGCGACGTCCAACCCGTTCTGCGCAGCGAGAAGAGGGACGGGCGTCCGCAGGGCAGCGCCGACCTCCCGGCCCGCCGGCCCGAGGTCGTAGGTCTTGACGGAGAGGAGGATGGCGTGCGGGGTGAGGTCCCCCGGGACCTGCTCCTCGGCCGAGAGCTGGAACCGACCGGGGCGAAGCCCTTCCACCGAGAGCCCCCCCGCACGGATCGCCTGGACGTGGGCGGCGCGGCCCACGATCGTCACGGCATGACCGGCCGCCGCGAGCCGGGCCGCGAACAGGCTGCCGGTCGCCCCGGCACCGAAGACGAGAACGCGCGTGGGCGCCCCTACGCTCAATCGAGCCGGCGCACGAGCTCGGCGAGCGCCGGGGCCTTGCCCCACTCCTTGCGGTGGCTCGCCAGCAGACCCTGGTAGTAGCGCACCTGTTCGGACGCTTCCCGCACCTGCTGGGTAAGGTACTCCTCTTCCCGGGTCAGCCGCGCGATCTCCGCCTCGGTCTCCTGCCGGGCGGCGACGAGCGTCTGCTGTTTATCGAGAAGGGAGCCGGCCGGTGTCCGCGGCATGGATCGGGCCTCCCACCCGATGGCGGCGCGTGGCGTCGAGGATCGCGTCGGAGTAGTCGCCCAGGCGGGCGAGGTCGCGCTTGATCTTCCGGAGGCGTTGGACGAGTCGCTTCCGGCGCTCTCGGATCTCGCCCAGCGAGCCCTCGAGCAGCCGGAGCCGGTGCTGCCATTTGTCGCGCTCCTGGACGCTGAGCAACACCGCGTTGACGTCCATCGTGCCGTCGGGGCACGTCCGGTGGGAAAAATCAACCTTTCGTCCGGGGCGCACCCCCCCAAGGGCGGCCGTTCAGCCCCCTCCCACCCCGCCGAGGACGCGCGGTCACGGACAGGTTAAAACCCGGGCCCGGCTCGTCCGGCGCACGGGGTCACGATGAGCTCCTTTCACAAGATCGTGGTGCTGGGTGCCGGCAACATCGGCGGAACCCTCGCCCAGCGACTCGCGGAGCGGAGCCTCGCCGACGAGCTCGTGCTCGTCGACATCATCGAGGGCCTACCCCAGGGAAAAGCCCTCGACATCCAGCAGTCCGCCCCGATCCTAGGATTCTCCACGCGCGTCACCGGCTCCACCTCGCTCGAGGCGCTCCGGGACGCCGACCTGGTCATCGAGACGGCCGGACTGGCGCGCAAGCCCGGAATGAGCCGTTCCGACCTGCTGGGCAAGAACGCCGACATCCTGGAAGTACATGCCAAGGCCGTGCGCGATTTCGCCCCGGCAGCCATAGTCCTCGTCGTCACGAACCCCGTCGACGTGATGACCCACTGGTTCCGGCAGGTCAGCGGGCTCCCGCCGGGTCGGGTGTTCGGGGAATCCGGCACGCTCGACACCGCCCGGTTCCGCTGGTTCGTGGCCGACGAGCTCAAGGTCGCTCCGCGCGACGTGGTCGGGTTCGTCCTCGGCACCCACGGCGACACCATGGTCCCGATCCTCTCGCTGACCAGCGTGGCGGGGGTGCCGCTCTCCCGCCTGATCTCGGCCGAACGACTCGCGGCGCTCGTGGAGCGCACGAAGAAGGGCGGGGGCGAGATCGTCGAGCTGCTGAAGATGGGCAGCGCTTACTACGCCCCCTCCGCGGCGCAGGCCGAGCTGGTCGAGGCCCTCGGCCGCAACGAGCACCGCCTGTTGGGGGTCACGGCCCACCTGAACGGGGAGTTCGGGCTCACCGGCCTGTGCCTGGGCGTGCCGGTCGTCCTCGGGCGCGCCGGGGTCGAACGGGTCGTCGAGGTCGAGCTGACCGCGTCGGAACGAACCGCATTTGACGCGAGCGCGACCGCGGTGCGGGCCGACCTGGAGATCCTGGCCCAGCGCGCTCGGTCGCCCGCCTAGGCCGGCCGGCTTTGAATCAAGACCCCGGACGACCACGCGCCCGGGGCCTTGACCCTCCCTGACCGTCCAGTCCACCCGTGCTTCCCGGAACGACCCGGGGGTAGCGGAGCATCATCCTATCCTTGGCCAGGGCGTCGGGGGCAAGCCTAAGCCCCCCAAGCC
>JAKIWD010000109.1 GCA_022750205.1 Thermoplasmata archaeon
CGCGTCGACCCCGCACTCGATCCTGGGGAGCTCGGCAGTTCCGCTCTGCCATTACGGATCCTGAACTGTCGCGTTGCTCCCAGGGTGCGGACGCGATAGGCCGTCGGGGACCGGGCGCAAATCGTAGAGATCTCCAAAGGTCCCAAGCCTAACCGCGTCCCGCGGCTCGGCCAACCGTTGCCGAACCGTGCCGGGGGGGGGTTGCGCCCACGTCGGGGAAGGTCCAAACTCTAACCGCGCTTGCATCCGCGCGTAACCGGCACGGAACCGGGTCGGGGGCGGTTGTACCGCCGCCTTCGCAGGTCGTCCGCCGTAATGGGAGTCCCTGGGTCAGTTGAACCTTCCAGACCGGGCGCCGAACCCAACTCCGGGCCCGCTCCAGCGGTGTCCTCCCCGGTTGGATTAGCTCCCCCAGTTCGGGTAAGAGTACACTCTCCCAGAGTGTTCGGACAGGATGGTATAGATCAGAACTTCCACGGACGGGGCGGACTTTCCGGATCACTCCGTGGAAGCTCGGGGGACTCCAGTCCGTCGAGTCCATCCGTCAAGGAATCACGCGAATCGACCGGCCCCAACCCCGCCGAGGCGTCCTATCTGGGACCGCCGGTGCGCACACGGAGTCCGCCGGGGCTCAAAAGTCCCGCAATTCGCCCACAAATCGACCGATAGGGACACCCATCCCGTAACACCCCCGACCCGGACTGCTGGGACCCAGTCCGAAGGGGGGCCTTCCCCTTCTGCCAGACTCGGAAGGGGTCCGGCTCGGATTCACTCCGATTATCTTGAATTCATCAAATACTCCCGCTCCGAGTTCAGGGTGGGTCATGTCGCTCCGATGGCGCCGCGCGGTGGCGGCAGTCTCGGTCGTCACCGTGGCCTGCGGCATCGTTCTGATCCTTCACCGAGTCACTCTGTTCCACGACGTTCAGAACCAATCCGCTACGTGGAGGACACCTTGCCCTGCCGGGTACGGCCCGTGCCATGTTACCCCGCCCTGGGCTGGAGAGTACGAGCGTTCGCTTGCCGAGATTCGCATCGGAGTGTTGGTGCTCTCCGCCGGACTCTCGGCCCTGGTCGTGGCGATTGCTTCGACGGTGCGAGACCGATGGCGAGCGTCGAGAATCCCGTCGTCGATCCAGGGCCAGCCCGATTGAAACGGGGACACCTTTCCATGTCGCCGCCGACATGGTTGGAGGCTCACCGGGGGAGATTCGGCGGGCCCGGCACTTCGCGCGCCCAATCTTCAGGACTGATCCTCCGTACCTTGCGGGTGAGGTTCCCCGAAAAGCTGAGGATGAACCGATTGAAATCCTCCCCGTACGGCCCACCCAGGCGCTGCCGAAGCCCGACCCGCTTCACATCCGAGTACTCCCAAAGGACGAGCAGCTCCCGACCTGTCACCTTCAGTCTCACGACCACTGGAATGAATGTCCGTGAATTTGCAGTGCGGACCGTGGTAATCCCGCCGCGCGTCTGGGAAGATTCAATCGCGTGACCAATATCACGAATGACTTTCTCCGCGGTTTGTACCGGGTCCCGGGGTTGCCCGAGGTCAACAGGAGGTAGCTCCAGGGCGCGGGCCACTTGCTTGCTCACTGCGGCTGCCTCAAGCTCAAACCTGCTGAGCCTGGGCGAAGTGCGAGCTTCCCAAAAGGGGAGCTTTTCCAAAGCTTCGCTGATTCGAATCCCACCCGAGTCCACAGCAACCTCCCATGTTTCACGGAAGAGGTTCCCGCCCTGCGGAAGGGCGGGGTTCGGCGTCCGGTTTCACGCCCGTGCTGGGATTCGAACCCAGGTCTGAGGCTCCGCAGGCCTCTAGGATAATCCAGTGTAGCGCGGAGGAAGGATCCTTCCGCGAAGCTACCCCACACGGGCACCCGCCGGTTGTTTTCTCCTTGGCGGCGGCCGAGCGACCCTCCCTATAAAACCCAGTTCACGCCGCGACTTCGACGCGCGGAGGCCTTTATACAGGTCGGAACTCCCTCCGACGGAGCGGTGGTTCTTCGCCGAGCTCCGTCCATGTCGGAGAGCGAGCCGGTCGACCCGTGGGAGCGGCTGCGCTCGCTCCCGATGGGGACGACGGTGGCGGTCATCCGATCCGACGGGAGCACATGGACGGGCGCGGTCGTTCCGCCGCATGAGTTCTCCGGCGCGAGGGTGATTCAGCTCAAACTCGCCAGCGGCTACAACGTCGGATTGCGGATCGATCCGACGGACCGCGTGACCGTCACGGAACCCACCAAGGCGAACGGGAACGGCCTCCACAACTGGGGGAGTCCACCCGCCACCACCCCCACCGGCCCGTGGGTGGCGCTCCTTACGACCGGTGGGACGATCGCGTCTCGGGTGGACTATCGGACCGGCGGCGTCCGCCCGGTTCAGGGCGAACGGGAGATTCTCAGCTTCTACCCCGACCTCGCTCAGGACGGCCCCGTTCGCGTGGTCCCCGTGTTCGACCGGTTGAGCGAGGAGATCGGCCCGGAGGATTGGGACGAGATGGCCCGCCGAACCGCTGCGGTCTTCGCCCAGGGAGCGAGCGGCGTTGTCATCGCCCACGGAACCGACACGATGGCGTACACGTCGGCCGCGCTCTCCTTCCTCCTCGAAGACCTGCCCGGTCCCGTGGTGCTCGTGGGGGCGCAGCGCTCCCCGGACCGACCGTCCTCCGACGGGTTTACGAATCTCACGGCCGCCGTTCGACTCGCCCGCCATCCGGAGCTCGGGGAGGTCGTGGTCGTCATGCACGACGGTCTCTCCGACGACCGCTTCGCGGTTCACCGGGGCACGCGCGTCCGCAAGATGCACTCAAGCCGGCGGGACGCGTTCCGGTCCCGCAACGGTCCGCCGCTCGGCTACGTGGAAGGCCCCACCGTGCGCCTCGACCGACCCTTCCGCCCGAAGTCGAAGGGTCCCGCGAAGTTCACCGGTCCCCTCGGGACTGGCGCGACTATTCTCTGGTTTCATCCTGGGCTCTCGCCCGAGCGGGCGGCCTCGTTCGCCACCGGGGCGCGCGGGATCGTCATCGCCGGCACCGGTCTCGGTCACGTTTCGCTTGCCCATCTCCCGTGGATCCGAGACTCCATCGCGAAGGGGACGGTCATCGCGATGACGACGCAATGCCTCGAGGGGGAGGCCGACCCGTTCGTCTACGCGACCGGCCGCGAGCTGGCCCGCGCGGGCGTCATCTACCTCGGCGACGCCCTCCCCGAGACGGCGTACACGAAGCTCCTCTGGGCGCTCGGCCAATCGAACGACCCGCAACGCGTCGGCGAGCTTCTCGCGACCCCCCGGGCCGGCGACCTCGAGGCGCGGCGCGAGGCCGAGGACCACCCATGAGGGCCGGGCTCGAGGTCCACCAGCAACTCGCCACGGGCAAGCTGTTCTGCGCCTGTCCGTCGGAGCTCTCCGAGACCGTCACGCGGACCGTCGAGCGCCGTCTCCGCGCCACCGGCGGCGAGAACCACGCGATCGACCCTGCGGCCGCCTTTCAGGCGTCCCGCAATCTCACCTACCTCTACGAGGCGACCCCGACGAGTTGCCTCGTCGAGCTCGATGAGGAGCCGCCCCATCCCCTCAACGGCGAGGCGCTCGACGTCGCGCTCACGATGGCGCTCCTGCTCGGCGCTCGCCCGCTCGACGAGGTCGAGGTGATGCGGAAGATCGTCGTCGACGGCTCCAACACGTCCGGCTTTCAGCGGACGGCGCTCGTGGCGGTGGACGGGCGGCTCGAGGTCGGCGGCCGTTCCTACTCGATCCCGACGATCTGCCTCGAGGAGGACGCGTGCCGGCGGGGCGCCGAGTCGAAGCTGGGCGTCCACTTCCGCCTGGACCGCCTGGGGATCCCGCTCGTCGAGATCGCGACCGGCCCGGAGATCCAGAGCGGCGAAGAGGCGCGGACGGTCGCCGAGGAGATCGGGCTCCTCCTGCGGGCGACGCGGCGGGTCCGACGTGGGATTGGGTCCATCCGCGAGGATGTCAACGTCTCGGCCGAGGGCGGGGCCCGCGTCGAGCTGAAAGGGGTCCAGGAGCTACGACTCGTCCCGCAGTACGTCGACGGCGAGGTGGCGCGCCAACGCGCCCTCCTCGAGGTTCGCGACGAACTGAGCCGGCGGCACGCCAGCGTGCCGAACGACGCGCCGACCGACGTCACCGAGGAGCTCCGCGGTCTGGGGAGCGGTCCGCTCGGCGACACGGTTCGCCGGGGAGGCGCCGTGCTCGGCATCGCCCTTCTCGGGTTCTCGGGGCTCCTCGCACCGCCGGGCGGAACCCGCGAACGGCTGGGCCGCGAGCTCGCCGACCACGCCCGCACGACCGGAGTCCGCGGCCTGTTCCACTCCGACGAGATCCCCTCGCAGGGGATCGAAGGGGGGATCAACCTCGCACTCCGAAATCGACTTCGCGCGACGGGTCCGCAGGATGCATTCGTCCTCGTGGCGGCTCCCACGCCCGAGGAGGCGAACCGGGCGCTCGCCGCGATCCGGGCACGCGCGGCCCAGGCGCTCGAAGGCATTCCCGCCGAAACGCGCGACCCGCTCCCCGACGGCCGGACGCGGTTTTCGCGCCCGCTCCCCGGTCGCGACCGGATGTATCCGGAGACCGACGTCCCCCCCATCGCGGTCAGCGCGGAGCGACTTCGGACGCTGCGCGCCCACCTGCCGGAGCGTCCCTCCGAGACCCGCGCGCGCCTGCTCGCGAAGTACTCCCTCTCCGAGGACGTCGCGCGCGCCCTCCAGAAGGCGGCGGATGTGGACCGGTTCGAGGAACTGGTGGCCCGCGGCCACACGAGCGCCCTGGTGGCGCAACTGCTCGCCAGGGAGATCCCCGCGACGGGGGACGACGAGCCGTTCGATTTCCCGACCGAGCTGCTGGACGAGCTACTCACCGCAGTCGAGCACGGGACCTTCGCAAAGGAAGGGATCGGCCCGGTCGTCGCCGCGCTCGCGGCTGGCGCCCCGACAGTCGCCGACGCCATCGCGAAGAGCGGCCTCTCCGGCATGGACCGCACCCAGCTCGAATCGATCGCATCGGCGATCGTCGCGAAGAACGAGGCGCTGATCGCCTCCCGCGGCGAAGGTGCCTTTTCCCCTCTGATGGGGGATCTCATGCGGGAAGTGCGCGGCCGGCGTGACGGACAAGAGGTCGCCGAGGTCCTCCGCGTCGCCCTGGCCCGGCGGTCCGCGCCGGGAACCACGTGACCGGGGCGAAGGGGCGACGCCCCAAGCTTCGCGCTCTCGTCACGGACATCGACGGCACGCTGACCGATGCGTCGCGCCGCCTGAACCTCGATGCCGTCGGCCTCCTTCGAGTCCTCCAGGACTCGGGCGTCGTTGTCGTCCTCGCGACGGGGAACGTTCTTCCCGTGGCGCTCGCGATCCACCGCTCCGTTGGGCTCACCGGACCGATCGTCGCCGAGAACGGCGGATTGATCTACCGTCGGGTCGACGGCCACGACGAGGTGGAGACGCTCGCGCGGCGCTCCGTCGCACTGGCGGCGTACCGCAAGCTCCTCGCGAAGGGGATTCCGGTGCAGCGGCTGTTCACCGACCGATGGCGCGAGACCGAAGTGGCGCTCGAACCGTCGGGCGACCTCGCGAAGATCCGCCGCGTCCTCCGCGGGACCTCGGCGGCCGTCGAGTCGACCGGCTACGCGATCCACCTGATGGAGCGAGGAGCGGGAAAGCGGTCGGCGCTCGACCGCGCCATCGAGCCGCTGGGCCTCTCACTCCGCGACTGCGTCGTCGCCGGCGATGGCGACAACGACGTCGGGATGCTGCGCGCGGCGGGGTTCGGGATTTCGTTCCCGAACGGGAGTCCGAGGGCCCGCGCCGCCGCCGATTACGTCAGCCGGGAGCCGTACGCTCCGGGGTTCGTCGAAGCGCTTATGCGGAGCGGCATCGTCGCCCGCTCTGTCCGATAGGGAGCTCGGCACAGATGCTCGTCGGGACCTGCCAGAAGTGCGGCGCGCCGGC
Source organism: Thermoplasmata archaeon (assembly GCA_022750205.1). Taxonomy (GTDB): domain Archaea; phylum Thermoplasmatota; class Thermoplasmata; order Lutacidiplasmatales; family UBA184; genus Lutacidiplasma. The sequence continues at coordinate 5,970 of JAKIWD010000109.1, forward strand.
GACCCTTCGCTGTGCGTTCTGCGGTCGAACGTTCTGTCGCAACTGCCTCGACTCCGACGAGCGGCTGTGTTCCGACTGTCTCACGATGCAGAAGGCCGCCAAGGGACCCGCGGGTGCGCGTCTTCCGCCGTCGCGGCGGATGGCACCGTCGGACGTTCGTCGGTAACCGCGCTAGTAGGGAAAACCGGGAATCCGGATCGGCCCGGGAGCCGATTCCCGGGCCATCCAGAGGAGCGCGATGCCGAAGAAGCCCGTGAGCACGCCCATGATCAGGAACGCCCAGGCGTACGGCCCGTACGACGGGTAAATTCTCCAGAGCCCGACGACCCGCCCGCCGGCGTGGGCGGACGCGTGCAGCAGGACGTTCAGGAATACACCGAGACCCCAACCGAGGAACAGGAACAGCCCGCCCGCGATCTGGAACCCGGCGCGCTCGTCGCCGCCTTCGTCCTCCGGCTCGACGGCCGGGGTCTCTTGGAGGTCCGTCACGGCGCCTACGCGAAGCCGGGGACCGACTTCGCGTCGCGGGGCGACGGGCGCATCGGGGACTTGCGGAGCTCCTTCGGGCACTCCACGAGCCGCACCATCGGGGCGGACTGGACGATGTACGCCGGGAGTCCCGTGTTCGGGTCGTTGCCCGCGCGCAGGATGTTCATGATCTCGAGCTTGACCTCGATGATGGAGCCGTCCTTCAGCTTCAGGCGGATCCGTCCGTCGCCCTCGAGCGGGGAGTAGTCGACGATCTCGGCGTTCGAGAGATCCGGCTGCTGGCCGGGGACGCCGCCCATCATGTGGCGCTCCGCTTGGCGATGCGCTCCTTGAGCAACGCCCGGGGGTCCTGGCCGTCGACGGTGAGGCCCATCGAGACGCAGGTGCCGATCACCTGGTTGACCTTCTCCTCGGGGCCCTTGCCGAACAGGTCCTCGCCCTTCGCTTCCGCGATGCGTCGGATGGCCTCGAGCTTGACGTCCCCGACGGACTCGGTCCCC
>JAKIWD010000046.1 GCA_022750205.1 Thermoplasmata archaeon
CTGTTTCTCTTCGGTCGGCAAGATGCTCCCTTCCGGTATCGCAAGTACTGGGAAATGCTGGACGACTTCCCGAACGCCACTTTCGCGGTCCTCGATAGGGCCGGTCACCGACTCTGGACTGATCGGAACGAACTCGCCTGCGCCCTTGTATGCGACTGGCTGGATCGAGTCGAAACAAGGATCCGGTAGATCCTTCGATTCCATTTGTCGTCATCGTGTGCCCTTCCTCAAGGGAAACCTTGCCGGCACCCCCCTGCGCTACGGTGAGCCGGACCCTTTCGGGACGCCCGGGTCTGCTAACATCCCCCTTCGCGCCTTCGAGGCCACGTTGGCACACCTGCCCCTCGGGAGTCCGACCTTCTGCGCGATTATGCACCAAGTGAGCCCCTGGGCCCTCCACCGGAGGATCGCCGCTACTTTCTCGGGCGTCGGCCTCACTGGGCGCCCGGGGGGTCTCCCCGAGCGAGTCCGCCTGTGGCCGGCTTTGATTTCACGCATGGCAACTCGCACCCGCTCCGAACGGCGCTTGGATTCGAAGACGGCAATCACGGGCAGGAGGGCGAGTAGCACGTCCCGCCCCAGGTTCGGCAGCCCATCCTCCGGAATGTCGAGGGTCGACTCCTTCAGCGAGTGGAACCGGACCCCCGCCCTCTCGAGGTCCAGGACCGCCTGGGTCGCCTTGGTGAAGGTAGCCTCCCGAGAGAACCGATCCAGGGACCAGACGAGAAGGTGGTCCCAGGACCGTTCCGGGGCGGTGGAGTCCCGCAGGAGGCGGTCGTACTCTACCCGCTCAGCCTTGCTGGTTGCCGACACCCTCTCCTCGTAGCGGTGAGCAACCTTCCAGCCCTTCGACTCTGCGTGGCGTTCGAGGTCCCGTTCCTGACCCGCCAGCTCCTGCGCGGTCGTACTGCCGCGGGCGTAGAGCACCACGGCCAGACGATGGGTGTCGCCGCTCACGAAGGCCTCCAAGCGAGTCGAGCGACCGCCGCGGGCGGCGTCCCGACCCTGACTGAGACCGAACGGTCGAGGTATCCTGAGTTCGAGGCTCCAGAGAGCCTCGCGCGTCCGTAGTAAGCGGACGCTAGGGTGGCGGTGGGCGTCCCTACGTGAAGTGTCCTTTGCCGGTTTTGGGACAAATCGGGGAGGTTACCTGGATTCATCAGGGACCTCCCATCGGTTGCGACGCGCGGCGTTCCCGGGGTCTTCCTGGGCTTTTGGGAGGGACATGGTGTGGCAAAGTCCGTCGGTGTCTCGCACGATCCTAAGACCCGCTGCTTCGATTCGATCCCAGAACTCCACCCACGGGACCTCGTGACCGCGCATCTCGTCGTTCTGCTGCAAGTGCCAAGCGCTGGCCTCCGAGGGGGGTCGCTTTAAGACGAGCAACCGCGGGACGTACCCTGCGGCCCGCTCCCGGCCTCGGACACAGATCGCGACCGGGAAGTAGTCGTCGCCACGCGCTAGCTCATCGCCGGGCTTGAGAGTGGCTTCAGGTCGCCAGTGGTACGCCCCCCGCGCCCGGTGCCCCGCCCGGCGATTCATCCTCGCTTACCCCCTCGCCCGAGTGAACGTCCCCCGTGCTCGCGTATCCGTCACGGCTCGTGAGGTTGGCCGGTGTCCCGGGCCTCGACGTCGCTCGATCGGCGCTTCCCCTCGGACTACGCTCGAGGTGCGGCGGAGGGGATCGATCGGATCCTCGCACGGGAGTCCTCGCCGTGGGCGGACGAGGGCCCGTGTAGGTTGCGGTACCGCTCGCCGCGCCGCCGTACTAGCGCCGCACAGGGTAGGGACCGGAACGCCGAACCAGGAACGCGAAGTATGCCGCCGGAGCCTTTTTTTCGACACCGGGCCGGAATCCGGTGCGGGAGAACAAAAACCGCGACTCGAACACCGTGGTCACCTCTTGAAGGGAGGGACGGTGAGGGGGGCCCCAGTCGGTCGTGTGCTCGCGGGCGATCCACGTGAGGACGAACCGTCCGTCGGGACGCAGTACACGGTGCGCCTCCGCTGCATAGTCGCCCCGGCGAGGGATTGGCAAGGTGTGGAAGCAACCGTTGTCCACGAGGGCGTCCAGGCTCCCATCGGGGAACGGGAGCGCAAGGGCGTCGCCCTGTTGGACGTCCACGTCCAGGTGCGCGTCGGCTGCACGATCGCGCGCTGCGGAGATCGCCCCGGGGGCCAGGTCGACCCCGTGGGCGTGGAGTCCGCTCTGCGCGAGGAAGAGGACATTGGACCCGGCCCCACAGCCAATGTCGAGTACGTCCGTCCCGGAAAGCAGGAATCGCTCGGCGACCGCGAGGCGCACCGAGGTGCTGGGCCCTGGGTCAAACCACGGAAGCTCATCGTAGGGCGCGTCCTCGTAGGTCGATCGCCAGCTCTCGCGCTCCTGCCGCGAGCTCCCGCGAGGCGGCGACGAACGCGTGATCGTTGATCTGGCCCCCATACGCGACAGGTATGTTCCGGCAGCCACCAGCCCTGACCCCCTCATGAAGGTCGCCCGAACGGCATGACCCCGCTTCAAGGGGGCGTCCCAAGAACTTGGCGGGCTCGAGGTCAGGGCGGGAAACCGTCGTCCACAGTACCAAAGCGACTCGCGGCTGCCCGGGGCGGGCCACCGCCCCGTCCACAAACGGGGTTGTCGCGGAGGAGGGACACTCCAGGCCGAGACAGCCGGGACGCCAGGGGGACTCTACGTACCCTTCGGAGTCGTACTTGTTCCGCACTGGGGGCAGAACTTGGCCCCACCGGGAACCGCCGCCGAGCACGAGCCGCACTTCGATCCGGGACCGGACGCGGCGGCTTCACCGGGCTTCGGCAGGCGTCGCATGAGTACGACCGCGATCACCCAGACCCCGACGATGAGCAGGATCCACGTGGCGAATCCGACGATCGCGAAAATGAACGCGATCGCCAGGTATCCGCCAAGCCCAGACGACAGACTTGACAAGGGATTGCTCGAATTGTTCCCGCCACCGTTGCCGTTGCCGTTCCCGTTGCTCGCGGAGGTGACGTCCAGGTTCACGGAGTTGCTCGGCGCCGATTGGTTCCCGTGCGAGTCGGTGGCAGTGACCTGTACCGAGTAGGTGCCCGTCGACGACGGGTTGCAGCTGAACGACGGTTGGTTCTGACCGTTGCACCCCGAGGGGAGTCCCGCGTAGACGAACGAGTACGGTGGCGCGCCCCCGCTCGTGCTCGATTGGACGGAGATCGAGCTCCCCTTCGTGACCTGCTGCGGGTTGATCGAAAGGGTCACCGTGATCGTCGTGACGGGACGGACCACGTCGGGGCCGAATCGCAAGTCCAACGTTGAACCACGCGGCGCGGAAGTACCGATCGCAGCAAGAGTGGTCGTGACGGTGGAAACCGAAATCAGCACGATCATGATCACGGCAACCGCCGCCCCTCGCCCCCACATCACCGGTTCCACATCCCCACTCCCGCGGTGCGGGATTGGCCGGGGTACTTTCTTGTACGGGGGGGAATCAAACTATGGGTGGAGTGGTTTCGGGACATCGCTGTTGCGAGCTTTCCCGCCGCGAATGGTGGTGGGGGGACAGTACTTAGCTGGCCAACGCCCACTTCGGAACTCCCCGAACCGTACGCGCTCACGCCCTGCGGTCCTGGGAATCCGGGCGCGAGCTAGCCGGGTTCGACGCAGCGCCTTCTCGTACGTTCGCTGGAGGTCGAGGGAAACCTTGGGCGGCGCGCTGTCTCACGGCCCTACGCGGCGGGCTTTCGACCTCGGGGGGGGGAGTTATCTCGACTTGCGCTTGCCCGATTTGGGCGGGATGGTTTCAACGTACCGCAGCGATCGAGCGACCCACTTCGATGCGGATTTTCGATCTCGCAACACTCCCGATGGAAGGACCAGGTACTCCCGCATGACCCGCCCGGGCATGGGCTCGAGCGTCGTGAACCCCTCGCCCCGAACTGCGTCCGCCCGGTCGGCGTCGGATAGGCGAACGAAAATATGCTCGCCGAAGACCCCGAAGAACAGATTTCCGTTGACGAAGGCCGCCGGCTGGCCGAACATCTTCTTGGACGTGACGTTCTCCCCTTTCGGGACGAGCCCTTCGAACACCGTCACAGCGGCTGCAGCAGCCTTGGGCATCTCCATCGCTCAGGCCCGTGAACCCCAGTGCTTTGGCACTTTTCTATCCTCCGGGTGCGCCCCCCGAGTTCGACCAGGCACTCGCGCACCAACGCCGGTGCATCCCGCCTTCGGCGCGTAGGGGGCGGAGCCCACCTCGGGGCGGAACCCACCTGGCTTACCCTGAGCGGAGGCGCCGGTTTCGTCCGGCGCGGGCCCCGTTCTGGGCGACCCATGCTCGGACGATCTTCGTCACGGTCGCGGACGGAAGAGGGCGGCCCGGTCGGAAGCGGATGTGTCCGTACCCGCCACCGAATCCCTTGAGCTGTTCCGGGAACTGGCTCAGGACCAGCTGGCTCATTGACGCAGAAACTGCAGTAGTTCTTGTACGCCCCAAACCCAACCACTGGCCCATGGTGGAGGAAGACCGGCATCCGGTACTCTATTGTCTCCCAGCCTTCGGAGCGTCTGCCCGAATGACGGTGCTGAGCCCATGGAGGGCGGCTCAAACCTCCTCGGGAACTCCGGGCAGATCGCCCTCCACCGTTTCCGGGGTGGAGGGACGGATCCCGAGCACAGGAGGGCGACAATTCCGGGCTAACGATCCGTTGGGACGGCGCGGTCGGGCTGGATCCGTACTTGCTCGGGCGCCCGGTCTCAACCCGTCTCCCGTTCGGGAGCCGTTTCGAGGAATCGGAAGACCGCCCCCCCGAGCGCGACAAACGTGACGGCCATCCCGAACAACGCCACCAATACGAGGCTAAGCGGGACGACCGTCGGCGCCCCGGAGAGTGGGCCGCTGGGCACCTCCCACGACAGGAGGCTTCGGAGGTAGTAGATCACCGTGAGTCGAGGAATGTCTCCCGGCAGGAGGGGCACGAGTTCCTCCCAGATTATCCCATAGAGCAGCCCGATCAGCAGCGCAGAGCGGCTCGTCAATCCGAGGAACAGGAAGAATGCGCCGTACGCCATCGCCGCGAGCGCGGTCGCCGCGACCAGGCTCAACGACACTCCGATCGCCACCGGCGGGGCCCCACCGCCCACCGCGACGGCGAGCGGGAGGAGGGTTGCTGGGATGACCAGGACGAGTATCGCCCCCAACGACCCCAGGTACTTGCCCAGGACGATCGTGGGGCGACGGATCGACCGGTCAGAGAGGTAGAGCAGGGTGTCCGCGTCGATCTCGCTACGGAACTGGGCGACGGAGATCACCAGCACGATCAACAGTACGACGATCGGGAGGGTGAGCTGAACGTAGAGCGTCTCGACCGCCGACCCGAGCGCCGCATCCCCGGGCCGCGCCGAGGCGAGCACGAGCACGAGGAAGCTCGGCGCCGCCGCGAGGAGAGAGAGACCCCCGAGCCTCCATCCCCGGAGGGTGCCGCGGAACGACAGAGAGGTGACGGCCGCCATCCGCGCCAGCTCCGAGCCCATACCGATCACTCCGCGAGGTAGCGGAACACCGCATCGAGGTTATCGTCGGCGCTGCGCACGGACGTGATCGGGATCGATTCTGTCACGACCACCCCCGGCAGCCCCTGGTAGAACTCGTCCGGTGACCGCGATTTCACGCGGAGATGACCGGGCGAGGGAAACTCGATCGCGACAACGTGATCCCATCGGCCGAGGCACCGGGCGAGCGCCCGGGGATCCGGCGTCACGAGGTCGATGACGTGGGGACGACTGTCGAGCAGGTCGCGGATCTGGTGCACGTCGCCCTGGGCGATCGCGCGGCCGCCGAGGATCATGACGATCTGCTCGGTCAGACGTTCGACCTCGTAGAGGACGTGCGTGCTGATGATCAGGTGCCGACCCGAACGCCCCAGCCGCAGCATCAGCTCCATCAACTGGGCCCGCCCGACCGGGTCGACGCCGTTGAGCGGCTCGTCGAGGAGGATCAGCTCGGGGTCGTGGGCGATGCATTGGGCGAGCTTGATGCGCTGCCGCATCCCTTTGCTATAGACCCGCAACCGCCGGTGCCGGGCGTCGGCGAGGCCCACGGTCTCGATCGCCCGCGTGGCCCGTTCGATCGCCTCGGTCCGCGAGAAACCGTCGATGCGCAGCAACGTTTGCACGAAGTCATCGCCGGTCATCCAGTCGAAAAGCGCGGCGTGTTCGGGGCAGTAACCGACGCGGGCTCGGAACGCCCCCTCGCCCCACGCGGGTTGCCCGAGCATGGTCAGGCTCCCCGCGTCGGCCCGGATCTGGCCGGCCAGCAGGCGAAACAGGGTCGACTTACCGGCCCCGTTGGGACCGATGAGACCGGTGATCCCCGGACCGAACGTAGCCGTGAACCGGTTCAGTCCGAGCACCTCGTCGTAGCGCTTGGTCACGTCGACGGCGTCGACGATCCCGGTCACTCGCCGACCACCTCCACCCGCTCCAGGCGCCAGACGGCGACGGCGGCGCTCGCCGCCCCGCCCACGAGGAGGACGAGGGCCGAGCCACCGGGTTCCGTCGAGAGCGTACCGCCGACCGAGAAGACCGAGCCCGCGACGTTGAGGATGTCCGTGATCGGGCTCGCGTAGGGGACGTAGGGGTTGCCCGTGATCCCCCCCACCACGGCGGCGCCGATCTCGAGCGAGAGCGTCAGCCCGAAGATCCCCACCGCGGCGTACAGGCTCTTCGTCGTGATCGACGACAATCCGAGGGCGAGCCCGGTAAAGAAGATCGTCGTCACGAGCCCGACCGCGAGGAACCCAGCCGCCGCCTGCAGGGCCAAGCTCGCCGACACGCTCCCGAGCGACGCGACGATCGTGACGGCGACGAGCCCCGGCCCGATGGCCGCGATCGCGATCCACGTCCCGACCGCCGCCGCCTTGGCGATGAGATAGTCGGACCGGTGGATCGGCCGCGACAGGTAGAGCGTGATCGACCGGTTGCCAACGTCCTCGGCGATCGAGCCGGCCCCGACGGCGCTGGCCACGATGAGGATGAGGAGCGGCCAGAGCGGGGAGCTGTAGGGACCATCGAAGGTGGCGAGGGAAAGCGCACCAAAGAGCCCGGAGAGCTGCACCTCGAGCACCACGACCAGGTTCACCAGGGCGTAGGTGAGCCCCACGACGACCCAGGTGCCCCAGCCCGCGCGCCGCGCGAGCTCCCGACGCACGATGGCGAGGGTGCGGTGGGTCCGCCCGACGAGCGGGATGGGGCCCGACACGTAGCGGGGGGCGCTGATGCTCACGGGCCGGGCCTCGGTGCGGGGGCGTTGACGAGCGTCAAGAACAGGTCCTCGACGGTGGCCACCGACGTGTCGAGGTAGCGCACCTGGGTCTGGGTCTCGAACGCCGACTGGAAGACGAGCTGCTGGGCTCCGGCGGGAAGTGCCAGTCTCACCTCGCGTCCCGCCAACCGCGGCCGGAGGCCCCGCGATCCGAGCGCCGCCAGAAGTCGCGTCGGGTCGCCTTTGACGCGGATGACGGTCTCGGCGTCGCGGACGGCCAGGAGATCCTGGACGGGCCCGGCCGCTAACGACCGACCCGCGTTGAGCAGGAGGACCTGGTCGCAGAGGCCCTCGACGTCCGGCAGAAGGTGAGTTGACAGCACGAAACTGTGATTCCCCAACCGGGAGAGCGATCGAATGAGCCCGAGCATCTCTTCGCGGCCCTTCGGGTCCAGCCCGGAGGTCGGTTCGTCCAGGAAGCAGAGAGGCGGATCGTGGACGATCGCCTGGGCGAGCTTGATCCGCTGCCGCATCCCGACGGAGTACTCGCGGATCCGGCGGTACCGCTCCTCGCGTAATCCGACGAATTCCAGCACATCGTGCGCGCGGCTCATCGCGGCCTCCCGCGGCAAGCCGCTCACGCGGCCCATGTAGGCGACGAACCCGACCCCGGTCAGGTCGGGCATGAGGCAGTCGTGCTCGGGCATGTACCCGACGCGTTCCCTCACCAACAACGGGTCCTGCTGGGGATCCCACCCGAGAACAGCCAACCGTCCTGACGTGGGCACGAGGAGTCCGAGCAAGAGCCGGATGAGGGTCGTTTTGCCGGACCCGTTCGGCCCGACCAGACCGATCGTCCCCGGGACGAGCTCCACGCTCAGGTTCGAGAGGGCCTCCACCTCACCGAATCGGTGCGTGACGGATTCCGTCCACACCAGGGGAGCGCCCACGCGCCGGTCACGCGCCCGGGGTATTTGGAATCCGGCCTTCTGGCGGGGTCTCGATGCGTTGACCGGCGCCTCAGCGCGCGAGAGGCTCGCTCTTGTGCTCCAACCGCCTCCGGAGTGACGAGGCTGGGAGGAATCGATGGAGGCCACCGCGCGGGCGCGGATTGCCTGGTCCGCCGGAGACTCGGGCCCCCCGCTCATCCTGCTCCACGGCTATCCGCTCGATGCCCGCATCTGGGCGCACCAGCGGTCCAGCTTTCCCCGGTTCGCGAGAACCGTGGCCCTCGACCTTCCCGGATTCGGCACCGCGGCCGCCGAGCCCGTGTCGGATACGATGCAGGGGATCGCTGAATCCGTCCGGACGATACTCGAGTTCCATCGACTCGGCCCGGTGACGGTGCTGGGCCACTCGTTCGGAGGGTACGTCGCGCTGCAATTGTACCGCGACCACCCGGAGCTGTTCGAGCGGCTCGTTCTCCTCAGCACCCGAGCCGAGGCAGATTCGGACGAGGCGAAGGCGAAGCGATTGGCCACGGCGCAGCGGATGATGGACCCGGCAGAGCGCCTCAATCTGGAGGAGACCGTCCGCGGCCTCGTGTCCGATACCACCCTCCAGTCGGGATCCGCGATCGTGCCCGAACTTCGGGAGATCGTGGGGTCGGCCGGAAATGCGGCCGTGACGGCGGCCCTGCGCGCCATCGCCGGACGGGCGGATCACCGCTCGACCCTGGCGGGAGTGACGGTTCCGGCCCTTGCGATCTGGGGCGAATCCGACCGCCTCATTCCGCCGGAACGGACCCGGGCCCTCGCCGAGGGGATCCCGGGCGGGATCGGACAAGGGGTTCCCGCGGCCGGTCACCTGGTTCCGATGGAGGCCCCCGACGACTTCGAACGGATCGTGCGCCGGTTCCTTCGGACCGATGGGTGACGTGCCCGCTCGCTACTCGAACCGGCCGAAGCGCGAATCGTGGGAAGGGATCCCATCGAACCGGGACGGCGCCTTGCTCGACTTGGCGGCCACGGCGACGGCGATCGGTTTGTTGCGCATCGTCACGCGCATGAACCCGGCCGCGAGCAGACCGGCCGACGCGGCGTTGACCGAGAAGAGCGTTGAGCCGGTCTGGATGACGATGAGCAGCGGCGTGGTCACCGGCACGGCCGTCGGCGCCGGGATCGGTAGGCCGGGCGGGACGGGTGGGGGCGCCGCCGGGACCACCGGTCCGAGGGCGGACGGCGTGACCGACTCGACGTGCACGAGCGCCGCGGGGAACGACTGGAGCACCGCGGTCTTGTTCTGATTCTCCAGATAGTTCGCCCACGTGTAGAACTGGCCGACCGCGCCGCTGCCCTCCGCGTAGCAGGTCGTGGTGACGCACGCGTCGACCGGCACGTCCGCGTACGGCGGCCCGGTCGCCATGATGTTGAAGGACGCGGTCCAGACGTCCCCGACGAACATCCCGTTGGCCGCGACGCTCGTATCGCTCCAGTTCCAGCCGTAGGCGGTCACCCCGTCGAGCTTGAGGATCGTCGGGGTCATCTGGCATCCCCGGGCGAACCCGGTCGGCGTCTGGCAGGCGGCCGTCCAGTCCGGGGCCGGCGCGACCGCGATGTTGCCGATCGGGACGTAGACGAACAACGGCGCGTTCGTCGCGTGCGCGATCTCGGTGTCCTCCACCGGGCCGAACCCGATCTGCGTGAGCGCGTAGAGCAGCGTAGGGTTGAAGGTGTCGGGCTTGTCGATCGGGCCGTGGTTGACGTACTGTAGGGAACCCGGCTGTCCGTCCGGGCACGTTGCGAACGCGGGGCCGGCCCACGTCCCCCCCGTCGCTTGGGCCATGTCGCATCCGGCCTCGAGCACCTTGGCGACGTTCTCGATGACCTGCGGGCCGCCGGGGCCACCGCCGATCTTGGCGAACTGGCTCGGCCATCCGTACGAGTACGGGTCCGTGCTCGTCGTCCAGACGTCGACCGTGTCGACCGTACACACGCCGCCGATCGAATCCGTGCACGACGGGGCCGTGTGTGCGAGGGCGGCGATCGAGTCGGCGGGGTTGCCGTTCTGCGAGGCGACCCACCCCTCGCACGACGGCGTGTTGCCGCCAGGGAACGTGTAGGAAGGCTCGCACGTCTCGCTCAGGCAACCACTGCTGGGCGTTCCCCACGTGTTCCACGCCGAGGCGCTGACGCAGTAGTTCTCGGGGTAATGCGGGTCGCGCGGCGCAGAGCTGCCGATCCAGACGATGACGTGGTGGGCGTTGGGCGCCCAGTCCAGCTGACTGCCCGTGATCGCGCCGTAGAGCGCCGTGATCTGGGAGGCGTCCAGGAAGTTGTTGTCCATGTCCTGGTCCCAGCTATACCAGCCGCCGGCAAGGATCTGCTGCTGGAAGGTAGCGTGCACTTCGTAGCCGAAGTCACCCGAAGGAACGAACGAACCGAGATCGACGTGATACTCCGGTCCGTCCTCGTCATCCCACGGCTCGCTCCACGCGTCGTAATAGTCGACCATCGCGAACGAGACCACGGAGTGCGGATTGGCCGCCTGGATACCCTCCGCGATCGCTCCGCCGTTCGCCACGAAGAAGGGGATGGCGTTCGACTCCTCACAGACCGGTGCCATCGCCACACCGGTGTCGGCGCACGGGTCCAGGCCCGCCGAGTCCGTCCCGTAATCCCCGTCATAGCTGGTCGTCTCCATGACGAAGGCGACCTGCACCGCTGGCCAGCTGACGGTCGGGCCGCCGGTGGCGGCGGCAGTAAGCTGCACGCGCGACTGGCCCACGCCGGCAGGGCAGGCGGTGACGAGTTGGGCGCACATGGCTTGGGGCGCGACGGTCGTGTCCAGCGTAAGATCGGGGGTGGCCGAGGCGTTCAGGGCCGTTGCGAGCGGCGTCGGGCTGGACGGGAGGATCGTCGAGAACCCGGTCGTGGAGGGCCCCGCATGGGTCGGACCCATGGCTGCCCCGGTGCTGAGAAGCGCGAAGGCGCCCGCCGCCAGTACGAACAGCACGAGGCGCGGCTTCCAAGGCCGTGGGTCAGTTGGGAGGGAGCGCAGGGGCGGCGTTGGGGGCGCTTCCACAGTTGGTACAGGGAACCCTCCCGTTGATTTACCTCTTCCCTCGAGGGCCGAGGGACCCGCGGGGTCGGCGGGGACAGGAAGGCCCCGTTCACGCTGGCAGCGGCGCCGTGGCCGGCCAGTCCAGGCCGACCAGATCGCCGACCTTCGGAGCCGGACCGCCGGTCGAGCCTCGGACCTCCACGCGGCGCCCCCCCTCGGCGCGCATGTGGATCAGCCGTTCGGGGCCGGTCAACCCGACGGCCACGACAACCGCGGTCAGCTGCCCGACGGCCGAGGGGACCAGCTGCACGGAGGAAGGATGGACGGCGACCTCCCCGTCCGGTCCCGGCAGGACGTTGAACCCGAGGAACCGGGCGACCCGTGCGTTGGCCGGAGACCGGAACACGTCGGCGGGCCGACCGGATTGTTCGAGTCGCCCGGACTGGAGCACGAGCACTCGCTCCCCGAGGAAGAACGCCTCTTCCCGGTCGTGGGTCACGTGGAGCGAGGCGGTACTGCTGGATCGTAGGGCAGCGCCGAACACCGCGGTCAGCTCGGCCCGGAGCTCGGCGTCCACCGAGGCGAACGGCTCGTCCAGGAGCACGAGAGGCGGTCGGGGGGCGAGCGTCCGGGCCAATGCCACGCGTTGACGCTCCCCGCCGGAGAGCGCGTCGGGCATCCGGTCCTCCAACCCTTCCAAGTGGAGGAGCGCCACCAGCTCGTCGACCCGCTCCTCCCGCTCGCCGAGGGACCGGTGCGCGATCTCGAGCCCGTACGCGATGTTCTCGGCCACGGTGCGGCGCGGGAACAGGGCCGGTTCCTGGAAGAGCATCCCGATCCCCCGCCGTTGTGGGGCGACCTGGGCGAGCGATCGTCCGGAGAGCTCGATCGTCCCTCCGGTCACGGGTTCCAATCCGGCGAGGCAGCGCAAGAGCGTCGACTTCCCGCTCCCGTTCGGTCCCAACAGGGTCACGTGCTCGGCGCGCGCGATCGAGAACGTGATCGCGTGGAGGACCGGCACCTTCCCCCAGCTGGCGCTGAGCCGGTCCACGTGCAGCAGTTCAGAACTCGACACGACGCCCTCCGAGCGCGACGAGCATCAGGGCCGCGAGGCTCACGAGCAATAACAGCGCGGCGGCCGCATCCGCGGCCGCGGTGAGACGGATCGATTCCAGATCGTACAGGAGCACCGGGAGCGTCGTGAACGCAGGGGTGGCGAGGAAGTAGGTGGCCGTGAACTCGCCCAGGCACAGCGCGAAGGCGAACAGGGCGGCCGCCACCACCGCCCCCCCGACTCCCGACAGATCGACGTCGAGGTACGCCCGCCACGGCGACGCCCCGAGCAGTCGGGCCGATTCCCGCCCCGAGGCCGGTAGATCGGCGAGGGCGACGTAGAGGCTCTGGAGCGAGAACGGCAGAGCGAGGGTCGCCTGGCTCAGGAGGATGAGTAGCCACGCCGCCGACTCCCCGCCGAGCAACGGCCGCCAGAACTCGGCGAGGGAGAACGACAACACGATCGGCGAGATGAGAAGCGGGAGGAACAGCACGAAGCGGAGCAGCTCCGCCCATCGCGGTCGGGTGACGATGACGAACCCCGAAACGGCACCGAGCAGCAGCGCGATCAGGGCGCCGGCGGCGGCGAGCGCGAGCGTGTTGCCGATCGCCGCGGCGGCACTCACGCCCAGCTCGGCGTTAACGTGGGCCGAGAAGAGGCTCGACCAACCAGAAAATCCCAGGCCCTGACCGGCCGGCGGCGAAACGGAGCGGAGGAGCACGCTTCCGAGGACGATGAGGAGGGCGCCGATGACGGCGACTGTCCAGACGCCCAGCAGCGCTGGCACGGGACGTGACCACGAGAACGGTCGCCGTCGGACCAGCCCGCTGCGACGTCGCAACCGGAGGACGAGCGACAGGTACACCACCGTCGGGAGCGCCAGAAAACCGACCATCAACCCGGCCAGGAGGCTCGCCGGGACCGGTTGGAGAAGGACGGTGTCCAACGACCACACGCGCGCTTCGAGCGTGTAGCAGCGCGCGCCGCACATCAGGATCGGCGCCGCGAACGCGAGCGCCGAGAACAGGAACGTGAGCAGCGCGCCGGCGAGACCCCCGACGAGCGAAGGGGGTCCCCAGACCTCGCGGTACACCCGCGCCGGGGAAGCCCCGAGGGTGAGCGCCGCGTCCTCGAGATCCGAGCGGCTCGATTCGATCCCGACCGCCGTGAGCAGGATCACGATAGGAGCGTTGAACAAGGAGTTTACCGCGACGATACCCGGGATGCCGCTCCCGAACCACCGCAGCGCCGGGAGCGGTCCGGCGAGGTACCCGCCGGGCCCGAACACCCCTTGGACCGCGAGCACGATCACGAGCGTCGGCAGGAGAAAGGGGACAAGGAGCAGGCTGCGGCTGACCGTGCGGCCCCGCCACTCGAACCGACCGAGGAAGATCCCCGCGGGATAGCCGACCGTGAACGCGGCCGCGGCGCTCAGGCCCCCCTGCTCGAGGGAGTTGAGGAGCGCGGCCCGATTGAGCGGGTCGTTCCAGACGGCCGCGGCCCCCGACCATCCGCCCGAGGCGGCGACGCCCGAAGCCAGGAGGACGGCGACGGGGAGCAGCGCGAAGAGGGAAACGAAGGCGACCACCGGGAGCAGGTGGGGCACCGGCCCCGGGTGGTCGGTCATCCCGCCTGATTGGCGATCGTCTGCCAGGCATCCAGCCACCCCGGCAGCGAACTCGCGATCACGGACGGGGGCAGGTACGGATTCAGTGGCACGACCGACGCCGGGTCGACGTTGTAGTCGTACACCCCGGGCACGGGGACCGTGTCGTTCGCCGGGTACTCCCACTCGTTCGTCGGTAGCTGGGATTGCACCGCGCCGCTCAGGAACCAGTCAACGAACTGTTGATCGAGCGACAGGTGCCGGGTGCCGTTGACGATCCCCAGGCCGTAGATCGTCCGCCAGCCGTAGTCGGTCCCATTGAGCCAGCTCAGCGTGACGTTGAGCGAGTTCGGCTGGCCGGCGTAGGCGGCGTACGCCGCATCGTCCGCGTAGCTCACCACCATCATCGGGTTGTTCGGGGGCGATTGGAACGCGAGGAAGGCGTCGGACCAGTCGGGAGAGACCCGCACGTGGGAGTCCACGGCCTGCCACCAATCCTGCCAGTTCGCGTGGGCGACGTACTGCTCGTAGGCGATCTCCCAGAGGAGGAACTCCTCGCCGGTGAGGTCGAGGGTGGGGTCCTCGATCATGAGCTGGTTCGCCCAGCTCGCATTGTCCGAGAAATTGGCGAACCCGGCGTGCGCCACCGCGCCGTGGGTTGCGGTCAGGAACGATTCATTGTAGTCGATCGAGAGGTACCCCCACTCGTAGGGCGTGACCTCGTCGCCCGGTCCGAGGTCCGCGGTCAGCGAGGTGTTCACGTGCGCCAACTGGGGCGACGCGTACGGGATGAGCAGTCCGTTCGCCTCCGCCTGAGGGGCCGTCACCTCGTCCAGGCCCACCACGACATCGGCCCGAGGGGCGTCCTTCTGTTGGAGGAGGGTGCTCACCAGCGTGCCGGTCAGGCACTCGACCTCGACATTGGCCCCGTGGGCGGCGTCGAACTGGGCCAGCAATCCGTCGAGGACGCTCCCCGCGCAGCCCCCCAGGAGACTGCCGTAGGTGTAGACGATGATCGTGCTCGGGCCGTTCAGCCGGTCGCTCCAGAGACCGTACGTGGCGTATCCGGCGAGAATGATCACCAGCGCAACGACCGCCACCCCGAGCATTCGACCCAGCCGGGGGGTTCGCCGCCGCACGGTCGCCCGCGCCTTGTTCGGGGTTCCAGTCATCTCCCCCGCGCCGCCGCCGGGGGAGCTGTTACGTGTCGCATCGCGTTCCCTTCGCGGGCATTACCCCGTGCAGGTTCGTGGGGTCGACGAGCGGCGCTCGTCCTCTCAGCCTAAACACAGCTCCCCCAGCACCCGTCGGACAGAGGCCGGAGATTTAGCCCTTTCAGCTGGGCCTAGATGGTCTGTCGCGCGGCCGGCGCTGCCCCGCAGGAACGGCCCCGCCGGCGAGCAAGCGCTTATAGGTGGGACAGCCCCCAACGGGTCCGGATGAGCGACAAGGTCCCCAAACTGCGCGTCGGGAGCGATCTCCTCAAGCGCGGTTTCGCCCGGATGCAGCAGGGCGGGGTCATCATGGACGACACGACCGCCGAGCAGGCGGCGATCGCGGAGGACGCCGGCGCCGTGGCCGTGATGGCGCTAGAGCGCGTGCCAGCGGACATCCGCGCCGCCGGGGGTGTCGCGCGCATGGCCGACCCGTTGAAGATCCGCGAGATCCGCGAGCGCGTCACGATCCCGGTGATGGCCAAGTGCCGCATCGGTCACATCGCCGAGGCGCGCGTGCTCGAGTCCCTGGGCGTCGACATGATCGACGAGTCGGAGGTGCTGACCCCGGCGGACCCGTTCCACCACGTTGACAAGAAGGCGTTCAAAGTCCCGTTCGTGTGCGGCGCCCGCAACTTGGGTGAGGCGCTCCGGCGCATCGACGAGGGCGCGGCGATGATCCGCACCAAGGGCGAAGCGGGGACCGGCAACGTCGTCGAGGCCGTCCGGCACATCCGCCAGCTCAACGGCGAGGTCGCCGAGCTCAAGGGGATGAGCCGCAAGCAGCTCGGCGAGGTCGCCGAGCGCGAGCGCGTCCCGGAGAAGCTGGTTGCCGAGGTCCGTGAGCTGGGACGGTTGCCGGTCGTCAACTTCGCCGCCGGGGGGATCGCCACTCCGGCCGACGCGGCCCTCTGTCGGCTCCTCGGCGTGGACGGGGTGTTCGTCGGGAGCGGGATCTTCAAGGCGCAGCATCCGGTAAAGGTCGCGCGCGCCATCGTC
>JAKIWD010000195.1 GCA_022750205.1 Thermoplasmata archaeon
CCTTGTCGTGGCCTTCCGTTCGGACGACGAGAGGTGCGCTCAGGACCAGGGGTGGGGCGGGGAAGAATCGGAGCCGGACCGACTCCGGGGTGACCCCGGGGGGCAGGGCGATCTCGCCGTGGATGTCGACCTCAGGACCACTTCCCCCCACGCCCCACTGGAGGCGAGCCGCCGTCCCGGAACGAGGGGCGCTGAGGGCGGCCGCGATCGGGGCGAGGAGCAGCGGGAGCGCCAGGAACAGGGGGACCGGGTTGCGGCTGCCGATCGCCGCGGCGACCAACAGGCCACCGGCGGCGTAGAGGAAGAACGACGTGGGGCGGAAGGCGAGCCCTTTCGTCGCCAGCTCGTCCTCGTGGGCGGCACTCACGTGGCGCTCTCCAGTTGGGTGACCTCGCCTTCCAACCACCGTCGGAACTCCCCCGCTGAGGCCCGGATCAACCGTCGCTCCTCCTCGAGCGACAACGGGCCACGTATCCCTTCGCCGAGACCCCGGTGGAGCGACGCGACGGAGGCGATGATCGTCTGTCGTCCGAGGCGCCCGGAGCGGAACGCGTCCCGCAGTCCGACGAGCGGGTCCCCGACCGGAAGCGGGACCGGTACCGAGGGGCGACGTAGACGCGGCCAGAGTTCCTGGGCAGCGAGTCCCGCCGCTCCTGCGACGGCGAGTGCCGCCGCGGGGACGGCGGTGTCGACGTTCCCTCCTGCCCAGAGGGCCAACCCGATGCCCACGAAGGAGATGCCGACGAGCATCCATCGGGGGAGTTCGATCACGCGAGCACCGACGGTGCGTCGAGGTCGGCGAGCGCCCTGTTCAACGCCGCCCTGGCCCGTTCGACCGACGGCTCGGTCATCGGATGGGACGAGTACCTCGCTTCCTCGAACAGGTTGGTGAGTTCGTGGGCCGTCGCCGGGGTAACGCGGAGCCGGGTCGTGCACTCGACCTCGATCTCCCGTGCCGTGAGCGCCTCCAACCCGCCTTTGCCCGCGTCGATACGGGCCAACAGCTGGGCGTAGACCGCGATGATGCGACGCCGCGGGTCCATCGACGCGCTGGCATCGAGATCTCGGATCGCCTGGGTGATCGTCGAGCGGATCGATTCGCGGGTCTCCAACGGCGGCGGCTTCTGCTCCCGCTCTCGCATCACGGCGACAGCGAACGGCAGTGCGACGAGAACGGCCACTGTCACTCCCCCGAGTAGCACGGCGTACGGCAACCAGACCGGGAACGAGAACCAAGTCGGGGGGACCCCCGTGCCGTTGCCGGAACCATTGTTCCCGATCGAGCCCGGCCCGGGAGGGACGCCCTTGCCCCCCGTTCCATTGTGACCGATCTGGGTCCGGGAGGCCGCGCCCGGGGCTCCGCCGACGTAGTGGGCGGCGACGAGGAACCCGATGCAGAACAGGAAAATCACGAGGCAGGTACCGAGCGCGATGGTGTGTCCGGGCATCGGCGTGAACTTCGCGACCCGGTAGACCAGCCACGCGCCGACCGCACCGATGATCACGAGGCCGCCCAATTGGAGGACGGCGCCGGAGCTGTTCGAAGTGGAGGGGCCCGAAAGCACGTACGTCGGGGCGGTGGACGGAGCGGCCAACAGCGACGCGGCCGCGCCGAATGCCACCGCCGCGATCAGGAAAACGGCCAGCCCGGGGGAGAAGCCGACCCGGGCCGCAGTGCGACCTGCCGCCATCCCGCCGCTACTCCGTGCCTGGCTTATCTGTCTTGCATGGCGTCTCGCTGGGGCTACGGCGCTGAGGGGCTCTCCCCGGCGGTGGTCGTGGAGCGGGAGAGGAAATAGAAGCTCCGCCGCTCATGTTCGGCCAGGATGACCGCGAAGTCGTCCACATGATAACCGGCATCGAACGCCCCCCGGAACGCATCGCGCACCGCGTGGCGCCAGCGGCGC
>JAKIWD010000073.1 GCA_022750205.1 Thermoplasmata archaeon
AAAGACTGGCTCGGATGGGAGGAGGTCCAATCCCAGCTCAAGAGCCAGGAGATCGATCCGATCCGCCGGGAAATGCTCAGTGCCCAGCTCGAATCAGCGCGACGGAAGATTCCGGAGGGGATTCAGCAAGCCTACTGCGTCGTCGTCACCGTCTCCGAGGATAATGACGTTCAGGCGTTCCGACTTCAGGTGGCTGGGGGGGATTCACTGTTCGCAACGATTAAGGCCGACCCGCGCTCGCGCATTCAGGACGCACCTGTTAGCGCCGATTCATTGCTTCCGGGCGGGCCGTATGCCCTTTGGAAAGATTCGGAGAAGTCGCGACGGGTGAAAGACCTTGTTGGCGCGTTTGCGCAATTCCCGCATCTCCCAAAGATGCTCCGCCAGAAGGAGATTCTGGACACCCTCGTTCTTGGCGAAAGGAATGGCCTCTTCGTGCTACGGGCCACTCGCCCGGACCGATCGATCCGCACCTTCTGGCGCAGCGAGCCGGAAGTCGCCGATCTTCGGGATCCGGGGCTGGAGGTGGTCCTCCCTGAGGAAGCGGAGCTGACACGTCTCCTCCCCGGCCTGCTTGCGCCAAACGTGCTACCCGGGCTCTGGAAGGAGGCGACAATCTCCGTTCAAGACGTTCGTTCCTACTTCGCTGGCGGCGTTGTCACGAAAGTACAACACGAGGGGTACGCGGAGCAGCTTACGGTGCCGAAAGCGCCTCCCGCCATTGTGGATGAGGCGATTCGCCGCGCGGTCGTTGAGGGGACCCTTTGGCTGACCTCGGGACCCGCTAGCGTGTGGAAGGAAGAGATTCCGACGGGGATCCTGACCAGCAGCGCTACACTCCAGGCGCCCCCCTCACCTATCGGCCCCCTGGAGATCGTCCCACCGGCTCTTGCTCAGGCGTGGGAGAGGGGATCGACGACGGCCCTCGCGATAGCGGCGGCCCTCGGTGCCAAGGCGGGCCGCACCTTGCCCTGGGTCATCGTTCAGGAATGCATCGACGGCGCCCAGCGAGCCCGCTATGTCGAACGAACCATTGACTCCGGACCATGGCCGTGCGAATATCACGCCGCAGGCGCCGTCCGTCTCAAGCTTCCCGAGGAGAGGCCCGCGTCACCAGCCCCTCTCCCTGATGGGATCCTCACCGCGGAGGCAACGCTTCGGCTGAACCAGATTCAGGACCTCGCGGAGCAGGTTCCTGAAATCGTGAAAGCCGCAGTCGGGTACGACACAAAGTTTAGAGTCCAGCTGGAACTGGGCACGATCGGTGGGTCCGTTCCGACGGACGTCATCGTGAAGGTGAACAAGATTCTCAAGGAGATAGACGCGGGCCTCGAGTTTAGATAGGGTGGGCAGTCGACGGACCTTCCGAGGTTCCCGCGATCTGTTTCTGGGCCCGGGGGATTCGGAGTGAATCGCGTTGACAAACCAGGCCTCGGGCCTACCGTTCTGCGCGCGGGAACGCTTGGCCTCGTACTTTGCGGGGAGGCCTCCAGTCGCTCGTCCAAGTTGATCGGACAATGGATGCGGGTGGCGAACGTCGGGTCTAGCTTCAGGAGGGCAATGCCCAACCTTGACGACTGGGCAGAACTTGGACAGCCGGGGCAGTTTTTCGTCAGGGATTCCGGAGCACGCCTAACATCGGCTGAAGCCGTTTGCATGCCGTTGGTTTCCGGTGGAAGTTTCGTAGATCTGCGCCTCCCTTGCCGATGAGCCGCTCCAGTTTAGGTGCTGCGCCAGCGAAAACTGGCGCAAGCGGCTCGAAAATCACTAGGGCTCGGCGGGTCATGGTTACAGCTCTCACTCTGAGGGATCGTCGAGTCTGACCAAGTTCCGCTAGGTGCAGACAACCTCTGCCACGCCTAAATCGAATGCCAGTTCATCGACCGATCATATCGAGGGTCTCGCACTCCGGGCGGAAGCCGGAGGTACACCGATCGCTTCCCTGAAATCTCGATTCTTCCTCTCGCCGGTCTCCCGGAGCGCGGTCTCAGCGAGGTTCTTGATATCCTCGGGCACGTCCGTCCGGGATTTCATCGAGTCGTAGAACATTAGGGCCATTTCTCTTGCGCCGTCCCAGTACTCTCTGTCGAAACGATTCATGCTGGATCACCTTCACCTCGCGGAACCGGTCCTAAGCGCGCCGCCCGTAAGAACGGGCTGGGGAGTCCGCGAAACACCTCCACGAGGACCCATCCCGCGCCGAGGCCCCGACTGCATCCTGGACCAGGCTCAACTCGGGGACGCGCGCGGACCGCCCTTTCGTCCCTATGACCTGCCTGAGAGTCGCCGCCTAACGAGTACCGCACCTGAGGTCCTCGACGGTGGACGCTGAAGTTCGTACTTCCCGGGAATTGCCTCGAGTAGATCGCCGAGCTTGCTCTTCCCGAAAGTCCGAGGATCGAAGGCGGGATCGAGCTTGAGCAAGGCGTTTCCGAGCTCAGCAAGGTGGCAGTACCCATCCTCGCCTACCACCGAGTCGAACGCCTTCTCGATGAGCTCAAAGGCTTCCGTTGCCGCTCTCCGACTGCCAGTGGCCTCGACGGGGACGAGCGTATTGTGGGCCGCGACCGTGGGAAGCTTTCTCGTCCTCTCAGGCTGATGGGCCCCTTCGTGGGATTCGATCAGGTTCTCGGTGGCCACAAACACGTTGCACGCATTCCTGAAGGCGGGCGGAGTCTGAGCTCGGCCGATACCGACGACGAACATGCCAGACTCGCGAAGGCGGGTCGCCAGCCGCGTGAAGTCCGAGTCAGAGGAGACAATGCAGAAGCCTCTGACTCGCCCGCCATGAAGAATGTCCATGGCATCAATGATTAGGGCACTGTCAGTTGCGTTTTTTCCCGAGACCGCGGTGAACTGCTGGACTGGGACAAGTGCGTGTAGCTGAACCGTTGGTCGCCAAGAAGAGAGTTTCCCCGAGGCCCAGTCGCCGTAGACCCGCCGGACCTCGACCGACCCGTATCTCGCTGCCTCCGCGAGCATCTCTCCCACCAGGGCGGCCGAGGCGTTGTCGCCGTCGACGAGAAAAGCAAGTGGGAGAGACCGGGAGTGGGTCACTGATTCGAGAGTGCTCGGCTCAGGCTCGGGCGGCATCGACTCCGGAATCGGCACTCATCGGATGAAGGCTCTGAGTCATCGATCTGGCCGCTCGGAGCCGGCACAATCGCACACACCTGGCCCAGCCTCGGCACGACGAATTTCGAAACCGGCCTCTCCACGAGATCGACGATTCCCTCGAGACGACGAAACGTGACGACCGTTACGTTCGTGGACGAATTCCACAAGTAGCCGAGCTATCCTGATTCCCATCGGGTCGCACGGGCGGTGGGTCAGGCCCGTCCGCTCGTGTCTCCCGGAAGGAACGATGAAGATCGGGTGCAGGGCGAAGGGCTGGACAACGTCGATCACCGGAGTTGCGGGGGTCATCGCGGCGATCACTCTGCTCTTCCTCTCAGGAATCCCCCTGGATGGAGCTGCCGCTTCCGCTTCCCGTGACGGCCACCAACTGACGGCGGGAGGCATCACCCCCTCGGCGATCGGCGCCTCCCAGCTCTACGTCAATCGCTCCCAATCGTCGGGAACGTACGTCAAGGAGTTTGTCACGCTCAACAATTCCTCGACCCTCACGGTCCTACCACTCAACGGGGGCGTCGCAACCACCTTCCATGGGTGTGAATGGGTCACCGTCGTCAACGCCACGACGACCGTCGACACCTTCCATGTCGTCCGGTACGCGAAGGTTTCGACCGCCAACGCAACGGGCACCACCGTCGCCGGCTTGTCGAAGCTCTCGTTCGACGCCTGCGCTGGGAGTGCCTACTGGGTCGACTTCACGATGTGGACCTACTCGGTCTACGACTTCACATCGAAGGTCCTCGGGATCAACTCCTCGCTCTCCGTCTACTTCGGCCGATACACGGGCTCTCTCGGCTACCCGACTAACCTCTCTATCGTAATCGGTCCCAAGGTCGTCGCCCAGCTGAAGGCTCCGACGAACGTCTCGTTCAACGTCACCGCGAACGCGGTGAACGGCAACGCGACCTGCACGGCGTCTTCGTTCAGCCAGGTTTGTTCCTACTCTCGCTGGACCCTCTCGCTTTGGAGCCAGGCCTCGAGCGGGACCAGCGTGACGACCAACCCGTTCGAGGTCGGGGGCGCGACGGGCCTCACCCCGGTGGGCGCCACCTTCTCCAACTGGTCAGTCGTTTACTCAGAGAGCAACGTCTCCGCGAACACCCCGACGGGCGCGTTCTTCGTGTCCGCCGGGGGCTGGCTGAACACGATCTTCGTCCAGTTCTGGTACCTCTGGGTTCTCCTGGTCGTCGGCATCGTGGTCTACGTCGCCGCGCGGTCGGGACGCCGCAGGTAAACCGACCCCCCGATCGGAGGCAGAACCGTGCGCAACTCCCGCGTCCCTCTCGGCGCGATCTTTGCCGTCAGCCTGCTCTTCCTGGGCGCGACGCCCCTGCTTTCCGCAATGACCGCGGCAAAGGCCGATGCGGTGCCCGGAGGCTCAGCGCCAGGTAGCTTCGACCCCTGGGCGGACCTCGACCCGGCGCATTCTCGGCTTGTCGAACTTACCCTTCGCAACGTCGCGTGGTCGCCTGACCAGCGACTATCTCTCGCTCAGGTCGCCACTTCGCTGCCCGCGAATGTCGTCCGAGACTTGCTCGATGCCAACGAGGGCGCCTTCGTGGCGGACCTCCCGATGGGCGCTGCCCACCGGATCGCCGCAATCCTTCCGGAGTTCGCCTCCGCCGGAATCCATCCCCTCAACTGCATCATCAACTGCGCCGTGACCGCGGGTCTCCTAGGGTGCGCGGTTGGGATCGGCTTCGGCGCACTCGGAGGTCCCGTCGGGGCCGGGGTTGGCTGCGTCGTGGTCGGACTGGCGGCCGGTCTCGGGTTCTACTTCGGGACCCAGATGAGCGCGCAGGACTCGAACAACGACCAGGCGGTCAATTGGCTCCACGCCGAGATCACGGTCCTTGGCAACGCGGCCAATACCACAGGCGGCTTCCTGGGGAACGCAATCCAACTGCTCAACTTCACCCAGAACTACTTCGACTCCCGGGCAGATTCGGCGGCCGTCTTCCAGCTCGGGAACTCCACATTCAACGTCCTGCTCGACGAGGCCCAGTCCGGCACCGCGGCCCAGGCGATGGACATCCAGTGGGCCGCCGCTCAGAGCGTCGCTTCCGCGATGGCGTCATTCCAGAGCTGGTACGTCGCGAACTTCGGACCCAACGGCCGCTTCAACTCCGTCCCGTCCCACTCGATCTCGCTGATCACCCTATCGAGCGCGTTCGACACCTACGACCCCACAACGGTGCCCCGATGGGTTGCCGCGGACATCGAGATCATCGGCGGGTCGGCGAACCCGCAGTACGTCTATCTGGCCCACGATGCAATCATCGTCGGCGGACCTTGCACCACGACCTGCAATGGCAACACCTTCACCGTCAACGCTTGGCCCGTTGGGGGCGGGCCCGCCGTCCCGCTCAATCGCTGCACGGCCGCGAACACGACGTGCTGGCCCAACCCGGACCAGTTCACTGGCCCGAGCGGGGTCTACAACGTTACGCCGACCGGCAACTTCGTCTGGAAGCTGCTAATCTACGGCGGGGCCGACATCCAAACGGCGTCCAATACGGGCCAGTTCAACGAGTGGGTCGTCGAGACGGCCAACGTGTCGAGCGGCCTCTACCACGAGGGCTCGGCGGTGTCGGCCGGTGCGAACGGCCACCAGACCGCGACGGTCACCTTCTTCTCGAATTCTTCCTGGAGCCCCGGCTACCCGAATGCCCTCCTGATCAAGTCGGCACAGGCGGCCCAGACCTACTGGGCTTTCCTCCGAGCTCTCGGGATCACCGACGCCACCCAGATCCCAGTCGATTGCGTCATCCCGACTCCCAACGAGGTGCTCCCGCCGGGCGTCGACATCGGCAACCTCACCATCGCCGAGTACCAGTCGCTCTTCTACGGCTGGCTGTCGGGACTCGCCACCTTCTACGATACGACGCTCAACGCGACCAACTTCTGCGGCACACTCGGCCACCATGCCTTCCAGCTCGGAAGCGACGGCTTTTGGCCTCTCTTCTTCAACGTCACTCTCGCCGTCTACGTCCCGAACGCGACCCTCTACCCGGGTGAGACCTACGGGAACGTCTCCTCCTGGGCGTATCCCCGATCCCAGGCGCTCGTCACCCCTCTTCTCGCAACAGTCCGGCTCCCGGTCGGCGCGCCGTTCAATATCCCCTCCAACGACCCGCTGGGGGTCTTCCTCGTCCAGAGGGGCGTCTGGCTCACCCTGCACGGGAACGGGACGAACGTCTCGATCCCGAATCCCATCTGCTCGACGGGGTGCTCCGGAACCGCGGGGCACGTCGAGGGTCCGCCGGGCCGGGTCGCGGAGGCAACCGTTCCCCTGGCTTCCCCGGCCGCCGGCGACGCCGTGTTCCTGTACTCGTGCATCGTCGGTGGCGTCCCGACCGCGAACTGTACGATTACGGTCCAGTCGATCAACCAGACCATCGTCGAGCAGAACGGGACGTGCGAACCGCAGTGTGGCCTCAATCCCCCGCCGGGGTTTGCCTTCACTCTTCCCAACCCGTTCTCGCTGATCGCCAGTGCGTTCTGCGCGCTCCTGGGCCCGCTCCTTGGGCCGGGCTGCGCCGGTACGGTGAGCCTCGTCTTCGAGGTGTTGTTCGTCCTCGTCGTCGTGCTGGCAGTCGTCTGGATCGTTTCGAAGCTGTGGCCGGAACGGCGGAACAAGCGCGGGGGGTCGGCATGAATGGACCTCGGAACGGTTCTTGCAGCGCTCTCCCCGTTCGCGGTCTACATCGCAGTCGGGCTCATCCTGCTGCTTCTCGTCGCCGAGGCCCGGGGATCCTGGCGTCGGGTGGGGACGACCTCGCACCGGTCTTCTCTCGGAGCATTCGGCACCCTCGTAATTCTCGTCACCCTCGGCGTATTTCTCGTGGCGGAGGGGTGGGCCTGGCTCGGAGGGCTCGTCCTCGCGGTGGTCCTGCTCGCGCTCATCGTCTGGGCCTTTTCGGCGTCGTCCCGCCGTCGGGGGCGGTGACGGATGCCGAGACGTCGGCGGGTCCGTCTTTCGCAACGGGGGTGGGACCTGGTGATCGAGGGAACGGTGATCGTGACGAGCACGATCATCGCGTCGCTGATCCTCGCGTTCCTTCTCGGGAGGCCATTGTGAGCCGGCTTCCCGGAGTTTCTCCCCGGCCTGCGTGTTACGCTCCTTCGGAATCGAGGGAGGAGGACCGATGAACGGAGACGCACGGGCGGGAAGCAACGCGGGGCCTACGGAGGAACGGCGATGGCTGGCGAGGAACAACCGAGAGGGAGCCGGTAGAGGGCGAAGAGCCCTGCGCCGCTCCCGAATGGGAATGAGCGCGGCGCACGCCGCGGTTCTCATCATGGGCCTCCTAGTTCTGGCCGCGGGTCTCTACCTTCTGGTCGCGAACGGGAGCATCTTCGCCGGGCCCGCGATCGCCCTGCCGATCATCGGCTTGATCCTCGTCTTCCTGGGTCTCGCCGAGACCTTCGTCTCGGACAGCCGGGCCCGGAGAACCTGAGGCGGCGCCTCAGGAGGGATCGAGATGTCTCGGCGTCGGAAGCTGAACTCAGAGTCCTCGAAGCAGGAGTTCGAGCGGCGCTACGAGGCCGAGGGCTACTCCAAGGAACGAGCGGATCGCATCTACGGGGCGACTGTCGAGAAGGTCGCCGAGGAGCAGGCCGAGCACGAGCCAAGCGGGATCAAGGTCGAGCACGTCAAGGGTCACATCGCCTTCTCCGACAGGGGCCGACGCTACCGCGTGCGGCCCCACCAGGCTCGGGTGCGGGCCCATGCCCAATCCCACAGCCGGGGGCATCACCGGGGCCTCTGTGAAGCGGCCTGCCGCCGCGGACAAAGGTCCCATCCGCATGGCGAGAGCAAACGGGCGACATGAGAGGCGCTAGCCCCGCCTTCCTCCTTGGGGTGGTTGTCATCGCGGTTCTCCTCGCGGGTAGCGGCACCGCCCGGGCTGACCTAGTCGTCGGAGGAAAGGCGGTCCTGCCCGGCGCCTGGGCCGTCCCATACGGGCAGGGCGGCTCTCCAGCGGGGAAGAGCGTGTTCGGTGACGGTGACCTCGTCTACGACACCGAGATCCAGGTCTACGTCCTTTACTCGGGGAGTGCCCCCGTCCCGCTCCAGGTCTCTCTTGAGCAGTACGACCCGGGGACGATCACTCAATACGTCAACCAGACCCAGGGCAACGCGACCACCCTGGTTCCGGTCGAGCTTCCAGCGCGCCTCAACATTCAGTGGTCGAATCAGTCAACGACACTCGTTCCCGGACAGCTCACGATCGTCACGGTGCCGGTTCCGGCTGCCTCCTCGGAGCGGCATCTTCAGCTTACGGTAGGCAACGCCGCCTGGTCGCTCATGCACCTCACCCCTACCGGGAGCTCGCTGGCGGGCATCTATTCGGCCTACGGGCTCGACGCCGCACTCCTGCTCGAGGCGGCCGTGACGGCCGCCGTGTTCCTAGGATTCGCCGCGGTCGCTCGGGGGCTCGCCCGGCGGATCCACCGTCCACCGAAGGTCCCCCTTTGGTGGCCGGCGAGTTGGGTCGGCCTACCCCTCCTGTTCTTCTTTGCTGACTACGTCCCGACGAACCAGTTCCTGGGCTCGCTCACACCGTTCGCCTACCCGTTCTTCCTCGGTGTGGCGGCCTTCCCCTACCTCCCACGACTCTGGAAGGAGTTCGAGTGGGCCGAGTTCAATGGGTTCCGAGCTCGCTCCTCCACCGAGGCCGTGATCCCGAAGGCAGTCCTCCCGGTAGTTCGAACCAAGGAGGGACTCCGGTGCGCGCCGGAGACGTGGCGTGAGGCGGTCTACACGCTGTTCGGTGCCCCGCTCCCGGAGGTGCGCATGGAAGTCGTGCGTTCGGACGGGATGTCGCTCAAACTCGAGCCCTCGGGGCTGCCCGCGACTTGCCCGCTGCCCCCTTGGTACGCATCGGACGTCGACCTCGTCTTCTGGTACGATGCTCGCCGAGGTCTGAACCGGAGACGGCACCGGCTGCGGTGGTTCCGCGAGGAGACAATCGGGGGGGCCGCGAAGGGCCCCGCTAGCGATCTCCGGCCTCCGGTTCGATCAAAGCGCCGTTGGGATCCCCACCTTGAGGCGGGAACACTACAGGGCTCGTTTCCGCCAATCCGAGAGGTCGCGGAGTTCCTTGCCGGCGTCCGCTCCGTCGAGCAGGAAGCCCTGGACCATGAGGTCGATCGGCTGACCATCGCGGAACTGCGCGGCGAGCAGCTCCGACGCGCCCGGGAGGCGTCAACCGAATTGCTGGAGGTCGCGCTGCGTGCCTATTGGCGCACGGGGCACCGCCTCGATCGCGAGCAGCTGACGGAGCTGGTCCGCGTCTATGGGAGGGACCGTGAGAAAGGTTCGGGAGAAACCGGAGCTCGAGACACCTCCGCAGCGTGAGGCCCGAGTCCTCCGGCAAGCTCTTGCCGCCCTGATCTCGGTCCGGAAGGAGCTGGGGGAGAAGGGCCAACTCCTGAGGGAGCTCGAAGGAAGGCTCAACCTGCTCGATCGCTCCCTCAAGCATTCGACGGGGTTGACGGCGGCTTGCGACGTCTTCGAGGGTGGGTTAGGTCGCCGGGCGGCCGTAGAGCAGTACAGGAACACGAATCTCGCCCGGTTCATGCGGAGCGTCAACGAACTCGGAGTGGAGAGCCGGGAGCACGGGCGAGAGGTGGCCCGGTTCTCTATCCGGACGGCGGTCCGGGCTGACCTGGCGTGCCTCTTCGCCGCTGCGCCCAGGTCCGTTGAGGAGGCGGAGCTCCGGGATCTCCTGCGCGTCCTTCTTTCCAATCCGGCGTCTGCGTGCGTTCTGGCCGGCACCGAGCCCTGGCACGAACGGTTCCGGGAGGACCTCATCAACCTGGCCCTGAATGCGGGCGTTGAGACATCGACCTGGGAGTTTGTTCGGCGATCGGCGGAGGAGACGGAGGTCCGGACGCGTGAGGCGCCGGGCTGACGGTCCTCCACTCCGGGGAGCCCCCTCGACGCAGGGATCTCCACCCTCGAACAAGAGCCGTTCCGCGGAGGGCCTCGCGGAGTTGCGTTTGGTGGAGGGACCGAAAGAAGCCAATCCATCACCCTCGGGACACCCACCGGCGGGGTTCTCGACCGGGTCAAGCTGCTGGTGCGGCGAGTCGCACCCGCCGGGAAGCGGAACTGGGAACCTTTTGTTCCATCTCTACGGCCACGTCGAGACCCGGTCGGTGCGACCCGAAGCGGTCTGGGGGCACTGGATCGCTGAGTGGCGTCGGAGAATCAAGGAAGACTGGGACGTCATGATCGTGATCGACGGAGAGCGGGGATCGGGCAAGTCCGCCCTGGCTCAGGAAATCGGCCGTAGGATGGACGCCGGCTTCTCGTCGCGGCAGGTGGCGCTGAGCGCCCGGGAGATGCTACGTCTCTACGGCACGCTCCACCGGGGGGAAGTCGCGGTCTACGACGAGTCTGCCCTCGGC
>JAKIWD010000020.1 GCA_022750205.1 Thermoplasmata archaeon
CCGAGGAGCTCCTATCGCGGCGCAGCCGGTCCCGCCGGGCGATCAATTTGTCGGAGGAATCCAACAAGGTCCTCGCGCTCCTGGTGCGCCAGTTGTTCCTCGCGAGCCGGGACTGGTCGCTGGCCCGCCGGATCGGGAGCCCCGACCCCCGCCAGCTGCTCGAGTGGCGGGTCGTGGTGCACACCCTCGAGGAGGTCGCCAACCTCCTCGCCGAGATCTCGGCCGAGCTCAACCGCGACCCATCCCATCTCGGGTCCGGCGGACCGGAGATCCGGGCGTTGCTCGGCGAGCTCAAGGTCAGTCTCAAGTCGGTGATGGAGACGCTGATGCGTCCGTCCGTGACGCTGGCGTGCGACGGGCACGCCGAGAGCCTCCGCTTGGCCGAGTCGGCCCACGCGACGAGCGCGCACATGAAAGGCGATGCCCGTCGCAACGGCCTGCAGGCCGCCGGCTACGCGGTGAGCCGCGCGGCCCGGGCGCTCGCGCAGCTCTCCCAGGTGGCGCTGGATCGGGCCGTCGCCCAGGGCGGCGAGACGATCATCGTCGCGGCGCCCTAGCCCGGGACCCCCTTCATAAAGGCGGGGTACGAACCGTAGGTACGGGTGGCACTCTCCCGTACGAACGCCATATCCTCCGCCCCTCGGTGGACGCGCGAGGTTGCATGTTCGATTCGATCGACGACTGGCTGATCATCGCCGTCGTGGCGGGGATCCTGTTCTACGGTTCGACCAAGATCCCGCAGCTCGCCCACAGCCTGGGACGCGCCATGGGGGAGTTCAAGAAGGGCCGGGCCGAGGTCGAGCGGGAGATCAAGGCCGAGCAGGCCTCCGCGGCGGCCGTGCCGGCCGCGCCCCCGCACTGACCGACCCGCCGCGAGCTCGACCGGTGCCTCGGTCGGCCGGGCGGGTCCGAGGTGCCACCAGCGGGAAGGGGAGGGAAGGAACGGTTGAACGATGGGCGATCTAGAGCGAGTACTCGGCGTGCTCCAGGAGGGCCGTCGACGCCTGGTGCGCATCGCGCTCGTCCTCGGTCCCTTGTTCGGGATCCTCCTGCTGTTCCGCCTGCAGCCGGTCGAGCTACACGTGTTCGGCCGCGCGATCCCCTTCGGGTACCTCTACCCGATCCCCAGCCCGTTCAACAACGTCACCGCCCAGGTCTTCCGGGCCCTCGTCGTCTGGTGCCTGCCGGCGAACGTGCAGGTCCTCAACGTCAGCGTCGGGGACGCCGTGTTCGTCCAGATGGAGATCGGGCTGCTCCTCACGCTGATCCTCGGCATGCCCTGGATCGTCCACGAGGTCGGCGCGTTCCTGGTCCCGGCGTTGCGCCGCAACGAGCGCGAACTCCTGCGTCGGATCGGCATCCCGGCCACGATCCTCTTCGCCATCGGCACGGGGCTGGGGATCTTCTGGCTCACGCCGCTCACCTTCCGGCTGCTGTTCTTCTACGTCGCGGCGATGGGGCTGCTCCCGACGATCGGGGCGCAGCAGTTCGCGACGTTCGCCCTGCTCTACTCGCTCGCGTTCGGCGTCGTGTTCGAGCTTCCGGTCTTCATCTACACGCTCAGCCGGCTCGGCGTCGTGCCCGCCGCGGCCTGGCGAAAGCACTGGCGGGCGGCGGTGATCGGCTCGTTGTTCTTCGGCATGCTCGTCACGCCGGACAACTCGGGCATCACGATGCTGCTCATCGCGATGCCGATGATCGGGCTCTACCTGGGCGGCGCGTACTACGCCTCCCGCTGGGAGCGGTCGCGGACGCGCAGTCGACTCGCGGCGGGGGGCTAGGCTGAGATGGCGCTCTTCTCCGACATCGACTGGGTCATCCTGCTCGGCGTGGGCGCCTTCCTGTTCGTCGGGAAGGAGAACGGCGCCATCCTGCGACAATTCGGTCGCTACTACGGGCGGCTCACCCGCCTCAAGCAGGAGCTGATGACCGATTTCGCCAAGGCAGCGGATCTTCCGATCGCGGACCCGCGGGGCCCGCTCACATTGCGGTCGGCGCTGATCCAGCTGGGCGATCCGACCCCGTCGCGCTCGGTATCGATCCCGGCCGCCGTCACGACGGTGCCCCTCCCGGCGTACGCCGGCGCCCTGTTGACCGACGGCCACGGGACCGCGGTCGGCAGCGGCACCTGGTCGGTCGCGGTCCCCGCCATCCGGCGGGAGGAGTGGCAGGGATGAGCGGGCTGTCGATCGATGACCAGGTCACGCTGACGGAGATACTGGCGATCCTCATCGGGATCGCGATCACGTGGGCGATCTACTACGGGAGCGACCAGGCCGAGCTGCCGGGGGAGGCCCGGATCCCCGACCCGTCCGGGAGCGACGACATCGTCCCCGACGTCCGCGGGAGGACGCTCTGATGTCCTTCGATTGCCCGCCTTCCTGCCCGTTCGTCGCGCCGATGCGCGGGGAGCTCAAGTTCCCGGTGGGTCAGGTCCACCGTCTGGGCGCGGCCGCCAAGGATCCCGAGGTCGACGAGACCCGCCGCAACGTGCTCAAGCTCGCCGCGGTCGCCGGCCTCCTGGGCGCCGGGGGCCTCGGGTTCGGTGCCGGCGCCCTCCAGTACGCCCAGCCGCCGGTGGTCGGTGCGGCGAGCTACTTCAAGTGTCAGCTGATCGACCTGGACGGTACCCCGCTGACCGTCGACAAGGCCACGGCCGAGTACAATGTCAACACGGCCGACCTGCTCCTGTTCAACTACCCGCTGCAGAACGAACCGAACTTCTTCCTCAACCTGGCCGCTCCCCCGAACGGGACCGGGGGCGTCCAGAACGTCCCCGGCGGGATCGGGCCGAACGGGGCGATCGTCGCCTACAGCGCGATCTGCCAGCACCTCGGCTGCCCGGCGCCCGCGATCGAGTACTACCCGCCGGGCACGTGCGGGACCCAGTTCAATGGGCGGGACTTCTACATCCACTGCAGCTGCCACGGGTCGACCTACGACGTCGCGAACGGCGCCGCCAACCTGACCGGGCCGGCCGTCCTGCCCCTGCCGCAGGTCATCCTGGAGACCGACGCGCAGGGCAACATCTTCGCGACGGGCATGACCGCGAACAGCCCGCCAGTCAACGGCCACCTGAACACGCTCCAGGGCGATTACCCGGTCGGCGCGTCCGTGCAACTGGCCAAGCAGCAGCCGAGCCAGGTCGACTGCTCGTTCCCCAGCTGAGGAGGGCGCATCCGGATGGGTTTCGAACGCTGGTTCAACCGGACGCTCAATCGCATCTGGGGGTTCGTCGAGGACCGGACCGGGATGCCCAAGTGGGCGCTGCGGCCCCAGCCGGCGTTCAGCTTCAAACCGTCGTACTGGACCGGCGCGTTCGTCGTCAACGCCTTCCTCTGGCAGGTCATCTCCGGGATGCTCCTGCTGCTGTACTATCAGCCGAGCGTCGCACCGTCGCTCATCGCGTGCGGGCAGACGCCCGGAACCTTCTCCGTAGCACCGGCGGCGTGGTGCTCGACGTACTACATCATCAACACGGTACCGATGGGCTCGCTGCTGCTGTCGAGCCACCTCTACGGGGCGTACGCGATGATCTTCCTCGCGTTCGTCCACATGTTCCGCGGGTACTATCTCGGCGTCTACAAGGCGCCCCGCGAGTTCAGCTGGATGGTCGGCACCCTCCTGTTGCTCGCGACGCTGGGGATGGGATTCACCGGCTATCTGCTGCCCTACACCCAACTGTCGTACAACGCGACGAACGTCGGCATCGTGCTCGCGCTCCGTCTCCCGTACGCCGGGCCGTTGCTCGGGCCGTTCATCCTCGGCGACGGGACGACCCAGAGCCTGCTGTCGCGCATGTTCGTCGGGCACGTCCTGCTCATTCCGATCGCGATGGGGGCGCTCCTCTACGCGCACATCGCCCTGTTCGAGAGCCACGGGATCGCCCCGCCGGCGACCTCCGACCCGACGCAGCGGCGCCGGTTCAGCGACAAGGAGGACAAGGAACACGTCCCGTTCATGCCGCACATTTTCTTTTACATCACCAAGTGGGCCCTGCTGTACATCGGCCTGCTCCTCGGCATCGCTGCCCTCTGGCCCTGGCAGCTGCCGACCTACGTGGGGAACCTCACCGCCGTCGGGCTCGTCACGGAGCCGGACTGGTACTTCCTGTGGTTGTTCAAGTTCGTCGACTTCTACGGCGTGACCCCGGTCCTGGCCGTCGGCATGACCAACGTCGTGCTGCTGTACATCCTGTTGCTGCCGTTCCTGGACAGGACCAAACGAACCCACCCGCGCGATCGCCCGTTGTTCATCTTCATCGCGAACTCGCTCGTCGGCTTCTTCCTGCTGATGACGGTCTGGGGTGGGCTCACTCCCGGCCAGCAGATCCTCTATCCCTCGATCGTCGAGCGGATCGCGCCGATCTTCTTGGTGAACGCGGTCGTCGTATTCCTGTTCTACTGGAGGTACGAGCGCCACTACCGGGCCCGCCTCGCCGCCGCCGGTCAGTCGAACCGGCTTCCGGGGGCGTATCCGACTGCGCCCACGCCGGTTCCCGCCGCGCCCCGTGCGTCGGAGGTGGCCAGCCGTGAGTAAGCCGGCCAAGGAGGAGGACAAGAGCGGCCCGCTGTGGGTCGTGTTGACCCTGCTGCTTCTCGGTGGGACGCTCGCCTCCGCGTTCTTCGTCTACGGTCTCGCCAACCTCCTCTCGACCGGACGATGGATGCTCGATGTGCCGCTCCTGCTCGTCGGCGGATTCGCCGCGACGTTCCTGTTCCTGCTGCTGACCGGCGTCCTGTACCGCGTCGACCGGCTCCGCGGCGTCCCGCACCGGGAGGTGCGTCTCTTTGAGTGAGCCGGTCGACGTTCAGCGGGACCTTCTGCAGGCCCGGGTCCTGCAGCTGTACACCATCGTGGCGGGCCTGTCGATCTTCGGGATCCTCGTCCTCACGGCGTACTGCGTCCACCTCGGTCCGATCATCGGGCCGGGGGTGGAGAGTTCCTTCGGCCTCGCCGCGGGGGCGATGTTCCTGCTCGGGGCGCTCCTGGTCCACATCGTCGACCGCACCTATCGGGAGTGGCCGTTGGGACGCCGGGTCCACCCTCCCTCCCCCGGTCCGGTCACCGACGCGGCCGTGGCCACGTTCCTGAAGGTCGTCGTTTTCGCGACGGCCGCCGGCTCGGTCGCCTACCTGTTCTGGGGGATCCTCACCACATGATCGGAGACCGCACGTGACCGACCTGACCGTCCCGTTCGTCGAGATGGCCCTGATCGTCGGGTTCGCGGCGTTCGTCTACTGGATCCTCGCCTACCATGGCGTCTGGTTCGTGCGGATGGCCAAGACCTGGCTGTTCACCAGCGATCACAAGCGCATCGGTCTGATGTACATCTTCCTCGGGATCCTGTTCTTCTTCGTCGGCGGGGTCTACGCGATCCTGATCCGCACGGACCTCGGCATCGTTCAGGGGCTGGGGCTCGACCCCCAGACCACGCTGGGGATCACGCCGGACGTCTACTCGACGCTGTTCACGATGCACGGCGTGCTGATGATCTTCCTGTTCGTGATGCCGACCCTCTCCGGGTTCGGCAACTACCTCATCCCCTCGATGATCGGGGCCAAGGAGATGGCGCTCCCGCGGATCAACGCGATCGCGTTCTGGATGATCCCGCCCGCCGCGATCATCCTGCTCCTGTCCAACGCCTATGCCGGCTGGACGGGATACGTCCCGCTGTCGACGGAGCAGTTCGCCCCGAACCCCCACGGGGTCGACCTGTGGATCCTCGGGCTCCACATCCTGTCGGCCTCCTCGTTGCTGGGTGCGGTGAACTTCCTCGTCACGATCGTCAAGCACCGGGCGCCCGGCGTGCACTACTGGAACATGCCGCTGTTCGTCTGGTCGATCCTGATCAACTCGGTGCTGCTGCTGTTCGCGCTGCCGTCGCTGTCGATCGCGCTGACGATGGTGTTGGCCGACCGCAACTTCGGCACGCAGCTCCTCGCGGCCTCGAACGGGACGCCGCTGGGGGGCGCGCTCCTGTACCAGAACCTGTTCTGGTTCTTCGCCCATCCCGAGGTGTACGTCCTCGTCCTGCCGGCGTTCGGGATCATCTCGACCGTGTTACCGAAGCTCGCGCGCAAGGACATCTTCGGCTACGGAGCGATGGCGATATCGCTCGGCGTCTTCGGCATCCTGAGCTTCGCCGTCTGGGAACACCACATGTTCACGACCGGGCTCAGCACGAACCTGCGGTTCATCTTCATGCTCTCGACGATGGCGATCGCGGTCCCCTCGGCGGTCAAGACGTTCAACTGGATCGCGACGCTCTGGGGCGGCCGGATCTGGATGGCCGTCCCGATGTGGTTCTGCGTCGCGTTCATCACGGGGTTCGTCATCGGCGGGCTCTCGGGGCTCTTCCTCGCGTCGATCCCCGTCGACTACCTGTACCACGCGACGTACTTCGTCGTCGCCCACTTCCACTACATCATCCTCGGCGGTACGATGATGGCGATCTTTGCCGGGATCTACTTCTACTACCCGATCTGGACCAAGCGCTGGTACAACCAGACGCTCGGCCGGGTCCACTTCCTGCTCACGTACGTCGGCGTCAACGTGCTGCTGTTCCCCATGTTCATCCTCGGGGCCGAGGGGATGCCGCGCCGGGTCTACACCTACGTGCTCGAGCCGAACTTCCAGGCGCTGAACTTCCTGAGCACGCTGGGGGCGTTCATCCTCGGCATCGGCCAGCTCGTCTTCGCCTACAACATGGTCTACAGTTACTTCGCCGGCCAGCCCGTCGTCGGGGACGATCCCTGGGGGGAGCCGAACCCGACTCTGATGACGGGGCCCCCGGCGGCGGCCCCCCGGAAGCTCCCGTTGCCGACGCCGGTGGCGGTAACGCCCGAGGGCGGCGCCTGACGGCCCGCGCGGTAGGTTCGATGCGCGGACACGATCTCTTCCGGTACACGGCGATCGCCGCGGTCATCGCCTGCTACGTGACGATCATCCTCGGCGGGAATGTCATGGCGAGCGATTCGGGGCTCGCCTGCCCGGACTGGCCGTCGTGCCACGGCACCTTCGCCCCTCCCCTGTCCGGGGGGACCGGGATCGAGTGGACCCATCGGCTCGCCGCGTTCGGGCTTTCGGTGATCATCGCCTTCCTGGCCGTACTGGCCGTGGCCTTCGAACGCAGCCGGCCCGTCCTCCTCCGACTGACGATGCTCTCCCTCTCGACCGTGGTCGCGCAGGCGCTGCTCGGGGGCGTCGTGGTGGTGAGCAACCTCTACGTCGCGATCGTGCTGCTCCACCTGGCGCTCGCCACCGCCCTGTTCGGGATGCTGCTGATCCTGGTGGGATTGTCAAACCTGCGGGAGCTGCCGCGCCGCTGGCTCGACTGGGCCCGGCACGCCGCGGAGGAGGAGCCCGCCGTCGACCCCGCGGACCCGTCGCCGGCGGGACGACCCGTGCCCGCCCCCCACTCGACGGCGGCGATCCCCGTCCTCGGCCGTCGCCTCTGACGGCGGCGGGTCCGAGGTAAAGTAGGCGCGTCGGCTCGGAGCCCTGTGACGACAACTACCGCCGCGGCCGCGGTCCCGGCGCCCCCTCCGGCCGCCTGGCGGGATGTGCTCACGCTGACCAAACCCGGGATCACCGGGCTGATCGTGCTCGTCGCGGTGGGCGGCTTCTTCCTCGCGTCGCCGGCCGCGATCGATTATCGTCGGCTCCTCGAGCTGGTCGTGTTCGGGGCCAGCGCGTCGGCCGGAGCCGCGATGCTGAACCACTTCCTCGACCGGGATCTCGATGGTCGGATGCGGAGAACCCAGGACCGGCCGCTCCCTTCGACGCGCATCGGGTCGTCGGGCCGCGTGGCGGCCGGCGGGCTCGCGCTCCTCGCGATCGGGATCGGCGGAGCGGCGTGGTGGATCAATCTGCTGACCGGCTTTTCGGTCCTCCTCGGGGGTCTCACGTACGTCGTCGTCTACACGGCGTGGCTGAAACGACGGTCGAGCTGGAACATCGTGATCGGCGGGTTCGCCGGCAGCGCCCCCGCGCTCGCCGGAGGCGCGGCAGCCTCCGGAACGTGGACACCGGGTATCCTCGCGCTGGCGTTGCTGGTCTTCCTCTGGACGCCGCCCCACTTCTGGAGCCTGGCGCTGATGCTGCGCAAGGACTACGCGGCCGCCGGGTTGCCGATGCTACCCCGCATGGACGACCCGGGCTTCTCGGGGAAAGTGGTCGTCGTGTCGGCGGCGGTTCTGGTCCCGGCGACGGTGCTGCTCGCCTGGATTGGACCGATCACGTGGCCGGTCGCCGCCGTCCTGCTCGCGCTCGGCGTGGGGTTCGTCGCGGCGACGGCACCGTTGTGGATCAATACCGAGCGCCGCACCGCCCTCCGCGGTTTCCTTTACTCGGGCCCGTACCTGATCGGCGTCTTGGCTGCGCTCGTGGCCAATTGGGCGCTCCTCGTGCGAGGGTTCCCGTCGGGTCTTTGAACGCGGCGCGGGAACCGGGCTATATCGTCTTGCGTGCGGCGGTCGGAAGCGGACCGATTTAAGCCGGCCCGCGTACACCGGTACCGATGACGAACGTTGCGGGACACGCCGGGTTGCCCGACGACGACCGCCTCCGCCATGCCGAGGCCGCCCTTCGACGGCTCGGCTACGCGCGGGTCGCGCCCACGGGGGGACCCGCGACGCCGCACCCCGAGTTTTGGGTCCAAGAGGCCGGCGTGCCGCGCCGGCGCTTCCCTGTATTCCTCGAATCGGCCGGCCGTCCGGCCGGCGAACCTCGCTCCTCGGCACGGCGGGCGATCGTCGTGGTCCCAGATGATTCGGCCGCGGACGCCGCCTGGTCCCGGGAGGGCCCCGGCTCGATCGACTCCGAGCTGTCGGTGCTCGTGGTACCCGACCCCCCCCAGGGTGACGACGGAGCCCACTGGCATGCCCGCGTGCTGGGGCGAC
Source organism: Thermoplasmata archaeon (assembly GCA_022750205.1). Lineage (GTDB taxonomy): Archaea > Thermoplasmatota > Thermoplasmata > Lutacidiplasmatales > UBA184 > Lutacidiplasma. The sequence continues at coordinate 8,904 of JAKIWD010000020.1, forward strand.
AGGAACTGCTGCGGCTCGCCACCGGCGTCGTGGTCGGCTTGTTTCGGCGGGCCGAGGGCGGCGAGAACCCGGTCGACTTCGGGGAGATGCTCGGACTCTTACGCCGCCGGTTCAGCGTCGACGTCCCGAGGTCACTGGGCGTCGGCGATGACGAGGACGCGCTCTTTGTGCTCTACCATCTCGCCCAGCGCTACACCTGGGCTCCAGGGGATGGGGGGGCGAACCTCCACGCACTGACGCTCAAGCCCAGCGGACCGGCCGCACGGTTGCCGTGGTTCGCGGCGTAACGCAGAACGAACGAATGGAATAAGTACGGCGGCGTTCCCAGGAGCACGACGGCGATGACCCAGAGCGCGAGAGCATATCGCAACCCCTACACGCGGACCCCGGGGAGCTCCACTCCTGGACCGGAGGTCACCCCCGAAGAGGGTCGCAAGGAGCTATGGGGGTTCTTCTGGCTCTCGGTGGCCAACACGATGATCATTACGGTCGCCGGTGTCGGGACCTGGCTGATCATTCACTGACGGCGCCGTGCCCTCGGCAAACGGTTATCCTCTCCCGCTCATCCGTCGCATGAAATCGGGCTGGGGCCGTGGGGTAGCTTGGACCATCCTTCTTGCTTGGGGTGCAAGAGACTCCGATTCAAATTCGGACGGCCCCATTCCGATTCGATCGGAGAGTGGCTCCCGCCGGCGCCGGACCTGGCGTAGCCGCGTTGGGACCGGCGCGGCTGCGATGCGCGCAACCCATTAGGCCCGGAAACCGTCCGACCTACCGCATGGGGCGCCGATTCCTCAAAGAGCGCCGTCGGGACCCCTATTACCGTGCGGCGCAGCGCGATGGGCTGCGCTCGCGGGCCGCGTTCAAGCTCGCGTTCCTCGCCGACCGCTTCCCCCTGTTCCGCTCGGGCGACCGCGTCCTCGACCTCGGTGCGGCCCCCGGGGGCTGGTCGCTCGTGGCGATCGAGCGGGTCGGACGCAAAGGGTCCGTGGTGGCGGTCGACCCCCGCGCGATCGAACCGATCCCCGGAGTCGAGTGGGTCCGGGGTCGCGTCGGCGACGCGCGATTGGCCGAGGGGCTGGGGGTCGGTACGTTCAATGTCGTCCTCTCCGACATGTCTCCGCGGATCAGCGGGGCGTACGCCACCGACCACGCCCGCAGCGTCGAACTCGTCCGGGCCGCGGTGGAGCTCGCCGGGACGGTGCTGCGCCCCGGTGGAGCGTTCGCGGCGAAGGTGTTCGCCGGTGACATGCTCGACGCGCTGCAGGCCGACATCGAGCCAAAGTTCGATCGCACCGCCCGAACCAAACCGCCGGCCTCGCGGGAGCGCTCGTCCGAGCTCTACCTCCTCGGGCTCGGCTTCAAGCCCGATCCTCTCCGAGGGAAGGGTTGATGGAGTCCGACCTCACCCACGCGCGAGCGGCGCGCATGGTCGATCGGCTCGGCCCACTCCCAGCCGCAGTGGCCGAGGTGATGCGACGAGTACCCCGTGAGCGGTTCGTGCCCGACGGCTTTCGCGATGTGGCGTACGAAGATACCCCGATCCCTCTCCCGTTCGGTGACGCCACGATATCGGCTCCCCACATGGTGGCGCTCCAACTCGAGTGGGCAGAACTGGCGCCCGGGCATCGGGTGCTGGAGATCGGCGCGGGGTTCGGCTACCTCGCCGCGTTGATCGCGGAGCTAGTCGGCCCGACAGGCGCGGTGTGTGCGATCGAGATCGAACCCGCGCTGACCCGCGAGGCCGCTCGGCGCCTCGCGGCAAGCGCGAGCGGCCGAGCGGTGCGGCTGCGCAACAGCGACGGACGGGCCGGGTGGCCCGATGCTGGCCCCTTCGACCGGATCATCGTGTCGTGTGCGGTGGGGGACGTTCCGTGGGTGTGGTTTCACTCATTGACCGCCGATGGATTGTTGGTCGCCCCCCTCGGGGACGCCCTGGGCCAGCGGCTCGCCCGCTGGAAGAATTCGCGGGTAGGCGGGAGCTGGGAGTACGGCGTTAGCTGCCGGTTCGTGCCCCTCCGGACCGTTCTCCCCTCCGATATATAGACCGTGAGATTCCGGTCGGCCCGGCATTTTTGAGGGTCGATTAGTCGTGATCCGTTTCGGACCTGCAGGGATCCCTCTCTCCTGTAAGGGACGCACCCTGAGGGACGGCATCTCAGACGTGCATCACCTCGGACTGACGGCGATGGAAGTCCAGTTCATCAAGGTCAATCCTCTCGCCCGGGTCGTCCTCGATGAAGAAGTGGGCAAGAGCCCGCGCGAGCTCGTGCAACAGCTCATCGTCGGGGTGACCGCCAACGGGCGCGTGCACGCCCCGCCGAGCGCGGCGGCGCTCTCGGGCCCGCTGCATCGACGCGACATGCTCTCGACGTTAACCTGGAGCCTCGCCAAGGACTATCCGGACCTCCAACAGACCCGCGACCTTGCGCGCGCGCTCGACGTCGATCTCACGTTGCACGCGCCCTACTACGTCGATTTCTTCGGGAGCGCCGAGGCTCGTGCGCGCTCGATCCGGCAGATCCAATGGGCCGTCGTCCTGGCCGATGGGCTCGGAGCGAGCAAGACGGTCACGCATCTCGGCTTCTACGGTCCGCCGGAGCGGGCCGAGAGCATCCTCGAGCTGACCGCGATCGCCAAGGAGCTCTCGGAGTGGACCAGAGAGTTCAGCCACGGCGCCGTGCGCCTCGCCATCGAGCCCAGCGGGCATCCCGATGTCTTCGGGTCCCGCGACGAGGTCCTCGAGCTCGCCCGAAAGGTCCGAGGGATCGTGCCCGTCCTGAACCTTCCGCACCTGGCCGCCCGCGACCGGACCACCTTTGAGGAGCCGGAACAGCTCAAGCCGGTCATCGATCAGTTCGTGGAAGCGTCGGGTGGCGCGCTCTACCTCAACTTTTCGGGCGTGGAGATGTACGGGCCGGGCGAGTTCCGGCTCACCCCGATCAAGCGGGGACACGTCCGGTTCGACCCGCTCGCTGAGGTCCTCGCCGACCGGGACTACGATGCGACCGTGATCTCGAGCTCGCCGCTGCTCGAGCACGACGCGATGTACATGAAGCTCCTCTACGAGCGGGCGCTCTCGCGACGTTGGGTCAAGCGCCACGCGGTGCCACCGCCCAAGCCGGCGGCAGTGGCCCCGCCGCCCGCGCGCACCGCGCCGGGAAAGAGGGTCCCCCCGAAACCGGTGCCCAAGCGACTCCCGGCGAAGCCGAGCTCGCAGCCCCCGGCCCGCCCGAGCCCCGGAGGAAAACCTCGTGACCGAAAATCCCGGCGCTGAGAAGTCGATCTTTCACCGCTCGGAGCGCTACATCGGGGACCGCGTCTCGACGACGTTGGCGGAGATCGACCCTCCGACCATCGCGCGGGCGGTCCAGATACTCACGAAGGCCCCGGCGACGTTCGTCTACGGTGCGGGCCGGTCCGGCATCATCGGTCGCGCCTTCGCGATGCGGCTGGTCCAAGTGGGTCTGACCGCGTACGTGATCGGCGAAAGCGTCACACCCATCGTCCGACGCGGTGACGCGGTCTTCATCCTGTCGGGCCGCGGCGAGAGCTACTCCTCGATTCAGGCCGCGAACATCGTGCGGCGCGAGGGCGCGGAGCTGATCGTCGTCACCGGTCGCTCGACCTCCAAGCTCGCCCACGCTTCGACGTTGTTGATCCCGCTCCACTTCCCCGACGACTCGGTCAATCGGCGCTTCGCGCCCCTCGGGACGCTCTTCGAATCGGCGGGCTTGCGGCTGACCGACGCATTGATCGCCGAGATCATGCGGGTGCGCGGCGAGACCGAAGAGACGATGCGTAGCCGCCACGCGATCATGGTCTAGACGGCTCCGGGCCGCCGCGGCCGGGAGAATCTTTAAGGCGCTCGACCGTTCCCCGCACTTCGTGGCACGGCGCTCCGAGCCGATGGCGGGCACCCTGGTGCCGGTCCCCACGCGCTTTTTCGTCACGAGCGGCAAGGGGATCAACAAGACCAGCGAGCTCAACGCGTTCGACCTCGCGCTGCTTCAGGCCGGGATCGGCGAACAGAATCTGGTATCGGTCTCATCGGTCCTGCCCATCGGGATCAGGCAGGTGGAACGAGTGGGCATCGCGCGTGGCGCGATCACCCATTGCGTGCTCGCCCGGCACAGCGGCGGCGAGGGCGAGGTCATCAGTGCCGGCATCGCGTACGGGTTTCGCACCGATGGACAAGGCGGCTACGTTGCCGAGGGCCACCTCCACGGCACCCAGAAGTCGCTCAAGGAGTTCCTGAAATGGCGCATGCAGGAGATCGCCCACTTCCGCGGCGTCGAACTGCGCCGGATCAACTACCGGACCGAGGAGCTGGTGATCCCGATGGACCACTACGGCGTATGCATCTCGGCGTGCGTGTTCCTCCCGTAGGGGAACCCGCGCTGCCTAGTCAACGAGAAAGAGGTCCCGCCCTTCACGAGGAATGAGGGTGGAGCGAGCGAGTGGCGGGCGTCGGCACTATGGGGCTTGGACCCCGTTCCTAGTCTGTCCGCCGTCGACCCGTTGTCCTGGGGTTCGCCCCCGAAGAGGAGTTTGTCGGGTTCTGCTCGCACGCTCCACTCTGACCACCACCGCCAGGAGGTGATCGGGTGTACGTGGGAATTGATGCCCATAAACGCGACTGTCACGCCACCGTGCTGAACGAACGAGGGGACACTATCTCGACCTCGAGGTTCCCGTCGACCCTCGAGGCCCTGACCCGGTGGGCCAAGCGGCTGCCGCCAGGGTCGGTGCTCGCTCTCGAAGCGAGCACCGTCGCCAAACGGCTCTACTGGCACCTCAAGGGGATGGGACTGGACGTACGCATGGCCCATCCCCTAGAGGTCCGCCGTCGAGCGGGGAACAAGAAGAAGACCGACGCCATCGATTCCCTCGAGCTTGCGGATCTCCTGAGGATGAACCGCCTCCCCGAGGCGTACGTCCCCTCTCCGGAGCTCAACGAACGACGCCAGCTGCTCCGGTATCGGATCGACCTCGGGAAGAAGGCCCGTCTCGTGAAGAACCAGCTCCACGCCCTCTTCGTCCACAACGGGATCGACTTCGAACTGAGCGATGTGTTCGGGGTGAGTGGAAGGGAGCGGATGACCCGGATGAAGCTCCCGGGCTCTCAGCGTTACCTGGTCGACGGTCTTCTCGCGCAACTCGACCTAGTCGGCCACCAGATCGAGGAGATCGACGGTCAGCTCGCGGAGCTCGGGTCGAACGACCCCGCGGTCCAGGAACTGATGACGCTGCCCGGGGTGGACTTCTACTCCGCCCAGGTGATCCTCGAAGAGATCGGGGACATCACGCGGTTCCCCTCCGAGAAGCAGCTCTCGAGCTACGCGGGGCTCGTGCCCCGCGTGGCCCAGAGCGGAACCACCCTGAGAATGGGTCCGATCCACAAGCAAGGCCCCAAGGCGCTCCGGTGGATCCTCACGACGTGCGCCCATGGGGCGGTGAAGAGCCCGGGGAAGTTCCAAAAGCTGTTCCGTCGATGGGATAAGCGGCTCGGGAAGGGGAAGGCGATCGTGGCAGTCGCCCACCGAATGATCGAGGTGATCTTTGCCCTCCTGTCGAGGGGAGAGAGCTACTCCGAGGAGCGAGCGGAGAAGACCCACGCGAAGATCGTGAGGATGAAGAATCGGGCGCGGGCACTACCAGCTGGGGACCTCAACTCACGGTGGTCGAAGCTCGCACCAGTCACCCGAGAATTGCTAAGTGGAGTGAGAGGATGAAGGGACATCAAACGGCGGGACCTCTTTCAGAGGAGTGTAGTGTCCTCGTCAGGTCTACGTTTATCCGGTGCCCCTGGCGGAGCTCCCCGTGGCCGTTCTCCTCGCGGGAAATAAACGTAGTCAAGTTGAGGACGCCACACTAGCGACGTCGCCGTGAGACCTGCTGGATCGGCGACGAGCCCCGTACGCAAGGCAATGCCGGGGCCACTCAACGTTGGCCTGGGCCTTGCCGGCTCCGGCAAAGCACACCGCAAGAAGAAAAAAGAAAATACTAAAACACCATGCAGTGTGCGGCGACCGAGCCCACCCGGTATCGACAGTTTCCGGGACCTAGACACCCGAGTGCCCGCGGCCGCAGAGGGCGGGGATGCCGAAAGGAGCGGCGATGGGCGAGCGCCGGACTGGAGTCAGACGGAGTTGGAAGCAAGTCGATTCGCGGTATCGGGGTAACCGACTTTCCCTCTTGGTGGCGCCGATTGCGATCATGATTCTGCTGTCGCTGCCTCAAGTTGGGGGCGTGGCCACTCCGGCGTACCTGACCAAGTTTGTTTCAGAAAGCGCCGCGAGAGCGGCCACTAGTGCAGCTAAAGTCTTGGCTGACGCAATCGCCTCGTTGGGGCGGGGCCAAGGGCCTGCCGCTGGCCGACCGATGGAGTGTTCTGACGCGAGTTCATCGGTCAGCTGCTCGACACAAACTGAGTTCGACACTGCGACCCCTTCCACGCCGTCGCCCAAAACACCCTTCAATAGGTCGCCCCCAGCCCGGTTCGGGGCCGGGCTTGCGGAATTCCTTAATGGCAGTTGGGAGGGCGCCCTACTATTCGGTGGAGCGAACTCGTCGGGAGTCGTCTTTGGAGATACGTGGCAATTCAGCGATTATCTTGAAACCTGGTGGAACGTTACCTCACTCCTGGGTTGCACCCATGCAAACCATTGTCCATCGGCCCGGCACGATCCGGCGATGATCTACGATGTTGAGGACAACTACACCCTGCTATTCGGGGGTTGCGCTGCCGAGACCCCAAACCACATCGAAAGCACGCCCGGCTGCGACACGAGCAACGGCCATGAATTGAGCGATACGTGGTACTTCACTGACCCGAATTCCAGCTCCGGCTATTGGGTGGCGTTGAGTCCGGTCACGAGCCCATCTGCACGATTTGGAGCTGCGATCGATGACGATGCTCAGGATCACTACGTCCTATTGTTCGGCGGCTGTGGACGGGTTTGCCCGCTCGCGGACACGTGGAAGTTCATCGGGGGGGTCTGGACTAATCTCACCTCGAGCACGCATCCACCGGCCCGCTACGGTTCGGCCCTCGCTAACGCGGTCTTGGCCGTCTCCGTCACAGTGCTACTCTTCGGGGGATGCACGGTTTCCGCGGCTGGGTGCCCTTCTGGAGCCATCAACGATACATGGGAATATACCGGCGGAGGATCCTGGATTGTGCTCATCTCCATGACAGACTGTCAGAGCGAGCCCTGTCCACCGGCTCGGTACGACATGGCGTACATGTCCTCGGGGGCCATTGCCAATCCGGGTAGCTCCCTGCTGATTTTCGGAGGGGCGAACTCGGCAGGGGTAGTCTTCGGGAACTTTACCGATCCAGGGGGAGACTGGTGGTCTATCGGAGGAGGGACGTCCGTGTGGAAACACGGATGGGAGCCAGGAAGCTACAATTTCAGCGCAGGTTCTCCACTCGCCCCACCGGCATCCCGCTACGACGGTGAACTGACGAACAGTGTCGACGGGCTGGTCCTCTTTGGGGGGTCTTCCTACACCGGGTCATCGTTCGGGGATCTTTGGCTTGGCCAACTTATTGGTAAACCGCAGCCACCGGGACTGGTTTCCCCGCCGGTTTCCCCCTCGGCCCGGTTCGGGGAGAGCTTGGTCTGGGACGGATCCGGCGAGTACGACTTGTTATTCGGGGGCTGTGGTTCGACGTGTGGGGAATCTTCCACATGGGTAAGCACCGCGTACCCGCGGGGCCCGAGTCCAGGGGGAAACTGGAGCCTCCCGTACTACAGCGTGGGCCACATTGATACTCTGGTGAACCAACCCACGTCGCCCTCCGGGCGATTCAATGCGAGCATGGTGTTTTTCAATGGCTCCTCGATCCAGGTAGACATTCTGTTCGGGGGCATCGATGCCCGCGGCGCGCTCCTTAGCGATACGTGGGAGTATAAGCCGGCAACCGCGAAGTGGACGAACCTGACTAGCACCGTAGGGACGCCTCCGTCCTCTCGGCAGGCTGCGTCGATGGCATATGACTATGATCTTGGTTTTGCGATTCTTTTCGGGGGCCGAAGTTCGTTCGGCCCTGTGGGCGACACCTGGGAAATTAAGTACTCGACATCGAACTTCCTGTGGAGCACTGTAAACACAAGCACCCATCCAGCTGCACGATACGGTGCGGCGGTTACGTACGATCCATCAACGCAGGATATCATCATGTTTGGGGGGTGTGGGGCAACATGCCCCCTCGGTGACACCTGGAATCTAACCCCGGCGCTCGCTTGGTTCCAATGCACGACATCAATGTGCTCCGGCTCCCACGCTCCCTCAGCTCGCTGGGGCGCGATGATGGCGTACGATCCTGTGACTGGTGTAGATGTGCTGTTCGGAGGTTGTGGCAGTACAACGTGTCCGCTCGGCGATACATGGGAGTTCAGTTCACTGGGTAGCTGGTGGTCCGTTGGGATCTCACCCCCAACTGCCCCTCCCGCGAGGTACGGGGGAGCGATGGTGTTCGACCCTTCGGATGACGACATTCTCCTGTTCGGCGGAATTGGAGCGGAGGGTCAACTATTGGGCGAGCTTGGTTGGTTCTACTACAAGACTTCGGTTATGCCAGAAGCCGATTCGGCGGAGGCAGCGATTCCCACTATGATGGTCCCCTCGCCCGCTCCGGTTGGCCGATTCGGTGCTAGCCTGGCGTACGACCCGGTCCATCAGTACGCCCTGCTTTTCGGCGGCTGTCTGGATACCGCGATGGGTACTTGCAGGCCACTTTCGGCGGCAAGTGACACGTGGACCTTCTACAATGGGACCTGGCATTGGGTGTGCACCGGATGTGGTCCGTCGGCGCGATGGGGGGCTTCACTCGCTTACGATCAGAAGGATGGCTACTTTCTGCTGGTTGGTGGGTGCGTAGCCAGCTCGGGGGTGTGCACGCACGCGGCGGTAAAGGGAGACTACTGGAAGTACACGCCCTCAGGCGGTTGGACGAGCCTCGGCACTTTCTCTGGAAACGCACGGGGGGACGCGAGCATCGCATATGATTCGAGTGACCAATTAGTCGTCCTGTACGGGGGTATCGGCTGCACCGGCGTGTGCGGGGACAGCTGGACGTACGCGACCGGAACCTGGACCTCTGTCACGGTCCCCACCTCCCTCGGAGCCCGGTTTGGGGCGGCTATGGCCTACTACCAGGGCACGGGGGGGCCCTACATCCTCCTGTTCGGAGGTCAAGGGAGTGCGGGGACCGTTCACGCAGACTCGTGGAAGTTCACGCACTCGGCCGGTTGGACGGCGATTACCACGACGACGAGCCCCCCGGCCCGCTGGGATGCGGCCGTCGCCTACGATCCAACTGACAATTGCGTCGTTCTGTTCGGGGGCGCAAACGCAACCGGCGTTCCGCTCAATGATTCGTGGAAGTACTCTGGGACGTGGTCGCGGCTCAGCAGCGGCCCCCTTCCAGCAGTAACCGCGAGGTGGGGCGCCGCTATGGTTTATGACCCGAACGATGGGCCTGCGGGATTCACCCTCTTGTTCGGGGGCTCGGTCTCCGATGCGATTGCCCCAGGGGGAGGAAATGAGGACGGAGGCGGGGGTCAAGGTCAGGGCGATACTTGGGTATTCGACGAGCAACCGGCGACGAGCATGGGGCCCTACTGGATTGAGGTGAGTCCCTACACCTAAGCCCTGGTGAGATTCCGCTCAGAGGTCACTTCCAACGACGGAGTTAACTGCCCTAACGTCCATGCTCCCTTAATCAACGCAATGAGAGTGGCGCGGCGCCTCGCGATTCCATTGATCTTCGTCACGTTCACTATAGTCGCAGGGTCTCTCAGTTTTTCCGGAGTCAGTTCCCCGACAATCCAACATCCAGGCGGACGGTCGATTCCCCCGGACAGCCCGCCTGGGATTATGTTCGGAGTCGCTCAGTCGGCAGCCCCCCGTGCCAATGCCGAGTGGGTCCGCCAGCCTACGAGTTTGCCTCCCGCTCCTGAGTGGGACGTGATTGCCCAACAGGCAGTGTACGACGCCGCGGACGGGTACGTCGTAGCGTACAGTCCACAGGATGGATCCTACTGGACCGATTATGTCTTGTCGAAGTGCTTCAACGCAACCTGGATTTACCAAAATGGAATGTGGGCCAATCTCACATCCGTCGGGCCGCTCCCCTCACGCTGTTCGAGTAGCATGGTCTATGATCCAGCCGAGGGCGATGTTGTACTCTACGGGGGGTACAACGTCTCCTGGATCTCATCCACGCAGCTCGCCTCCACGCAACGCTACGATACGTGGACTTTTGCGGGCGGCCGATGGACCGAGTCCCAGTCAGTCCTCACCCCTACCATCTCCCAAGCGTTTGGGAGCCTGGTCTACGACCCAGTGCTGGGTTGTGTGCTTCTTTTCGGTGAGGGCCCAACGGTTCATGGCGTTCCGACAGACCCGACCTGGCAATATTGCGATGGTCAATGGAGCGAGCTTCTGGCGAATGGCCCTCCCGTCGACGGCAATTTCGGTGAAGGACCTCTTCTGGCCTGGGACGGAGGCGACGGGTGTGTTCTCCTGCTCACCTCTACGGTCACCGGGGCTGGGTGGGGAAACGACACCTGGGAATTCTGCGGCGGGCAGAACTGGACACAGGAGGTCATTCCGGGGCCGCCCCCTGTAGGGAGCGCCTCGATCGCTTGGGACCCGGCTCTCCAGTGTATCATTCTGTTCGGAGGTGTCTCGCCGGGTAAGAATACGCCCGTTTACGTCAATCAAACATGGGAGTATCGCTTCGGACACTGGGGTCAGGAGTTCATCGGTGGACCCTCTCCACGGGCGGCCGCAGCGATGATGTTCGACACCGACACCGGCGACCTCGTGTTGACGGGTGGCTGGACTACCACATCGCCGTTGAACGACACCTGGGTGCTCACATCGCCCCCAGAGGATCTGAACGTCACCATCGGGGTAACCCCGCCGGCGATCTGCTCGCTAGTCAATCCGAATTGTCCCGCGTCCGCGACTGTGGCGCGCGTCACCCTGACGGTCGACACTGTTCCGGCCCGCCCTGGGAACGAGTCGGGTACAACTGCTGTGGGAAGCGCGGCAGTGTATGGCCCGTACAATTGGGTAGATTCGCCGAACCTTACGTTCATCTCCTATGGATCTATCGAGCTGGCGAATCAGCCAGACCTCGTAGAGACTTGCACCGACGCGGGCGTCGGGGCGCTGCCCTGTCTTACCGGTGCACGAGTTGGCTACGTAAGCACGCGAGAGATGCTAACTTGGCCTTGGGACCCGAATGCCAGCGCCGATTCCCTGACAATCGGAGACAAGTGGTCTGTTGGGTTTGACATCATAGCTTCGGGCCCGCCGTTCACGACCGTTCCGGTCGACTCGTGCGTAACCTCGGGTTGCTTGACGGCAGGTAGTGGGGCGTCTGCCGGATTCTACACGTCCCTCGTGTTCACTCCGTATGGGAACGGAACGTTCGAATCGGATTCCGCCCCCGTGGGGGTGGTGCAGGTATCTGTCGTGACCCCAACCCCGCCCCCACTGAGTTCGGTGCCGCCGGCGGCCCCACCCACAATTGGGGCCCCCCTCCCGGTGCCAACAATTCCAGCCCCTCTCCCCATAAGTTCCCCGATAAACGTGATCCAAACGGCAGTCCTGCCGGCCGGGCCCTCGCTGAGCGCTGCAACGGCGGGAATCTTAGCTGGAGTGATCGCCCGAATCTACCTTCGGCCTGACTCCCTTCGGACGGGAATGGGCATTCGGATAGGCGGGGCGGGCCAATCCGGGAAGCGCGCCCGATCGCCGCCCATTCGAGGGGCGGATTGAGCGACTCCTTGAGTCGGAGGCATTGGAACGGTCAATTAGTGAAATCACCAGTTGCAACCGCTAGACTCATCACGGTGGCAATAATCCTTCTCTCGTCCACCGCCGCGAGCCTGGATATTCCCGGCAGGGTCGCCGTGTCAGAGCCGAACCCGCCTGGCGAAGTCGCCAATGATCATTCGAATGCCCCTCCCGCCGTCCCCTCAGGGTTAACAATCAACCCGAATCCGTTCAATTGGACCGAGTGGAACCTCACGAACCCTCCTGTGCGCGTCTGGGAGGGACTGGCGTACGATACAATAGATGGCTACACCCTCCTCTTCGGCGGAGAGGGACAGACCACGCCGGGCTCAGACTACCCCCCGATCAACGATACCTGGATCTACAAGCACCAAACGTGGACCGAGGTGTGCTCCGGGACAAACGCCACACCAAGGTGCGGGGAAAGCCCTCCAGCCGGAGCGGCCTCAATGACATTCGACCCTTCTGACGGGTACGTCCTGCTCGTCGATCGGAATGGCGATTCGTGGGCCTTCGAGGGCGGACTGTGGCGCACGCTCAACGCCTCCGGGACACCCCCGATCTGCGCTGACATCACCTTTTGCGGCGAGACCGGAACTCCACTCGCGTACGATCCCATCACGGGCGACGTCGTTATGCTCGCGGGCAATGGCGACACGTGGTCGTTCTCCGGCGGAAACTGGACGGAGGTGGCAACAGGAGCCCTCGTTCCGATGGGATCCGATGCCGTTCTTTTCTTCGACCCCGCGTATAGTGACCTAGTCTTCACCAATTCGGGCGGCGAATACCTCTACGACAATGGTTCCTGGCCAAAAGTTACGAATTCGAGCCAACCTGCTGGCTATGTTTCGGGTGGTGACTACGATCCCGTGCTTGGAGCGGAGGTCATCGCCTTGTCAGGAAATCATGCTTCCGGCCCCGGGGCAGGGCCGAGTTCGACCTGGATATTGAAAGGAAAGACGTGGACGAACCTCAGTTCTTCACTCGCACGGGAGCCTCCACCCCGATACTGGAGCGTGATGATCTGGGATGGCTCGGATGGATACAACGTCATGTTCGATGGGAAGGACCCGTCCGCGAATGACTACAACTCGACCTGGGCGCTTATCGACCCGCTCATCGCTAATGTTTCGGCTTCGCCGGACACCATCGAAATCGGTCAGAATTCGACGCTCAACTGGTCTGTGGGCGGCGGGCTGATTCCGTACACCCTGAACATTACGGGATTCCCTGCCGGATGCGAGGGATCGGTGAGCGGAGTTTCTGTGATCTGCAGTCCCCAGGTAACCGGAAATTTTCAGCTCCGGCTCGAAGCATTGGATCCGAGCACGAACAGCACTTCGGTGGCCAATGCGAACTTCACTGTCTACCCCAGATTCAGCGCCTCAGCCTTTGCGACCCCTGGATCCTCGACGCTGGGGTTTCCCGTTTTCTTCACCGGCGTCGTGGTTGGCGGCCGAACACCATACTTCAACACGTGGAGGCTTGGAGACGGGGCGACGTCAAATTCTGACAACACCAGTCACCTCTATGGCTCGTCGGGACCGTTTAACGTATCGTTCACTGCGAACGACTCGCTGGGAGGAATGTGGATTATCTACCTCCAAGTTCAGATTAACCTTCCACTCAGCATGGTTGCCGGCTCAAATGTATCCACGACGGATGCCGGGCTGCCCGTCCTGTTTTCAGCACTCCCGAAGCTTGGGACTCCGCCGGATCTCATTAGTTGGTCGTTCGGCGACGGCAGCACGGCAGCAACCGCGGTAGCGAACCATTCATACGCGAGTTCCGGTGAGTACCGAATCGGAGTGACGGCCACGGACGCCGTGGGGGACGCGGCGAGGGATACTCTGAACGACACGGTGCACCCCCCGCTTTCCGTGGACCTAACAATAAACGACTCGAGGCCACAGAACGGCAGTTACGTAGAGTTCACTGGGTCGGCCAGCGGCGGGACAAGCCCGTTCAGGTACAAATGGGTGTTCGGGGACGGGCAATCGGGAGGCATCAATGGCACTTCACCAGGCGAGTCATTCAGTCATCGCTACATCGTGAAAGGGAACTTCACGGCTGAACTGCAGGTCACGGATGCGCTGGGAATCGTGCGAACGGCTCAACTCACTTTGGAGGTGGCTGGGACGCCGAATACGACCGTCATTGTCCCCCCTCTGGCCCAATCAGGCCTCTCTGGGTCTACCTTACTCGAGATTGGAGTTGGTGCAGCCGCGGTGATCCTTGCTGGCGTGGCAATCACCGTGTACTACCGGAGACGGGGCCGTTCCCCGAGCACGGGGTCTTCGCCAGCGGCGTGACCGGGGCCACCCGAGCATGAAATTCATGCTCGGCGTCGCTCGGCTCCCAGATCTCTGATTCCAATCGGGAGTCGTCAATTCCCTCCACCAGCGGAACCCCGCTGCCGAGTTGTGTTCCGGTGACCCCGAACCGGGCGTAGAAATTGGCCGCCCGGATCCCGTCGACCTGGAGGAGCTCCGCGAGCCCGGGGGTAGTCGCGGCGACGGCTCGCGCCGCCTTCACGCGGCCCCGCAGAGCCCGAAGGTGTCGTTCCCCGGCGCGCTCTTCGGCCTCCTAGGAGTCATCCGGGAGGCCGCTCGTGACCTCCCACCGGGAATAGACCCGGCCCGCGTCCGCTCGGAATCGAGAGTCGGTGTCGTCCAGCTCGGCGACTCCCCTTTGAGCGCGATCCGAGCCACCGCGTGCGTCCGAGAGCCATCCCGGGGCGGGCGGTTCGGGCCGGATGGCCCGGTGGGCAACGGAACCCCTGCTGTTCGCGCCGAACGTTCAGTCGCGACTGGTTCCGCCCCGGGGAACGCATCCAGCGGGACGACGGCCTGGACGTGGAGGCCGAGGCCCCGCTCCAGCTGGGCCTCCGCGCGAGCGGGAAGGTTCCGTGCCATGCGTGCGTCGCGGGGTTCCACCGCAGGCCCAGCCCACGGAGCACGTCCCGGACCTCGTAGGTGCGGGAGCACCCCGGCACGCGGATCTGGGCGTAGAGGGGGCCGCCCGGAGCCGGCGAGTTCGGTGAGGAACCGGTTGGCGCGGGAGCGCCTTGTGGCGCGCTCATCGCGGTCATCGGCGCGAAGCGAGCGCGCAGACCGCCCGAGGGCCGACCCGAGGCCCGGGGGGGCCGGGCCCCCATCATGCCTCGGGGGCGGGGCCGCAGCTCACGCGAGAGTTCGGCCGAGCCTCCGAGGCTTGATGTGGGGAGCGCGCGTTCGATGACACGACCGCGATGAGCGCGAACAACCCAGAAGCAGCGCAGCGATCCACCGTGATTCGGCCCGGCACACTGAGGCCGGATCCTGCGATTCTCTCCTCAATACAAGAACCCCCGATTCTGGGGCTCGACGATGCCGAGAAGTGTTGGGTCAACGCATGGCGGCTGTTTCGCGATGCCAGCTTGTGTTCTACGTCCACGAAGACGGCGCTGATTGAGCTCGGCCTTGAAGAGACGGCCAAAGCAGGGATGATTCTCTTTCGTCGTCAGTTGGCCGCCAAAATCGGGCCGGACGGGAGTATCTCGATCCCGCGTACCTGGTCACCTTTCTGACCACTCACAATAGCCCGATTCCACTGGACCGGAATCTCTTTCCGGTGCTCCGCGCCCTCGCTCAGCGAGGGCGACATGCGGCTCCTGCTTGTTGAGGAGGTCCTCGACCCGGACCGCGAAGACGACGTTCCCCTCTCCCAAGCCGACCGCAAGGCGCTGCTCGAGAGGATCCGACGGGGCGACAAAGCGATCGAGGAGGCTCGCGAGCTCAAGGCCAAGCTCCGCCGGGCGATGGTGATTCTCTCCAGCGCCCAGGGGTTCGCTCCGTCCTACATCGCACGGCTCGTCGGCTACTCGCCGGACTGGGTTCGAACTCTCATTCGAGAGTTCGACCTCCACGGGTTCAAGATGCTCAAGCCGAATTGGAAGGCCGGGGGGAACTGGAAGTTCACCCAAGAGCAGAAGGACGA
>JAKIWD010000202.1 GCA_022750205.1 Thermoplasmata archaeon
CCGCCGAGGGCAGCAACTGGCCGGCGACCTGGCGAAGGAACGTGCTCTTCCCGGCCCCGTTCGGGCCGAGGAGCGCCACCACCTCGCCGGCGTGGACGGTGAGGTCGAGATTGTCGTTGGCGACGGTCTCGCCGCCGACCGGCCCCCGGTGGGCGAAGACCCGGCGCACCCCTCGCGCCTCGAGGACGGGCGTCCCGTGGGGGAGGGGCGAAACGAGGCCGACCACGTCCCGCCCCACCTCCCGCGGAGCTAACGGGCGAGCGCACCACCGGTGTGCGCTAGGAGTACCGGGGGACCGAGCGGTCGACCCGCTGGGACCACGCGTCGATGCCGCCCTCGAGGTTGGTCGGGGCCGGATATCCGGCGCCTTCCAGGTAGGCGGCGACCATCATCGAGCGCGTCCCGTGGTGGCAATAGACGACCAGCTTGCGGTCCTTCGGGATCTCCGAGAGCCGGTGGGCCACATCGTTCATCGGGATGTGGATCGATGGCTCGATCCGGGCGACCTCGCGTTCGTCGGGCTCGCGCACATCGAGGAGCACGTACTCGTCCGCGTGATCCCGCAAGAGCTCCGACAGGGCTTCCGGCCGAATGCGCCCGACCACGGTGGCCGGGGAGAGCCCGTGGCCATAGGTGTTGCGGTCGCCGGGCGTTTGGCCCAGCGCACCCTGGGTTCCGCGCCCGCTCAAGTAGGGCGGCATCCCTGCGACGTCGGAGCGTACCGATGAAGGTCCGAGACCCCGTGTGCGGGATGACGATCGACCCCGACCGGGCCGCCGCGAAGGGGACCTACGACGGCCAAACGGTCTACTTCTGCGCCGTCGGCTGCCAGAAGGAGTTCGAGCGCAAGCGCGCTCACGCTCCCCGAACGCCGACCTAGAGCGCTCCGGCCCAGCTCTTCCGGCGCGCCGATGGCGACCGACCCGGTCTGCGGAATGTACGTCGACCCGCGGACGGCGACGCTGACCCTCGTGCGGGAGAACCGGACCTACTACTTCTGCGCGGCCTCCTGCCGCGAGTCGTTCGCTCGACCCGAGGCGCAGCGGGCCCGCCTGGCTCGCCAGCTTCTGGTGGCGTGGCCGCTGGCCGTGTTCGTCGCGATCCTGACGTACGGAACCCCGTTTTCGGGCTGGCCGTACGTCGCCCTCGTGGCGGCCGGAGTCGTCCAGGTCTCCGCGGGCCGTCCGTTCTACCGCGGCACCTGGGACGCGATCCGGGGCCTCATCGGCAACATGGACCTCCTGATCGCCGTCGCCACGACGGCCGCCTTCGCCTACAGCGCCGCGGTCGTGCTGCTCCCGGGCCGCTTGCCGCCAGCGGTCTATTTCGATGCGTCCTCCCTGATTCTCGCCCTGATCCTGACCGGGAACTACCTCGAGCAACGGACCCGCTCGCGCTCCGACGCGGTCATCCGCGCCCTTCGCGAGCTCCTGCCAACCGACGCGATCCGGGTCACCGTTGGTCGGGAGGAACGCGTGTCCCTCGACCTGATCTCCGTGGGCGAGACGCTCCGGGTCCGACCGCACGAACGGATCCCCGCCGACGGCCGTGTCGTGGCCGGCCGGTCTTGGACCGACGAGGCGATCTTGACGGGAGAGAGCGGCCCCATCCCGAAAGGCCCCGGCGACGAGGTCGTTGGCGGGGCGCGAAACGGCGATGGGCTCCTCGACCTTCAGGTCACGGCCGTCGGACCCGACGCGTTCGTCGGAACGGTGGCGCGCCTCGTCTCCGACGCGGAGGC
>JAKIWD010000070.1 GCA_022750205.1 Thermoplasmata archaeon
AGGTACCTCCCCATCTCGGGGCTGGCTTCCGTCGGAAAGGGTCCGGCGCCGACCCGCGTGCAGTACGCTTTGGCCACTCCGATGACCTCGTCGAGGTATTGGGGCGCCAGGCCGCTTCCCACGAGCGCGCCGGCGGACGTGGGGTGCGAGCTGGTCACGTACGGGTACGTCCCAAAGTCGACGTCGAGGAGCGCGCTCTGGGCCCCCTCGAGCAGGATCTTCTCCCCTCGTTCCGCGGCATCCCACAGGAGGGGCTCGGTCGGGCGCACGTACGGAGACAGTACTCCCCCGATCTCCGTCAGGGTGGTGAGGAGAGTGCCCTTCTCGGGCAATCCGGGGATGTGTGCCTTCACCTCGTAGAGCAGGTCGATCCGGGACTTCAGCACCGCCGGACGACTCAGGTCAGCCATGCGGATGCCCCATCGACCGTACCGGTCCTCGTAGGCCGGCCCGATCCCTCGCATGGTCGTCCCGACGGATGCCGTGGACGAGACACGGGAACGAACGGCCTCCTCCCACGCGTCCTCGATCGAGTGGAGCGGAAGCACGACGTGCGCGCGATCGCTGACCACGACCTCGCCCTTGAGCAACGAACGGCGCTCGAGGTCCACGATCTCCTCCTGCAATTGGGTGGGATTGATCACCATCCCCGGACCGCTGATCCCCGTCACCCTTTTGCGAAGCACCCCGCAAGCGAGCTGGTGGAGGACCACCCTGGCCTCCGGGAGGTGGATCGAGTGGCCGGCGTTCGGGCCGCCGCCCGTTCGGACGACGTGCCGGGCGTTAACGGCCAGGTAGTCGGTGATCTTCCCCTTCGCCTCGTCGCCAAACTGGGCCCCGACGATGACGGTGACCGACACGCGTTGCCTCCCAAACGCCGAGCATCGGCGTGGGTAAATGGCATTTGGGGGCCACATCCGACCGAGTTCCACGGCACCGGCGCGGCTTCTGCCGGCGCCGCTCACGAACATCGACGGGGACGGTCATCACCAACGATGGCAGGTCCGACCGTGCCGTGGCAAATCGCCCCCGGCGGGTCCCACCGCTGTCGACGCACCCCGTGCTACGGCCTCCCGGGCCGGTGTCGTCCCTCGGACCCGCAGTCCGCTTTGCACAACGGTAAAGAACCCAAGGTCGGTCCGCGCCGAAATGGTGGCCCAGCGCGCCCGGGAGGTCGAGATTTCCGGGATTCGCAAGATGTTCGAGGCCGCTCCGCCCAACGCCTTGAACCTCGGACTCGGCGAGCCGGACTTCGAGCCTCCGGAGGAGGTGGTCGAGGCGCTCTGCAATGCCGTCCGCGGGGGGATGAACCACTACGGACCTTCCGCCGGTCTCCCCGCCCTGCGCGAGAAGATCGCCCAGAGATACCAGGATCGGGACCCGGACACGAGCCGGGAGAACGTGATCATCACTGCGAGCGGCTCCGAGGGACTGATGTCCACGGCGCTCGCCCTGTATGACCCGGGCGACGAGGTGCTGGTCCCGAACCCGGGATTCGTGTTGTACGCGCCCCACGCCAAGCTAGCCGGGGCGATCCCGGTCCCGTACATCCTGGATGAGAAGCGCGGGTACCTGCCGAACTTCGACGACCTCGAGGCGCGGGTCAGCTCCCGGACCCGGGCCATTGTCGTCAACTCCCCCTCCAACCCGACCGGCGGCGTCTTTCCCCACTCGGTGGTCGAGCGGCTGGTCTCCTTCGCCGAGCACCACGACCTGACGATCGTCTCCGACGAAGTGTACGAGGAGATGGTCTACGAGGGAAAGTTCGCCTCCTTCTGGGGACGCGGGGACCGAGCGGTGATCGTCAATTCCTTCTCCAAGACGTTCGCGATGACCGGCTGGCGCCTCGGGTTCCTGGTCGCCCCTCGTCCGCTCGCTGTCGAGCTCAACAAGATCCACTACCACATCATGGCCTGCCCCTCCACCCCGGCCCAGGCGGCCGCGCTCGCAGGATTGATGGCCGATCCTGCGGCCACTCGGGCGATGATCCAGGAGTTCCGGGCCCGGAGGGCGCTCATCACCAAAGGACTCAACAGTGTGCCCGGGCTCACCTGCTTTCCCCCCGCCGGGGCGTTCTATGCCTTCCCGAGGTTCGACTGGCCGGGGACGGCGGCCGAGGTGGCGGGGGCACTGCTGCAGCGCGGCCTGATCTCGACGCCCGGCGACGCGTTCGGCTCCCTCGGCGCGGGGCATCTGCGCCTCTCCTTCGCGGCTTCGCGCAGCAATCTGCGAAAAGCGCTGACGATCCTGCGGCAGTACGCGCGGGACGTCCGGCGATGAAGTGGCGCTTGCTGGGCATCCTCATGGATCTGGCCAGCGCCCTCAAACGCGAGCCGGAACACTCCGAGCTGATCGCGCTCGGGGCCGAGATCGCGTCCCTCGACGCGGTTCAGCCGGCCGCGAACTCTCGGTAGAGCTCCAGGTGGGCCGCCGCCGCGCGGTCCCAGGTGAGATCCTGCACCCGGGACCGGCCGGCGTCGACCAATCTGGTCCGGGCATCCGGGTCCCCCGCGAGCCCGTCGATCGCCGCAGCGAGGGCCGCGGGGTCGCCGTACGGGACGAGCCGGCCGCACCGCCCGTGCTCCAATACCTCGGGAACGCCGCCCACCGAGGTCGCGACGATGGGGACTCCGGCGGCCATCGCTTCGAGCAGCACGATCCCGTACGCCTCCCACTCGGAGGGTAGAACGAAGAGCAGGGCCCGTCGGTACACGGCCCGCCAGGCCGCCGGGCTCGCCACGTGCCCGAGGAAGGTGACCGACGATCCGATGCCCAGCGACAGGGCGAGCTCGCGCAGTCGTGGGCCCTCTCCCCAATCGGTTCCCATGAAGACGATCGGGATCCGGCGCGCGTCCGGCTGCCGGGCGATGGCCCGGAGCAGCTGGTCCAACCCCTTGTTCGAGGCGATGCGGCCGGCATAGAGGAGGTACCGGGGAGGGAGCCCCGCCGGAGCCGCGTCCCCGTTCTCTTCGAGCTCCCAGGGCGCCAGGTCGACCCCGGGAGGGATGATGCGGATCCGGTCCGCCGGGGCGAACTCCTTGACCAATTGGGCCTCGAGCTGGGTCTCGACCACCAGCGCGTCGGCGATGCGGTAGGCCGTGGCACCGAACCCCACGTCCTGGCACCGGAGAAGACCCCGTTTCAGGGGGGGCTCCCGGCGGTCCGCCGGGTGGTAATGGGTCGACACGACGAAGGGGATCCGCCGGGCCTCCGCCACCGCCGCGGCCTGCAGCACGTGCCCGTAGCGGTGCGAGTGGGCGTGGATCACGTCGGGCCGGGCGGCGTCCAGCGCGTGGACCAGACCTCCCATCAGGGGCATGGTGAGTCCCGGGAGCAGTCGCCGATACGCGGGATACCGATGGACGGGTATGCCATCGACGGGGCTGGGGTAGGTCGAACGGCGCACCCAGCCCGACTCGTCATAGAGGTCGCTGGCGTGGACTTCGACATCGACACCGGACCGGACCAGACGGCTCGCGACCTCCCGCACGTTCGTCTCGACGCCGCCCGGAGCGTCGAAGCGCAGCGTCACCTGGGCCACTCTCATCCGGCCGTCGCCTCCCGATAGACCACTTCGAGCGCGTCGACCACCCGATCCCAGGAATACCGGGGAACCACGACGTCACGCCCGTAGTCGCCTAAGCGTCGGCGTCGTTCGGGGTCGTTCCAGAGCTGTTGGAGCGCCTGCGCGAGCTCGTTGACGTCCGACGGAGCGACGAGCAGGCCGGCAATTCCGTCCTCGACGAACTCGGGGATCCCACCGACGCGCGACGCGACGACCGGAGTGCCTTGCGCCATCGCCTCGAGCAGGACGAGCCCGAACGCCTCGTACTCGCTGGGGAGCGCGAAGACGCGCGACTCCCGGAACGCCGCAGCGAGCATGCGCTCGTCGGAAAGGAAACCGGGAGTTCGCACCCACTCCCCGAGACCCTTCTGTCGCACCCGCGAGGTGACCCGTTCCAACTCTCCTCCGTCCTCTCCCACGAGGACGAGGCAGGCTGTCGGATCGCTCCGGTGCAGGGAGCTGAACGCGTCGACAAGGGCACCGAGACCCTTGTTCGAAGCCAGCCGCCCGACGAACAGTACGAACGGTCCTTCGATGCCGATCGATCGGGAGAACGGCCGATCTCCGGGGGTCGGATCCGGGAGGGGAGTGTAGCCGGGGGGTATCGTCGCAACCTTGGGGAGCTCCAAGCCGATCTCCCGAATGAGCCGCTCTTCCTCGTGGGTCTGGACGATCAGGGTAGCGGCATCCGCCACTATCGGTGCGGCCAGCCGGTGGTCGTAGAAGGAACGCAGCCGGTGACGCAGCCAGCCACCGTGGATCGACCAGATCGGGTGAAAGTGCGCCGTCAGGACGTACGGGACGCCGTGGCTTCGGCCGTACTTCCGGGCCGCGGCGGCGTGATGGGTGCCGTACGTGTGCGCGTGGAGGAGGTCGGGTCGGTCGGCGTCCAGCGCGCGCGGCAGGCCCCGAAAGAAGGGATAGTGGAACTCGCCCGGAAGCGTCCACGCGGGGAGGCGGCGGACCCTCACGCCTTGTACCACCTCTTCCCGGGGCACCGACGGCTCCAAGCGACGCCAGGGGTATTCTTGGTAGAGGTCCGTCGCGTACGCGGTGACCGGATGGCCCCGGGCGACGAGTCGACGGGAGATCTCCGCCACATGGCGCTCGACGCCCCCGGGACCCGGTGGATAGCGAGTCGACAGTTGGGCCAGCTTCACGATCGCCGGCCTACCCGGCGCGGGCAGACGAGAGCCGGAGGGCATACTTCTTGTAGACCTCCGAGGCGCGCGCGACGGCTTCGATCTTGACGTACTCGTTGGCCTGATGGGAGAGCTCCTCCTCGCCGGCGCCGAAGATCACGACGCGCGGGTTGACCTGGGTGTAGTGGACGGCCTCGGAGGCGTGGACCAGGACGGCGGTCTCGGTGCTCGCGACCTCCTTGAGGACCCGGACGTGCTCGCTGGCCGGGTCGATCTGGACCGCGGGCATGGTCAGGATCCGTCGCAACGTGAACGGCGTCTTGATGCGCCGGAGGTGGTCCTCGATCTCCCGGTACAGCTGGTCGGGCGAGTACGGCGGGGGGAAACGGATGTCGACCTCGGCCGTGCACTTGTTCGGCACGACATTGAGGCGACTTCCCCCGCTGAACGTGCCGATGTTGATCGTGACCATGCCCAGCTCGGGGTGCGCGATGCGTCCCTTGAAGCTCTCGAGCCCCCGCAGGATCCGCATCATCTTGGAGATCGCGTTCTCGCCGAGGTGAGGCATCGCGCCGTGGGCGGCCTTCCCGCGCGTTTCGATCGCGAGATCGAGCACTCCCTTTTCGGCGTAGGCGACGCGCAGTCCGGTCGGTTCGCCGACCACGATCGCCTTGGCCCGCCGCAGCGGGAGGGTCTTGGCGAGCGCCGTCGCGCCCTGCATCGTCGTTTCCTCGTCGGTCGTCAGGGCGAGCACGACGGGGATCTTCCGCGCGACGAGGTCCTGCGCGGCCTGGAGCATCGCGATGACCGTACCGTTCATGTCCGCCGCGCCGCGGCCGTACATCCGACCGCCGGCGAGCTGGCTCTGCGAGAAGCTCCAGTAGTCGCCGATGGGCGGGGTATCGAGGTGACCGGAGAGGACGATCCCGCCCTGTCCGTACTCCGCGAGGAGGGCCGGGGCCGCCGCCTCTCCGAAGAGGGTGTTGCGCATGTGGATCTGGTCGGTGAACGACTGTACGTAGTCGAGCACCTCTTGCTTGTCCGAGAACGGGTCACTGGCGATCTTGACCAGCTCCGCCAGCATGTCGACCATCTGGCGTTTCATCGGATGCCGAAGCTCCTCCCGGCCAGACCCAAAGTGTCCGGCTGTGCCCGCTTCTTCCCCGCCAAAGCGACCGTCTGCTTAATTGTTCGCTTACGCAAAAACGGTGGTTTTCCGGGCCGCAATGTTTCAATCTCAGACGACCGTGGGAAACCTTAGCAGTCGGGGTCCCCCATCCCAGAACGGGAACGAGCGGGGACCCGAATCCACTTGCAGGCTGTGAGGGAGAGACCTGCCAGAGGGACCAGCCGTCGCCCTGTAGGCCGGGACAGCCGTCGACCCGCGGATCTGGGGCTTGGCGGGTGATCGAGAGGGGCCTGCCGAACTTCGTCGACTCCCGCGACGGCCGGTCTCCAGTCGCTCGGGTGAGGTAGCGGGAGACGGCGACACTCTACCGGCGGGTGGGCGTCCGGGTAGGACCCTGCGTGCGCCGTTGCGTGTCCTTCAGCGCTCGAAGGTATCCGTCCGGTGAGCCGACGGAGCGCCACGTCCCTTCGGTCGGTTTCAATACCAGTGCTTCGACACGACCCCCGTTTCCCAACATCCAGCGGATCGCGTCGGTGACCTCGAGCTCGCGGGGATGGTCGGTCTTGGCCACGGCCGCCAACGCGTGGAACACCCTCGGGGAGAACGCGTAGACCGCGGTCGCCGCCCAGGCGGATCGCGGCCGCTCCGGTTTCTCTTGCATCCCGGAGACGGTCAACACCCGGCTCGTGTCTTCACGCCCGGAGAAACGGCCTTCCACCACCCCGTAGCGCCGGGGGTCCGCCACGTGCCGGACGAGGAGGACCGCGTCCAGGTCCTCGCGATCCCGGCGAGCGGCCATCCGGCGGAGCAGCCGGCCCCGCGAGGGCTCCAGGAGAACGGCATCGGCGGCGTGCAAGAGGAACGGCTCGTTGCCCACCGCGCGTCGGGCGCGCCAGACGGCGTCGCCGAAGCCGCGCGGAGCCGGTTGGACGACGAACTTGAGCTTGAGCCGGCCAAGGGTGTCGTAGAACCGCTCCGTTTCCTGGAGACGGTCGGCGTGATGGGCGTGCCGCGTAAGGAACGGCCGGTCGATCGTGAAGTACTGCTGGACGAATGCGCGGTCCTTCGCCCCCACGACGAGGGTGATGTCGGTCGCCCCGGCGTCGACGAGGGTCTCGAGGACGTGGTGCGCCACCGGCTTGAGGACCGGGGCGTGATCTCCGCTCCGGTCGTAGAGCGGAAGGAACTCCTTGCGCAATCCCCGCGTCCACGGGAGCATCCGCGTGCCCTCGCCAGCGAGGGTGAGGACTCCGCGCATCGGTCGTTCAGGTGGCGGGGGTCCGGTCCGTCGACGCGGGCGTGGCCTCGGTCGAGGCCGGAGCGGGGGCAGGATGTGACCGGGCGCTGATGCCCTCACGGTTGTCGCCGTGGCGCCAGTTCACCCCACCGGGCATCACCGATCCCCGGTGGGCCTCGAGCCGTCGCCGATACTTCGTCAGGTCGTCGAAGATCTCCTCGATCACCGCTTCGAGCGTCCGCTGGCGTTGGTAGCCGAGGCGGGGAAGGTGCTCGTGGATCGGATTGTAGTAGTGCTGCTCGGCCTCGGTGCGAGGGTTCGGGGTGTGTTCGATCGTCGGGTGCAGACCCCGCTTCTCGGCGACGGCGCGTACCAGTTCGGCGAGCTCGTTGACCGAGTAGGCGGCGTCGAATTGGTTAAAGACCCGATACTCGCCCGGGGCCGGCGGATGTTCCAGGGCCAGCCGCAGCGACTGCATGGAGTCCTCGAGCGCGATGAACCCACGCTTCTGCTCTCCTTTGCCGTACGGGGTGATCGGCAGGCCGAGGATCGCCTCGACCACGAACCGGTTGAGCGCCGTGCCCCAGACCTCGTCGAAGTCGAACCGCGTGAAGAGGCGGCGATCGGTGATCTGGGGGGTCCGGGTGCCGTACAGCACGCCCTGCATCACGTCGGTCGAGCGGAGCTGCCAGATCCGGGTGGCGAACATCACGTTCCCGGAGTCGTGCACTTTCGACCAGTGGTACCAGGATCCTGCCTGACGGGGGAACGGGACCCGATCGTGGCGTCCCTGGTAGTCGATCTCGAAGAAACCCTCGGCGATGTCGATGTTCGGGGTGCCGTACTCCCCCATCGTCCCCATCTTGACGAGGTGGGCGTCCGGCGTTAGCTCCTTCATCGCGTAGAGCAGATGGAGGGTCCCCGAGAGATTCTCGACCTGCGTGCGTACCGCGTGGTGCACGTCGATCATCGAGTACGGGGCCGAGCGCTGCTCGGCCAGGTGGACGACCGCGTCGGGCCGCTCTTCGGCGAGGACGTCGTGGACGAACGACCAGGACGTGACGTCGCCCTTGTGGAACCGGATCTCCTTGCCCATCAGCTGGCGGACCGCCGCCAGCCGTTTGGGGAACGGCGCGATGGGAAGGGCGGAATCGCCCCCGACCTCCTTGACGCGTTTCCGGGTGACGAAATTGTCGAGGCCACTGACCTCGTGGCCCCGGGAGAGGAGGTCGAGCGCGAGGGGCCAACCGGAGTAGCCGTCGATGCCGGTGATCAGGACCTTCATGCGCCCGTCTCAATGGGACGAGGGCCCTATTAGACCATGGCGGCGCCGGTGGCGATCGGGGGGCGTTCCGTCGCCGAGAAGCGGCTCGCGCGAGGTCCGAGCCGGTGGACGCGCGACGTGCGCCGGCGGCGGTCCCGCGGCGGGACCGGGGCATTTCCCGGTCGCGTGTATCACGAATGATGGGCCGTGGGCGCCCTCGCGAACGGTTTAAGCGGGGCGTTCCGTCCTTGGACCGGATGGGATGGGTTTGACGTCGGAACTGTCGATAGTCGAGACGCGCGACGAGCCGCTGAAAGGGGCCATGATGGTGGTCGGGTTCCCGACCCACGGACTCGTCGGCTCGGTGGCGGCGTCGTACCTGGTGCACACGTTGGACATGCATCCGATCGCGTACATGGTCAGCGAAGGATTCCCCCCGACCGTCATCATGGAAGGGGGCGTCGTCACCGCCCCGGTCCGCTTCTACGCCAGCAAGGTCGTCTGCGGCGTCGACCGCCGCTGCGACCAGCTGGTCGTCGCGATCAGCGATATCCAACCGCCGGCCGAGATCCTCAACCAGCTCGGCCGCACGATCCTGGACTGGGCCGAGCAAAAGGGGGTCCAGCTCGTCGTCGCCGTCGAAGGTCAGCCCCTCGAGGAGGAGGTCCAGGGGGACGCGCGTGTCGTGGCGATGGCCAATCGTGCCGCGGCTCCGCTCCTGGAGAAGTACCGCTACGATCCGGCCAATGGGGTCGTGACGGGCTTTGCGGGCGCGCTCCTTCTTTCGGCGATCCCCCGGGGACTGGCGACGCTCTGCCTCGTCGCCCAGGCCCACAAGGACTACCCGGACGCCCGGGCCGCGGCCAAGGTGATCGAGACGATCAACCCGCTCGTGCCGATGCTCGTGCTGGACACCAAGCCGCTCCGCGAGAAGGCGCGGCAGATTGAGACAGAGGTACGGCGCAATTTGGACGCCCAGCAAAAGTCCATGAACCAGATTCGCCGTGGAGCCGAGGAAGGGCCGGGTGAGATGTATCGCTGACACCGCCCCCCGGCCCCCGTTCGGGGCCATCCCCCGCGATGCCCCTCCGGCCACGCTCCGTGAGTTCCGCACGCGCGACATCCCCGAGATCGTCGTCATCGTCTCCGAGGCCCTGCACGAACGCTACGATTCGTCGCTCTACCAGTCGCTCAGCCAGCAGTGGCCCGAGGGCTTCCTCGTGGCCGCGGACGAGTCGGACCGGCCGGTCGGCTTCTTGCTGGGGGTCAACCAGGTCGAGGCCGAGGCGCGCGTCCTCATGTTCGCGGTGGAACGTGAGCACCGCCAGATGGGGGTCGGGCGTCGCCTCATGGACGAGTTCATGGAACGCTGCCGCAATCGCGGGCTCAAACGCGTCACGCTCGAGGTGCGCGTCTCCAATCAGACCGCGATCCGGTTCTACAGCCGGTTCGGGTATTCGGTCAATGACCTGTTGCGCGGCTACTACTCGGACGGCGAGAACGGCTACCAGATGGGCCGCGAACTGTAGCCGGGAACGCTCCGCCGCTCCCACGAAACGCTAATGCCCCGCCCGTGCCCCCGTCCCCGCTGATGTCGACCCTGGGCCCCACGGCGGGCGAGATGATGACGCCTCGTCCGATCACGGTCACCCACGATGCGCCGCTGTCGCAAGCGCTCGGGCTGATGCGCAGCCACGCCATCCATGAACTCCCCGTTCTGGAGCGCAAGCGGCTCGCCGGGATGGTCACGTTCGAATCGATCGCCCGGCGCACGAACCTTCCGCTGGCGACCAAGGTCGGCCACCTGATGCTCCTGACCCCGGTCGTCACCGCGAACACGACGTTCGTAGAGCTCGCGGAACGGCTCCTGGCGGCCAACATGCGCGCCGCGCCGGTCGTGGGCAAGAAGGGCGAGCTGATCGGGATCGTCTCGCGCACCGACATGGTGCGAGCCCTCCCGACGATGGCGGGGCCGTCCCGCCGGCTCGTCGAAGAGATCCAGAGCCCGGTGAGCTTGATGCTCCGGGAGACCGATCGCTGCGGACGGCTGCTCTCTCACCTGCGTCTGCTCGAAGAACACCCGCTCCCGATCACCGACAAGCGCGGCAAGCTCGTCGGCGCCGTCGGCATCGCGGACCTCGGGCGCGTCCTCTGGCGACCCGTCCAGCCCGGGCACAAGGACGCCAAGGGCGGAGGCTCTGTGTTCGACGTGGAGATCGGGACCGTCATGCACAGCCCGGCCGTCACCGTCCCACGCGGGACCACCGCCGGCGACGCGGCCGCCCTGATGAGCAAGGAGAGGATCTCCAGCGTCTTCATTCTCGAGAACGGTAAGCCGACGGGGATCGTTTCCCAGGTCGACCTGCTCGGCCTCGCGGTCGGGGGTGAGCCGGGCGAGCGCGCCGTCGGGGACGTGTACGTGCAGGTGCACGGCCTGCGCGGGTCGGGCGATCCCGCCATCCTGGCCGAGGTTGATCGGCTCGTCGCGCGGGGCCTGCGCCACATGGGAAGGCACTCGCACCCCGTCCTCCTCTCGCTCCACGTCAACCCCCACTCGACCCATCGCACCGGAGATGCGACGGTCGCGGCCCGTCTCCATACGGACCGGGGGATCTACTACGCGAGCCAGACCAGCTGGAACTTCTTTACCGCCGTCGGCGAGGTGATGGAGGAGCTCTCCGGACAGATACAGAAGGCCACCGACGAGCAGCGGCAACGTCGCCGTCGCCCCGGTGGGCGGGCGCCGGACTCCGACGAAGGCGCGTCCGAC
>JAKIWD010000153.1 GCA_022750205.1 Thermoplasmata archaeon
GCCTGTACCGGTGGTTCGATAGACGCCGCGGACGGGTCGCGGCGGGCGTCGGCGGCGTAGAGGACATGGGCCTGCGGGGGGCGGATGAGCTCCACCGACTCGAACGCCTCGCCGCGCAACGCCTGGAGGTCCTCCACGGTGAAGTAGCGGTAGGCGACGGAATGGGGTCCGCCGAAGTAGGTGTGAGGGCCGACCAGGGCTCCCTTGCCCGAGTTCGGATCGGTGGTGTCCCGCACGCAGTAGAAGTGCAGACCCCCCCGCCGCAGCACCCGGTGGATCTCGCTCCAGGCGGATTGGATCTCCGGGACGGTGAAGGAGGCGAACAGGAGATGGGAGTAGACCACATCGACCGACTCCGGCGGCAGGAGCCGGAGGAAGTGACCCGCCTCCCCATGGACGATCGTCCAGCGTGAATGGACCGGTTCGGGGCTCAGACGGTGCGCTTCCAGTCCGCGTTCGACCGCCGTCGCCGAGAAATCCACCGCCCGCACGCGGAAGCCGGAGTGCGCGAACCATCGGGCATCCCGCCCCACCCCGGCCCCGAGCTCGATCAGCTCCTTGTGGAGCGGATACCGAACGAGGACGCTCACCGTCCAATGCGAGAAAGCGCTCGGCTCTCCGGCGTACCGGTCCGGGTGGGCTACGTACTGCGTCTCGGACTCGGCGCGCCGCCCCGCCCACGGGTCCGTCATACGGGGCCCGTTGCCGATCCGGGCGTGGCCACGAGCAGCTGGACCGCGAACAGGGCGGCGGGAACGGCCGCGTCAATGTTGACGACGGCGATCGGCGCGCAGGACTGGAGCATGGCGCCCAAGGCGGCCTCTCCCCGGCCTCCCCGGCCGTACCCTACCGAGGTAGGCACGCCCACGACGGGGGCGCGGACCAACCCGGCCAACACCGTGGGAAGGGCCCCCTCCCGCCCCGCGAACGCCAGGTAGACGCGCGGTCGGCGTCGCTCGAGGCGCGCGACGGCACGTTGCAATCGGTGGACCCCGGCTACTCCCACGTCGTACGCGCGGTCGACCCGGACCCCGCACGCCTCCAGCACCGCCCGGGCCTCCTCCGCGAAGGGGATGTCGGAGGTGCCCGCGGTCACGAGCGCGACCCGGCCGTCCCGCACCGGGCGGGGGAACTCTCCGGCGAGCCGGGCTACCCGGCCGCCGGCCAAGAACCGCACGGTGAACTCACGGCGGCGATTGCCGGCGCGAAGGGCGCGGGCCTGCGCCGGGGTCAGGCGGGAAATGAGCGCCCCTCGGCCTGTCCGGTGCAACGCTTTCAACAGCGCCAGCAGGTGTTCGGGACGCTTTCCTTCCCCGAGGATGACCTCGGGGGCGCCCGTGCGCCATGCACGGTCGACGTCCAATCGGCCCACGTTGGCCACTGCGAGAACGCGGCGGCCGGGGCCCCGGGCGGGTCTCGCCGGCGAACGCACGCGCGCGCACGTCCCAAATATGATATAGCGCATTCCGCTTGGCGCGCCCGGTCCGCTTCGGATGCCGGAATTTTCGCTGACTCCCGAGCAGGTGGGGCTCCGGGACATGGCCCGGAAGTTCGCGCGCAGCGAGATGCTTCCCAAGGCGGCGGCGTGCGACAAGGCGGGACGCTTCCCCGAGGAGATCTACCGTAAGGCCTGGGAACTCGGGCTGATGAACCTGAACATCCCGACGGAGCTCGGCGGGAGCGGGTTGGGGCTCGTCGATCAGTGCCTCATCGTCGAGGAACTGGCCCACGCGTGCGCCGGGATGACGACGACGATCATGGCGAACTGCCTCGCCCTCGAACCGCTGATCCTGGGCGGCACGGACGCGCAGAAGACGCGCGTGCTTCCTCGCTTCACCGGCGAGTACAATCTGGCTTCGTTCTGCCTGACCGAGCCGGGGGGAGGGAGCGACGCCGGCGCCCTCAAGACCCGCGCCCGTCGGGAAGGGGACGACTACGTCCTGGACGGCGAGAAGTGCTTCATCACCAACGCGCCGCAGGCGAGCCTTTACTCGGTCTTCGCGACGCTCGACCCGGCCGAGGGCCACAAGGCGATCACGGCCTTCATGGTCCCGCGGTCGGCCAAGGGCATCACGCTGGGCAAGGACGAGGACAAGATGGGGCAGCGCGCCTCGTCCACCTCGACGATACGCTTTGAGGGCGTCCACGTCCCCGCCCAGGACCGGATCGGCGCAGAAGGAGAAGGGTTCGGTCTGGCGATGCGGACGCTGGACCAGACCCGCACCCCGATCGGGGCCATGGCGACGGGGATCGCGCAGGCGGCCCTCGACTACGCGTCGGCGTACGCGACCCAACGGCGCTCGTTCGGCAAGCCGATCGCCGAGCACCAGGCGATCCAGATCAAGCTCGCCAACATGGCCCAGGACGTTCACGCCGCCCGGCTGCTCACGTGGCACGCCGCCTGGACCATCGACCAGGGCGGGCGCGGCTCGCTCGAGTCGTCGATCGCGAAGTGTTTTGCGTCGGACGCGGCGATGCGCGTGGCGGATGAGGCGATCCAGATCTTCGGCGGCTACGGCTACATGAAGGACTACCCCGTCGAGAAGCTGCTGCGCGATGCGAAGCTCGCGCAGATCTACGAGGGATCCAATGAGATCCAACGGATCGTCATCGCCCGCGAGCTGCTCCGCGCCCAGGCCTAGCGGGGCCGAGCGTGGAGATCGTCGTGTGCGTCAAGCCGGTTCCGGACGCCGAGGCGCGGCTGAGGGCGCGCGCCGACGGGAGCCGCTTGGAGGAAGAGGGCGTCAAATTCGTTCTCGGAGGGTACGACGAGTCCGCGGTCGAGCAGGCGCTCCTGTTGCGGGAAGGCGGTGCGGTCACCGCCGTCCGCGCCGTCTCGGTGGGACCGGGGCCCCGCACCGAAGAGGTGCTCCGGGCCAGCCTGGCCCTCGGATGCGACACGGCGAGCTGGTTGGACGCCGGTTCCGCGGTGGCGCTGGATGCCATCGGGCTTGCCAAAGTCCTTGCCGCCGTCGTCCAGCGCTACTCCCACGATCTCGTGCTGGTCGGTCGGCAGGCGGGCGACGGCGAAGCCGGGCTCGTCGGGCCGGCGCTCGCCGAGTGTCTGGGTTTGCCCGACTTCCCCGCGGTCGTCGACCTACGGTGGGACGCCACGCGGCGCACGTTTGCCTTTCAACAGGCGGTGGAGGGGGCTTCCCTGCGGGTGGAGGCGCCCGCTCCCCTCCTCGTCACGCTCCAGCAAGCCTGGAACGATCCACGTACCGCCAAGCTGCCCAACATCTTGAAGTCCCGCAAGGCGCCGATCGAGAAGATCCCATGGGCCGAGGTGGCGGCCTCGCTCGGAGACCGGTCGGCGCGATTCGCCCGGGCGACGAAGTTCCGGCTGCCGCCCCCGCGCACGGGGGTACCGCTGCCCTTGCGAGTGCCTGGCGCGGGTTCCCGGCCGCGCAGCCTGCCGCCCGCTGCGCATGCTGGCAGTGCTGCCCTGGCCGACGGTATCCTGGGCTTATGACGATTACCCCGGAGCACGTCGACCTGCACCGGATGGTGGACCAGCTCGATCCTGACCAGGTACGTGCGCTGCGTGCCGTGGCACAGCAGCTACTGCGCCCGGACGTCAGGCACGCAAGCCCCGGCGAGGCCCTGGAGCCGGATTCGCTGCTTGCCGACGAACCGGTGCGAGACTTCTCCTTCATAGGCCTGTTCAACGGCGCACCGGATCTCTCCGAGCGCTCCGAGGAGATCTTGCGCGAGGAAATCGCGAAACGCGCCGATGCTGATCGCTGACACCGGGCCACTGGTGGCGATGCTCAACGCCAAGGAC
>JAKIWD010000023.1 GCA_022750205.1 Thermoplasmata archaeon
CCTCGCCGGGATCGGCGCGTTCGTCTGCACCGGCCTACTCCTTCTGATCCCCTCGGTGCGGAGCTGGGGGCGAATGACGGACGC
This sequence comes from Thermoplasmata archaeon, assembly GCA_022750205.1. GTDB lineage: Archaea > Thermoplasmatota > Thermoplasmata > Lutacidiplasmatales > UBA184 > Lutacidiplasma. The sequence goes on from JAKIWD010000023.1 coordinate 85, forward strand.
CGACCGCCCGATCCCGACGAACTGATCGAAATATCGGCGCCGAACGGTGTAGAGTGGATGGCGCCCGCGTTCATTGACTCGCCATCGGCGAGTTATCGACAGGTCCGGACTTCAGGACGGTGGGGGAGCCGCGAGGGGGAACGGGCCTACTTGGCTGGTCCGGGACTCTTCCCCAAGGCCGCGATCTGGGCGCGGGCGAGGACAGCGATGTCAGCCCCGGTGTTGGCGTGGCCGTTGATGCCCCAGCCGCCCTCTGGCGACTCGTAGAGGAGGACCCAGGTCCGCTCGGCAAGGCTCGGGTCCCCCGCGGCCTTCGCGACGATGGCCGTCAGCTCACTCACGACCCCGAGCTGTTTCTCGCGATCGAGCACCCCGGCGGGGGTCAGGACTTGGACGCGTACGTAGTTGCTCTCGCCGTCGACGTTGGAGATCGCACCTGCCGGGAGGTGGTGGATGAAGGCGGCCGTGTTCTTCTGGAATAGCGGGAGTTTCGGGACCTTCTCCCACTTCATGACCGCCGTCGCCAAATCCCTCGCGAGGGTGTGCGGGTCGGCGAAGGTACCTTCCGTGGCGTACACATCAATCATCGGCATGGGTTTCGCCGACCAGGATTATGACGTGCATCATATAATGCTTGCAGCTTTCTCCCGGAGGTCGTGCCGAGGTCGGAGCCTTAACAAAGTCCCCCAGCCTAGAGACCGACTGAATGCCCCGGCGCAGCCGAATTCGAATGGTGGAGAGCGCCGCGTCGCTGATTGGCTCGAGGGGAATCGCCGCCACCTCCTTGTCCGAGGTGCTCGAGGCCAGTGGGGCGCCCCGGGGGTCGGTCTACCACCACTTCCCCGAAGGAAAACGCGAACTCGCGGGAGAGGCGATGCGCTGGACCCAGGAACAGGTCCTCGCCTACCAGCGCGGCTGCAGGTCGACGACAGCCTCCGGCGTCCTCGATCACTTCGTGGACCTCTTTCGACAGTCGATGGTCTCTTCGAAGTGTCGGGCGGGTTGTCCCGTCGCCGGAGTGCTCGTGGACACGTATTCGCAAGAGGATGGCCTGATGCGGATAGGTCGGGAAAGCTTCCGTGCGTGGATCTCCCTGCTGACCGACCAGCTTCGTGGGGCGGGCATAAGTCCGCGCGCGTCCCGATCCCTGGCGATCACCACGCTGGCGTCGGTCGAGGGCGCTCTCATCCTTTGCCGCGCCGAAGGTGGGGTTGAACCGCTGGATCGGGTGAACGCCGAACTCCGCGCACTAGCGGCCGTCTATCCCCGCGGGCGAGGGCCCTCCCCGAGGCGGGCTTAGGGCGCGTCATCCTGCAGTGGAGCTGCAAGCAGAGTTGCACCTTGGAGTCCCGGATCTCGTGGGGCGCGTCGAGCGAGGAAGGCCGTTCAGCACTCGGCACAGAACAGCGGGAGTCCGAGCGCACCGTGGTTCGGTTCGGTCAGGATGACATAGAAGTAGGCATTCGAGAGCGTCGCATTGGACGGGAGGCCCGTGTCGAAAATCACGCTGATATTGTACGTAGACGGGAGGAGCCAATTGGATCCGCTCTGCCAGTTCGATGAAAGAAAGTTCCAGACTCCCACAACCTGCCCCTCTGGGTCGAATGCCGACACCATCGCCGTAGGTCCGAGTGCAATCCGGGGGGCGTCGGGGTTAACGGTCTGATTCGTTGGATTTGCCACGTTGAAGCGTAGCCCCGACAGGGCGAGGCCATGGATCGCAGAACCAAACTCTGCCCGGTAGCATACCGTGCCTGACGGTTCTTGGCAACCGGTCGAACCCGGTGAAATGCGCTGAATCCCGAGCGGGTAAAAATCAGACGGGCACGTGTGTGGGCAAGCTAGGTACTCGCTCAATCCATCATAGTCGAGAGCGATGAATGCTGTTGCACCGAGGACGACCACGAAGATGACGACGGCCGCGATTCGAAGAGGCGACATCCGCGGGCGGGCTTGTGGGCCGGGGGTCGGGAAACTCCCGATCATCCGGCTGACCTAGTCGGGGTTCGGATAAGACTTTGAGCGACCACACGACACTGATGCCCGAGTTCTCGGGCTCAAGACTTCTGGAGTTGCCAGCGTACGGGCGCACTCTCCTTGAGGATCGGCAGAAGGTGCAGCCATCTCGGAATCCATCGTGTGCCACGCAGAACGCGCGCCGACTCTCCCAAGGTCTCGCTTATCCTACCTAGACCCTTCCGACCTTCGTGACGAACAGAGCTTCCGCTCACCATGCCAATCCGAAGGACCTGGACGCAAAACACAGAAAGCCTGCCGCTACCCTCGACAAGGGGTGCGACCTGTGGGCGGCCTACGAATGGAGATTCAACCTCGCCAAAGGGCAACGGCTCCGAGGCTCTACACAGGTTGGCCTTGTTCCTTGTCAGGGAAGTCGCATTCGCCGCAAGGTGTACACCCTTACCGATCGCCTGGGCGAGTTCCGGATCTGTCGCCACCACCAAGTTGAAGTGGGTTCTCTGAAGCGGGTCCCGACTCAGTAAGAAGGCACGGCGAACCCCTTCGCGCGACCCTCCCGTTCCGAATTGGCTGGGTCGGTGCCCCCACCCGCAGAACTACCTTTGACGCAGGGGCCCGCGGACCAGACCAGAGGACCACCCTCGCGGAACAGCGGGGATGTGGGGCCATGGAGTTGCAAGGGTGACCCGCATGACGGCCGGGCGCCTTCAGGCGCGGCACGACGTATCGATCGGGACGAATACAGCCTATCACGGCGTCCGAACGGAAAGACCCGAGAGGAGCACTCAGGAGGTTGGTAGACTTCACCGGTTTTAGGTACTGCTCCTGGGAACCGTGGCCGAAAGACTTCCCGCGATTTTGGTGAGCTCATCCTCGGCGCTTTTCTGGAGCCCGGTCTGGGCCTTCGAATGGAACAGGAACGCCATGAGCTTCCACGAGCCGTGGAATTCCCCCTCGGACGGATGAGTGATGGTCGTCCCTTTTCCCGCTGGGTCGGGTTCGAGCTGGTAGCTCTTCCGGGAACCGCGGAAGGGACCTGAGACGTATTCGACGGCGATTTTCCGGTTGGGTTCAAACTCCGAGACGCGGGCGTCGAAATCCATGTCTTTACCCATGAACCGACCCTTCATCCGGAGGGTAGCCCCGAGCTTCATCGGCCCGTCCGAACTCTTCCGGATGGTCTCCCCGGCTTCCAGGACGAACCACCTCTCGAGGTGGTCCCCGTCGGAGAAAAGCTTCCAGACCTCCTCTACCCTGAAGGCAACCGTCGTCCTCGCTTCCGCCTTCAACATGGAGACTCCACTCTATTCCCGATCCATCCCGGCCTCATGGGTCAGAGGGCTGCTCCCATCGGCTCGCCGTGGGGTTCATGGCGAGTGCTTGCGCTGGGGTTCGCGGCGCCCGGGAAGGCAAACTCAATCCTGGGGTCGATCGGGGATCGGGCCGCCCCGGGTCGATCTTCGGAAGGTCTGGAGCACCCACTCTACTCCCCCTGTCGTTCCCAGATCACGTCGTACATGTGAGCTTCGAACGGAACCTGAAGCGCGTCGGCGAAGTCTTGCGCCATCATGTTGTGAGCCTCTGCCGCGCTGGCCTGCATCGAGAGCTGCATGGCCTTCTCCCAGCTCTCCTTTCGATCCCAGAAGGAGACGCCCACGAGGTCGCCGGTTTCCGAGTCCTTCATGAAGAGCAGGCGCACAAGCCCGGGCTGAGGGGCGATCCAGTCTGCGAAATCTTGCATCGCCGCCTGGACTTTCCCCTCCATTCCGGGTTTCGGGCGAGCCCGGGCTTCGTACGAGAACAGGTGCCCGCCCTCAGGCACTCTGGTAGATCCCCTGGGAGATCTCGCCGGGTATCAAGAGGACGGCGAAGTGACCCATGTTGGGAGTCTCGGTCTTAGGGACGAGCACCTGCGCCCCGGCCGACTCGGCCGATTTGAGGGTCTTGGACACATCCTTGACCTCGATGTACGACAAGGTCCCCGCGACCTCTCCCTCTTGTGGAGGGCGAAGGGCCCCGCTGGGCGGCGACAAGGGCGTGGTGAACATGTACCCGTCCCCCATATCGTCAAACTTCCAACCGAACACTTTCTCGTAGAAGGTCTGGCTCTTGGCCGGGTCCTTCGAGATCAGTTCCACATGCGAGAACGCTCCCGCGGGTTGCTTCTTCGCCATTTCGTTCGATCCTTGAGCCGGTACTCGGCCCACGCCGACCTAACTCTCGGGGGTTCATCTATCGGTTAGGGTACGAAAGGTAAGAGATTCCTATATGGTCCGGAAGCGGGTCGCGCAGGGGGATGGAGCCCCACAAACTGCCGGCCGTCATGTGGAAGACGTGCCCAATCCACTCGAGCCTCGGCGTGCTGGGGCGGGCATGGACCCTCCTCGTCCTTCGCGATGTTTCCTTCTTCCGCAAGGTGCGGTTCAGCGACATCCTCCACAACAATCCCGGGCTGAGCGCCCGCCTGCTCTCGATCCGTCTCAAGCAGCTTCAGAAGGAGGGGCTCATTGACCGCGCCGTCAACCCCGAAGACCACCGGGAGGTCTGGTACAATATCACGCAGAAGGGACTGGATGTGGTCCCTATCCTGGCCGCGTTCATCCAGTTCGGTGCGAGGCACCGTGCCAAGGAGGTCTTCCCGGACAAGGTACCGCGCGACTTTCGGACCCTTTTCCCCCGCGACCAGGAGTACATGCTAGGGGACTTTTACAACTACGCGCGCGCCGATGGGCGCGCCGGGGCCAAAGCGCGCTCCGGTTAGGCGCCCGCTCCACGCCCGGTCAGCGTTAGGGCTTCGGCCGGCGGCGGCCCGGCCACTTCCACCCGAGCTCGCGCAGAAGAGCTAAACTCCGACCATTGCTGCGCCCAGCCGTGGCCGCCTCTCGCTCTTCTATCGGGCATTCCCGATTCCTAGTGGTCGCCGCCCTCGCGGGGCTTCTCGTGCTGCCGGCTTCCCCGATTTTCCAGACGGGATCCATCGGCACGACCCACGTCGCGTCGCCGCGCCCCGGCTCCCCGAGTCCCGTCGGCCACTTGCAAGGTTCCGCAGCTATTCCTCCGGGCGACCCAGCTCGGGAGCGGACGACCGCCGCGGGCGCCGGACTAGCCCCGGCATTGGGGCGCCCGGATTCGATGATCAATCCCGTTCAGTTCTACACGCGGGAACCGGCCCCCATGGGCGTTGCCGACTTCGGCATTACCGGTCAGGGACCCGGGGCCGCGGCCTACGAGTACTCCTCCCCGATATTCCAGGGGCAAGCCGTGGTCAGGTCGATGTCCGTGACCATCTCCGGGACCACCTCAAAAGTCACGGCCTTCGAGCTCAACGCCGTCCTCTATCTGCAACGCAACGGGTCGAACTACACCTACTGGATCCAGAACGGCATCCACTTGGACGCGTCCTCCCATGAGTTCACGATCGGGGGCGCGTACGTCTGGAACTTTTCCTCGCCGAGCGCCAAGCTGAGCTCCGGCGAAGTCGTCGGCGCGGCCGGCTCGATCCTGTCGGGCGACACGTACTACTTCATGCCCGGTTGCGGGCCCACGTTCCCGGGCCAGTGTTCCACGCTCGGCCTGCCGACAACGCTCCTTGGGAGGATCTTGAGCGCTACAAGCTCTGGAACCCCGTACGTCGACTACCAGTACAACCTGGGGTCGGGATGGGTAACCTACGACAACGTCTCGTTCGCCCACATGGCCGGAGCGAACGACTCCGGTTTCCGGGTCGACGGATTCGTTCCCACCCCGATCTCCGCGGGGCTCTACTACGATACCGAGTGGGACTGGGTCGGCGCGGGGGGAGGTTCGGGCGCCGTCGACCAGGGCTCCGACATCGACCTCTCTCTGGAGCTCTGGAACGGGCACAATTACCAGGCTGTCCCTACTGCGTGGAACTTCGGCAGCAATACCGGCGAGACCTCCTCGAACGTCTCGGACCTCCTCGCCAATGCCAGCACCGTGGAGCCGGCGGCGGACCTGGCGAGCGGTCCGGGATCTCTGGGAGTTCTGTACAACCGAAGCAGCGTCGGTTTCCTGAACCTGACCGTACCCACGACCCTCCCGGCGACCGTGCTGGTTGATGGAGTGCCGGTCTCCTTCCACGGCGGATGGGCGAACGTGACCCTCGACGCTGGGTCCCACGCGCTCTACCTCCAGAACTTCACGAACGCCTCCGATTCGTTCGAGGTCGGGGCGGGCGCCACGACGTTCGTCAACTTGACCGGCGCCGGCCGGATCGCGTTCACGGAGTCCGGACTTCCCGTCGGGACCGCCTGGGGGGTCTCGGTCAACGGCACACCGCTGTCGAGCGCGCGGAGCAGCGTCGTGGCCAACTTACCCAACGGGACCTACCCGATCCTCTACACCGCCGTTCCTGGATTCTACCGGACCGGGTCGGACCCGGCCACTCTGACCCTTCCCGGAACTTCCTCGATCGCGATCGAGTTCGCCCCGTTCACCTACGGGGTCACCGTTAGCGAGTCCGGTCTCCCGGCGTCGAGCCCATGGTGGGTCAACGCCAGCGGCACGCTCGTGCAAAGTTCCGGGACCACGCTGCAGGTGTTCGCCCCGAACGGTTCCACCCCGTTCGAGGCAGGGGCCGCCTACGAATTCCTTGGGACACCGGACCAGGGGACGATCCGGGTGACGAGTGGAATAGCCACTCCGGTCCAGATCGATTTCGCCTATCGACCGACGTTCATCGTCGGGACCGTCGTCCCCGCTGACGCGCTGGTGTCGATCGGGGGGAACGTGCTGACCCTCAGCGGCGGCGCCTTCAACGACTCCGTGATCCCGGGGACGTACGCGATGAACGCGAGCGCCTCCGGCTATGGGCTCGTGTCGATGTCCGTGATCGCCACACCCGGGAACGTCACCTGGGAAAACATCACGCTGAGCGCCAACCACACCGCACCCGTTAATCCACCCACGGTGCAGTCCAGCGGTGGGGGGATCCCGCTAGAGACGGCCGTCGCCATCATCGTGGGCGTCGCGATCGTGGGGGTAGCGGCAGTATACCTCCTGGTCCGTCGGCGCGGGGTGGGTTGACCCGGGATTCCGGCGAACGCCCCGCAGTCGGACCCCTAGGGTGCCGGTCTCTCGGACTTCTCTGAGACCGGGCGTGCTGCCCACATTTCTGGCCGAGCGGGGCCCCGGAGGGTCGGCGTATCCTTGAAGAGCCTCGCCGCCTCCCCGCCGTTCGTGAGCCCGCTCCGATCGAACGAGAAGTGTTCGCTCCACCCCACGGGGTCCGTGTGAGCACCGCCCGGCCCCGGGTCCCCCGGGTGGTCATTCCCGAGGTCGCCCCGCGTCGGGGACGGGAGAAGTTCCCGGCACCCCGCGGGTTCCGCCCCGTCCGGTCCACGGCACCCGGACGACTCCCGCTTCTGGAGGTATTCGCCGGCTTGGAGGACACCGTCCCGTTCCACAAGTACCCCGGCGACGACGCCGCCACGCTGAGGATCGCCCAACAGACTTGGGCCCACGTCTCGGAAGGGCCCGGATGGATGTACGTCGCCCCGCGGAAGACCCCTCCCGAAGTTCGCGCTGCCGGGTTCCGGATGGTGGAGAGCCGCGACGACGAGATCGTCGTGGCCCGATCGCACCTGACGAACAGCCCCTCCATGGACCTCTATCTGGACATCATCCACGAATTCCTCCACATCCTGCAACGTCGGCAGGGCCGGATTCTGTGGCTCGGGCGCAAGGTCGCCTACGTGGACCGCCCGACCGAGGTCGAGGCGTACGCCTTCTCGGTGTGTGAGGCCCGGCGGCTGGGGGTGCCGGACAGCTATCTCCGGAAGTACCTCGAGGTGACCTGGGTGGGGAAGGCCGACTACCTACGATTGCTTCGGCACGTCGGCGTGTCCTCGGAGTAGCCCCGGGCCATCCGCCGGTGATCGACCGGACTCCCGAAATGGGAGTCTTGATCAACCACCGGACGAATCGTCGTCTAGGCGCTCTTGCCCCGGCTCCGCAGCGCCCACACCCCTAAGATCGAGGCGATGGCGATGATCACGATCCCGGCCCACGCCCCGAAGGGGATACCTCCGAACGAGGACGTTCCGCCCCCGCTCCCCCCGGTGCTGCTGCCGGTGCCCGCCCCCGATGCGCTGAAGGTGATGGCCTGGCTCATCGTGGCGCCTTGGATGGTGACGTTCGTTGCCCGAGGTGGGCGTGGCGTTGTACCCTGACGCGATTCCCACGGGATAGGCGTGGACCCCGATGGTGGCCACGAACGCCACGCTGGTGTGATGCGTCATGATTGGCTAAGTTTATAGCCGGGGACGTCTGTCCCTCCTCGTGCGAGTCGCTCCTCGGCTGTCCCTGACCGAGGACGAGCGCAGCCAACTCACGGCGTGGGCCCGGGGTCGCTCCACCCCTCACCGTGTGGTCCTCCGCGCTCGAATCGTCCTGCGTGCCGCTGAGGGAGCGACCAATAAGCGCATCGCCGAGGAGCTCAGTACCGAACCCAACACCTGTGCCCTCTGGCGGCGGCGATTCCTCGCAGCTCGCCTTTCGGGCTTGATGAGCGACGCTCCCCGCGCCGGCGGGCCGTGGCAGGTCGCCGACAGCACCCTTAGGGCGATCGTTCACGATACGCTCCACGCTCGTCCTCCCAATGCCACCCACTGGTCCACGCGATCAATGGCCGAAGCGCACGGAGTCAGCCCGTCGACTGTGCGGCGAATCTGGCGGGCGCGACGACTTCAGCCCCATCGCCTCGAGCACTACAAGCTCGGTCGGGTCAAACACTTCGAGGAGAAACTTCGTGACATCGTCGGCCTCTACCTCAATCCCCCCGAGCACGCCCTGGTCCTGAGCGTTGACGAGAACACCCAGATCCAAGCGTTGGATCGTACCCAATCGATCTTGCCGATCCGCGCAGGAATCCCCGAACGGCAGACCCACGACTATCGGAGAAACGGCACCACGGACCTGTTCGCCGCGCTCGATGTGGCCGAGGGAACCGTCATCGGGGAGTGCCAAAAGCGCCACCGCGCGAAGGAGTTCCTCGTCTTCCTGAGAACCCTGGATCGAACGACTCCGGAGGAGCTGGACCTACACCTCATCCTCGACAACCTGGCCACGCACAAGACGGCGAAGGTCAAGCGGTGGGTGCTTCGGCACCCTCGATTCCACTTCCGCTTCATCCCTACGAGTTCGTCCTGGCTGAACCAGGTCGAGCGGTGGTTCAGCGACCTTACGCGCCAACGAATCCGACGGGGGACGTTCCCCAACGAATGGGAGCTGATCGAGGCGCTGAACCAGTACGTGGCGACTTTCAACCAGGCCCCAAGACCGTTCCAGTGGAGAGCGACCGCCGACCAGATCATGGACAAGGTCAGCTGGAACCGGTGAAACGTAGAACTGGCTGGTGCACCAGACTAGGAGAGGGAGAAGGCAGCCAATTGGGCGCCCCCCGCCACGAACACAGCTCCCGAGGAAGCGGCCGGGGAGCAGAAGTGATCGACCGACCCCAGGGGGAAGGAGAACAGCGGGGTCCCGGTGGTGACGTTGAATCCTAGCAGGTCCGCGGTCGAGATGTTGAGGACCCAGGCGACGTTACCGGTCACGATGGGGGAGCCGGCGTCGAAGCTCGAGGTGTGCCACACCACCGAAAAGTTAGACGCCGAGACCGCGACGTCATAGAGCCCGTCCACGCACGGTACGAGAACCGTCTGACCCGACCGCGCAGTGCCCCCGTAGGCTCCTCCGCACACGCTTCCCTCGGCGAGCTGTCCCCCGATACCGCCCAGATGGGAGCCGGCGAGGAGGTACCCGACACCGGCCTTGCCGATCTGGAACAAGTCCCCATCCGGCAACAACGTCGGTGCCACCGAGCCCAGGTCGGTGTCGTCGACGTTCAACTGCGCCCAGTTCGTCGGCGCGAAGTAGTCGACCTCGGCGAGCGAGGGCGTGAGCTCGATGACGCTGTCGCCAAAATCGAACGTGGTGGTCGAGTCGCCGTTCCCAGTGGCCACGTAGAGGCTCCCGTTGGCGGCAACGGTGATGCCGGCGACGCTCCAGATCCCCCCCTCTCGGTGAGTAGGGACCTGATACGAGAACAGACCGCCAGTCCCATCGGTCCGCACGCCGACCACCCAGCCGTGGTACTGGCCGCAGTCGCCGTCCAGACCCCCGTACGGGACGTACACCATCCCATTTGCGAGCGCGAGGGACCCGCGTTGCTGCTGGGCCGTCGGGTCCGCCCCGACCGGGTCGACGACCGTCTGCGACCGGATCGTCCCGTTGGCGACGCTGAGCCCGAACAGGACGTGCTGGGCCGTGACGAGGAAAGCGACCACGTAGAGCGTTCCCGTCGCGGCATCGATCACGGGAGTCCCGGTGATTCCGCTCGGGTCGATGTCCCCGCAGGGGAGAGAGTTACCCGGGACCGGGGCACCGAGATGCGTGCGCCAGAGGAGTCCGCCCGTACTGCTGTTCAGGGCGTACACCGAGTCGTTCTCGGTCGCCACGAATACGGCGTTGCCGCAGATCAGCGGTTCGGCGTAGACCTGCCCGTCCAGGTCCGATGGGGCAGCCCACATCGTGCGTGCCGCGGTGATCGGGGCTGCCGCTTGGTCGCCGTCCCGGGCTCCATCGCGGTGGTAGGTCGTCCAGTTTCCCGCCGTGGGAACGCCGCCAGAGGACGGGCACAGCGCGGGGGCCACGTAGGAGTGCGACGGGGGGATCGAAGCTCGCGGTGAGAGCAGGAGGTACGAGACCGAGCCGGCGACCGCCACGAGGACAACGATGCCGACAATCAGGGCGATGTTCCGTCGATCGCTCAAGGATCGGCTCCGTCAGGCCGAGCCAGCGGAGCGTGATTAGTGTTGGTTCCTCGGGCGCCGGCGTCCCCGCAGTGCCCCCCCGTGCGAGCTGAGAGAGCCCGGTTGATCGCCCGGCGGCGGGGACGACCCGACTCCGAGAGCTCGGCCGCTCGTCGGGGCAGCGATAAGTTCATCCTCGGGAGAAAATACAGCGCTCGTCCTCCCCATGTACTCGGTGTTCAAGGACCGACGCGCCGTCGGGAACGAGGTCGTACGGCGGCCCGCCCAGCGCTTTGAGGAGATGTGGCACCAGGCGCGCAAGGACCTCTGCGAGGCCCGCGTCGGCGACCAAATCTCCGGTTTCGTCAACGACGAGCGGGCGGAGACCCTCGTGGGACCGTTAACCGGGCTCGCGGTTCTCGCCCTCACCTTGACCCTTTCCCCGTTCCACGTGGTGTGAGCCGGAGCCGGTCGAGGGGACGGAGCGTTCCAACCGGATGTCGACACCAACAGAGCTGGCCCTTGCCATCGGGCTGACCGGATACACCTGCTCGGGGAAAAGCGAGTTCGCCAAGCTCCTCGAGCGCAAGGGATTCTCCCGGGTCAGCTTGGGCGACCTTACCCGGGAGGTCGCGCGCGAACGGGGGCTTACCGTGGCGCGGACGGAGACCTGGGAGCTTTTCAAGACACTCACCGCCGAGGATCCGCGGTGGCGACTGGCCCGCACGCTGCGCGCGATCGAGGGCCTCCACGCCCCCAAAGTCGTCCTGGACGGGATCCGCATCAAGGAGGAAGCGCAGGGCCTCGCGCAAGCACTGGGGGAGACGTTCCTGCTGCTCGAGGTCTGTGTGAACGAGGAACTCCGTCTCCAGCGCGCGGTGAGCCGTCAGCGGGACGTCGACCCGACCCGGTGGGACGCCGCCGCGCAGGCGCGCTGGCGTCAGATGGACGGCGAGGAGGTCGCGATGATCGACCGCCTCCGCCCGATGGTCGAAGCGACGGTGCGGGGGGGCGACTAGTTGAAGGCCACCGCGCGGGCGTGCGCGAACCAGGGCCTGATCAAGTACTGGGGAAAGACCGAGGAGTCGGGCCGGCTGCCGAGCAACGACAGCATCAGCGTCTGCCTCGACCGCCTGACGACCACGACGACCGTGGAGTTCTCTCCGGAGTACGCGCACGACACCGTCCGCATCAACGGGGCGCCGGCCGGCGACCACCGCGTCACCCGACACCTCGACCTGGTCCGGGCGATGGCGAAGTCGACGCTCAAGGCCCGTGTCGACTCCCAGAACGGGTTCCCGGCGGCCGTCGGTTTCGCCTCGTCCGCCTCGGGGTTCGCGGCGCTTTCCCTCGCCGCCGCATCGGCCATCGGCCTGAACCTCTCCCAGGTCGAGCTGACGCGCCTGGCACGCCGCGGCTCGGGATCGGCGAGCCGCAGCATCCCCGGCGGTTTCTCGGAGCTGAAGGCGGGGAACGACGAAGAGGCCGTGGCGATCCAACTCGCCTCTCCCGAGTCCGTCGATCTCCGGACCGTCGTCGTGGTCGTCGGCGAGGCCCCCAAGAAGACGCCGAGCTCCGAGGGGATGCGGATCACGACAGAGACCTCCCCGATGTTCCGCGCCCGGCTCGAGTACCTCCCCAAGGCGCTCGACGACATGCGAGCGGCACTGCGTAGCGGCGACCCCGCCGAGGTCGCTCGTCTGGCCGAGGTGGACACGCTGAACATGCACGCCACCATGCTCACCTCGCAGCCTTCGCTGATCTACTGGACCGCCGAGACCGTCGCGGTCATGCACGACGTGCGGGCGATGCGCGAGGATGGGATCCCGGCGTACTTCTCGATCGATGCGGGTCAGAACCCGTTCGTCAACGTTCCCGCCCCGCACGCCGAGGCGGCGCGCCGGCGGCTCGAACAGCTCCCCGTCGTCCGGTCTACCTTCCTGTGTGCCCCCGGCGGACCGACCGAACTGGTGGATCCACCGTTGTTCTAAGGCGATCAGTCCCAGTCGTACGCGTACTCGGCCGCCCGCCCGATCCGGGGAAGGAGTGCGGCGGCGCGCTCGCCCTGACCGACCTCGAGCGCAGCGATGAACCGGCTCACGTGGGTCGCGAGCTTCAACTCGGCCGACGAGCCGGACCAGCGCGTCGCCGCACGTAATTGTTCGATCAGTTCGCGGGTGGTCGCCCCTGGCGCCGCCTCGCGACGCAGGAGCACGAGCGCCCGGGCCGCCAGCGCCCGGTGAGCGTCCGTCGCCGCCACAGGGAGGCTACGGAATGGTACGGATAAGCCGTCTTCCGGCAGGGTTCCCACCCCCCCACTCTCATTCGGTAGGTGACCGCCCCGATCTGGGCCACCCCGGACTGGCGGTCGCTCGGCCGGAGGGGGGCCGGGGTCCCCCGATCCCCTGCGCGCGGTCCGAGATTCGAGCCGCTCTCGAACCGTGGCCCGCCGGGGGCCGCGTTCCCCTCGAGGAACGAGGTGAGCGCCCCGACCGATTCTCACCCGGCGGTGCGCTCCGGGCCGTTTACGAAGGTTCTTGAGGCGTCGTGGTCATCCGCCTTGACCGCTCCGGTAGGAGGCGGACCCTTCGGTCCGTCCCAAGGATGTCACTCTTCGATCCAGTCTGGACGCTCTTCCGCGGCTCCAAAGCCCGACCGGACCCGAACGCGACGAACGGCGCCGCCGAGGAGAATCCGGTGCCCCCGCTCATCGCGGAGGTGCGTCATGATCTGGTCGTCGGGGCGTACGACGAGGCCGTCCGCCGGGCCTACCTCGGCGCATTGGACGATGCCCGCCGCGCCTACTCGCTCTCCTTCCCCGTGGGATGGACCCATCCCGAGATCCTCTCCCACGGGTTCCCCGCCTCGACGGGTGACCTTCCCGACTCGTTCCGTCGTCTCTACGACCTCTACCGTCCGATCCGCTACGGTCCCCCCCAGTCCCACCGGACACCCGAGCCCGTCATCGAGCTCCTGCAGGATATCTACGGCCGCGTACCGATGTGGACCCTCTACCGCGACCCCCAGCCCCGCGCCGATGGGGCCGGGCCGTCGGCGGAGGCTCCCGAGGAAACGTATTCGGAGGACGTCGATCTCTCGTGAGCGAACTTTCGGGGCTGGTGGGCCAGGCGGAGAACCCGGCCGGGTTGCTCGTCGCCGGCGCCATCCTGGTCGGCCTGGGGATCTGGCTGGCGGCCCGGCTGTACTGGCCGACCCCGCTGCGCTATCGACGACAGCCTCCCGTTCCCGCTGCCGATGCGCTTTCGGAGCTGCGCGACGCCCGGTGGGGCGTGATCAGCCCCGTCCTCCAGACCGCGGTCCACCAGCTCGAGGAGTGGTCCCGCCGGCCGCTTGCGAGCATCCGTCCGCGCGATCGCCGGGTCGCCGCCCGACTTTCGGGCCGCCTACGCCGCCTCGACCGTCGCGTGCTGCGCCGGGCGTCCGGCTGGCAACCCCGCGTCGACTTCTGGCGCTCCCCGACCGCTTCCGTGCTTCATCTGAACGTCGAGGTGAACGCCGTGCTGGGCCAGGTCGACCGGCTGCTCCGCACGGTGGCGGGGGCCCCATGAGCGGCGAACTCCGGCGCTCGGGTGGGACGCTGGATCGCCACGCGGACGCCGACGCCCTCCCGGAAGCCACCTCCCAGATCCGGCGACCCGACGAGGTGCTCGCCCACCTGACCTCGGTCGTGGGAGACGTCGTCGTCGGATCGGAGTGGAGCGTGCGCCTGCTCTACATCGCCCTCGTGACCGAAGGTCACGTGCTCCTCCAGGGCGCCCCCGGGATCGCCAAGACCCTCCTCGTCCGGCGGTTCGCGGGCAGCCTGGACCTCGCGTTCAAGCGCATCCAATTCACGCCGGACATGCTCCCGTCGGACATCATCGGCAACGTCGTGCTCAACCCGTCGAGCCGGGCGTTCGAGTACCGGCGGGGCCCCGTCTTCGCCAACGTCGTGCTCGCCGACGAGATCAACCGGGCTCCCCCCAAGGTCCAGTCGGCGCTGCTCGAGGCGATGCAGGAGCGCCAGGTCACCGTCGACGGGATCGCCCACCCGCTCCCGCGGCCGTTCATCGTCATCGCCACCCAGAACCCGATCGAGCAGGAGGGGACGTACCCGCTCCCCGAGGCCGAGCTCGACCGCATGCTGTTCCGCCTCCTCCTGGACTACCCGTCGGAGGAGGACGAGCAGTCGGTCATCCGGCGGCACCACACGCCCGTGGAGATCGCCCAGGACGGTCCGGTCGCCGACGCGCCGACGATCGACGCTCACCGCGCCCTGATGGACCGCCTCTACGTAGATGACGAGATCGTCGCCTACATCACGCGGCTGATCCGCGCGACCCGCGACGACAAGCGGATCTCCGTCGGCGCGTCCCCGCGTGCCGGCGTCCAGCTCGCCCGCGCCGCCAAGGCCGAGGCGATGTGCGAGGGCCGGATGTACGTGACGCCCGAGGACGTCAAGCGCGTCGCGTTCTGGGTGCTCAACCACCGGGTCACGCTGCAGCCCGACGTGCTCACGGAAGGGTACGCCGAGGGCCTGCCCGACGAGCGGCTCATCGGCCGGATCCTCACCGATCTCCTCGACCAGGTCCCCGTCCCCCGATGAGCCGGTGGGAACGAGGGAGCGAGGACCGACCTCGATGATCACCCAGCGGGGCTGGGGGGCCGTCGCCGCCGCCCTCGGCGCGCTCGTCGTGGCCGTCGTGACGCTGAACTACCTCATCCTGATCGTCACGATCGCCGTCTTCGCCTTCCTCACCGCCGACGTCGTCGGCTTTCACTACTCGGTCCCGCGGCTCGATGCCTCGCAGTTCTCCGTCGAGCGCGGGGTGGCGCCCAAACGGGCCGCGGTCGGCGGCGACATCACCATGCAGGTCACCGTCACCTACCACGGGACCCGCGGGTTCTGGGGCGAGTTCTACGAGGTGATCCCGGCGCGGTGCACGATCCTGCACGGCCAGGCCTCCGAGACCCGCTGGTGGACGCCCGGCGCGTCGGTGACCCTCGAGTACACCGCCCGCGTCCTCGACCGCGGCGAACACCACCTCGGACCGCCCGTGATGCTCGCCGTCGGCCCCATGGGCCTCTCCTACGCGCAGGCGATCCTGCCCGGCGAGACGTCGATCCTGGGGATCCCGGCGAGCGCGTTGCGCCGACCCGGCGCCCCCGCCCACGCCCTCCAGACCCGGGTGCACGGAGGGGCGGTCCTCAAGCACCGCGGGTACGGCACCGAGGTACACTCGTTACGGCCGTACGTCGGGACCGACGACGTGCGCCACGTGGCGTGGCGCCGCTCCACCCCCGAGGAGCTGTTCATTCGTGAATACGAGCAGGAGGCGCGCCAGGAGTACCTGCTCGTCTTCGACGTCTCTCCGTCGATGGCGGCCGGCCCCGCCGGCGCCACCGCGCTCGACGTCGCCGCGAGCGCCGGATGGGTGCTCGGCGGACTGGTCGAACGCAGTGGAGATGACCGGGTCGGGCTGGCGAGCTACGCGGACCGGCTCACCGCCTTCCTCCCGCCCGGCCGCGGTCGCCGGCACTTCACCGCGCTCGAGGAGCGGCTGGCGATGCTCGCTCCGGCCCCCGAACCGTTCGACCTCGTCCGGCTGCTCGACGATCTTTCCGTGCGCCTCAGGACCCACACCCACGTCTTCCTGTTCAGCGCGGGAACCGCCGAGGGCGATCGCCTCGGTCCGACGTACCGACGCTTCCTCTCTCGGGGGCACCGGCTCTACCTGTTCACGCCGGACGTGGTGCGATTGTACCCCGCGCGATCCGCGGCGGCCGACCTGGGCGCGACGCGCTGGGCGCAGCGGCTGGAGCTCGAACGCTTGCGGGAACGCCTCTCGTCGCTCCGCGCCGGAGGGATCCCCGCCGTACGGTTCGACGCGCGCAACGCGACGCGCAAGCTGCTCGGCGCCTACGGCCGCGTCCGGGGCTGGGGGAGGGCCGGATGAACGCGGGTACGCTGCGGACGGCGCTCCTCGCCCCGATCCTGGCGTACGCCCTGGTGATGACCGCACTCGCTCCGATCCCGCGGACCCTGCTCGTGCTCCTCGGCATCGGCGGCGCCGTGGTCAGTCTGCTGGCGACCCCGTCGCCCCAGCGCCTGTGGTGGCCGTACGTGCCGTGGCTCGTCGTCGCGGCGGCGTCCGTCGGTCTGTTCGCTCTCGGTCACCTCGCCAACCAGCCGACCGCGCAGGGGTTGGCGGTGGGCGTCCTCCTCGGTGCTCCTCTCGTACTGTTGAGCTGGCTCGTCATGTGGCGCGACTCGCTCCCGGCGACGATCGTGAACGGTCCGATGAGCCTGGGGATCGCCGGGTTCAGCCTCGCGGTCCTCCGCACGCTATCGGCCAACGCGACCGGCACGGGCCCCGCCGCGTGGTGGGGCGCGATCGTCCAGACGGCGCTCGCCCAGTGGTTCGCCCTCACCGGCGGGACGCCGGCCCCGCAGGCGCCGCTCGCCTACCTCGGCGACTCCGTCTACGACATCCTTGGGTTCGCCGCGATGATGGGGCTGCTGGTATCGATGCTGCTCTCTTCGGAGCGCCTCCTACGGGGGCCGAGCACGAGTCGCCACGCACCCTCCCGGGTCGAGCCGGTCAGCGACCTCCCGGCGTTCGCTGCCCGGGGACTTCCCTCCTCCGCGTACCTCCTCTCGGGGATCGCGTCGATGGCCGCGGCCGTCGCGGCGGTCTCACTGTACGAGTGGTCGAGCGCCTCACCCGGTGCCCCTACCTTCCTGGGCGTCGCGGTGGGCGTGCTCCTCGGGGTGGGTTTGCTCCTCGGGTACGCCTACCGGCCCCCGGCCGAGAGCTGGGAAGAGGCCGCGCGCGCTCGGCCGCCGGCGCACCTGGTCCCGGTACCCCGTCCGACGAGGGTGCGGCGGACTACGGGAGACGATCCCTTGTTCGGGAAGCGTCGCGATCCGACGGCCTAGGGCCTGCCGCGCGTCCTTAGGTTGGGGCCATCAGTTCGGACAGCGCTCCCACCGGTGGGGAGCCGAACTCCAGCAGGCGGTCGTGGAACCGGCGCAGCGACCCGCCGTAGCCCTTCTGGAGCATCTTTGCGCGGAGGTCCAGGATGGCAAGCTTGCCCAGCGTGTAGCAGTAGTACTCGGGGTTGAACGTCCCGCGGATCGCCTCGCGTTCGGCCGGGAGCCGCTCCAGGTGGCCCTCCTTCTGGAACAGCTGGGTCGCCTGCTCCAGGGTCTGGCCGGCGGTGTGCAGCCCGATCGATGCTAGCAGCCGGCAGTCGCGCAGGAGCGCGTCGTGCAACTGGGCGACCTCGGCCTCGACGCTGCGGTCGCTCAGGCCGGCCTCGATCGAGAGCTGCTCGCAGTAGTGGGCCCAGCCTTCGACGAACGACGCCGAGAAGAAGACCTTCTGCGCGTGCGAGGCCGACCGGCGCCGCCGGACGTGCAGGAACTGCAGGTAGTGGCCGGGGTACACCTCGTGCATGGTGATGTTCCGCAGCATCGACCGGTTGAGCGATCGCAGCCACTCCTCCTGACGCTCCGGCGTCCACGTCGCGTCGACGGGGGTGACGAAGTAGATCCCCTCGTCCCCGGTGACATCGTACGGGCCGGGAGGGTTCATGCTCGCGGTCGAGAGGGCCCGGCCGTACGTCGGCGTCTCTTCCACGCGGCAGATCGCCGGTTCGGGGATCGTGACGAGGTCCTTGGCGCGGACGAACTCCTTGGCCTCGGCGACCATCTCTTGGGCGGTAGGTACCAGTGCCGCGGCGGTCGGATGGTCCCGGAACACTCCCTCGAGCAACTGGGGGATCGTTTGTGGGGGATCCCGCGTCGCCGCCAGCTCGTGGAGCCGCGCCTGATTGCGACGGAGGTCGGCCCAGCCGGCCGACTCGATCTCGGAGAACGGGGTCTTGACGCCTTCCCGGACCCACAGCAGCCGCTGGTAACGCGCCGGCCCCAGCGCGAAGTCGGGGGTCTGGCGAGGAACGTACTCGTGTTGGAGCAGGTGGAGGAACTGCTGGACCGCCGTCTCCGCGGGAGCGCGGGCCGCGGCGATGCGACCGGCGAGCGCGGCGGAACCGGAACGCGCGAGCGCTTCGGCCTCGGCGAAGTGGACCGGGAGCCCCCCGCCGATGGCGAGCGACAGCCGCAGGAACGGCTCGGGAAGGATCCGATCGAGTCGCTGGGTCGCGGTGTCCAACAGCGCGGGGACGGCCTCGAGGGTCCGGGCCATCGCCTCGACCCGCTCGGGGAGGGGCGCGTACTCGCGAACCATGTACGAGGTCAACGAGATCGAGCCGACGTACGACATCGGGTTGCGCTCGAGGTCGTGGGAGTCCCGGATGTCGAAGAGCGGTCCGTGGAGGAGCAGACCCAGCAGCTGTCGATCGAGGCGTCGGTCCGCCGCCAGGTCGTGCTCCGGGATCGCGCCCAGGGTCGCCAGCCAGCGGTCCGCGCCCTCGCACCACCGGTCGGTGAAGCTCCCCGAGAGGTCCGGCAACCGTCCATCGTACTCGTGCAGGCCCAGGAAGACGCCGTACGACGGCGAGAGCGAGAACACGTGCTCGAGGATGCCGACCTCGACCGACCCGAGCGGATCGGCGGCCGGCTTCAGTGCCGAAACTTGAACCATTGGTTGACCCCTAACGACGCGGCGCCCAGTGGGCCGGTGTATAAGAAGTGAAACCCGCGCCCGGCCGTCCTTACCGGTCGACGGGCCGATCTGGCCGTCTATTCGTTCCAGCTCATCCGGCAGTGGGGACAGAACGATCCGACCAGCTCCGTGTCGCACAGGAAGCAACGGGTCGACTCATTCCGCTCCGGGGTCGATGCCCGGACGGAGTCCATGTCCGCGGGGGGCAAGGGAGGCGGCCCGGGCCGCTCGGTCGCCACCGGTGTCGCCAGCGGACTTGCGACGACCCCGGTCCCCATCCGGGGCGCCGGTGCGGTGGCCGCCGGCGCGAGGGCCGGCTCGGGGGCGATGCCGGCCTCGGGGGCGGTCCCTGGATCCGAAGGTTCGGGCAGCGGGATCGCCTCGGCCGCCGTCGCCGGTTCGGCGGGTAGCGGGATGCTCCCTCCTCCCTCCACCCCCGCCGGTTCGGAGGCGTCGGGGGCGGGCTCGGAGATCTCCGGGGTCGGTTCATCCTCCGACCCTTCCGGCAGAGTGCCCTCGTCCTCGGAGGGGGTCTCTTCCTCGGGAGACTCCCCCGGCTCGGGCTCGTTCTTTCCCCGGCGGAAGCGCCGGAAGAATCCTCCCATCGAGCAGTGGACGGGTCCGCGCCGTAAATCCTTGCCGTGGGAGCGGTTAGGGTTTTGACGGGGGGGACGTACGGCTCGCGATGCCGGAAACCCCCAGCCAGGTCGTGGCCGGTCTGGGGCTCACCCTCCCCGACCCCGGCCGCGCGGTCGGCTCGTACTCCCCGGTATTGGTGGACGGCGACCTCGCGCTCGTTTCCGGTCAGATCGTCGTCCGGGACGGCGTGGCGGTCTCCCCGGGCCTCGTCGATGCCGAGGTGGACGTCGCCACGGCCCGCTCCCTGACCCGTCAGGCCACCCTTCAGGCGCTGGGCGGACTCGCGGGCGCGCTCGGCAACTTGGACCGCGTTCGCCGGATACTCCGGGTGGCGGTGTACGTGGCCTCCTCCCCGGGGTTCGTGCGACAGCACGAGGTCGCCAACGGGGCCACGGAGCTCCTGATCCAGGTCTTTGGCGAATCCGGCCGACCGGCCCGGGTGGCGATGGGGGTCTGCGGGCTCCCGCTCAACGCGTGCGTCGAAGTCGAGCTGCTCGCGCGAGTCACCGAGTAGGGAGGCGCGGTCGATGGATCCGTCGGCGACGCGGGGCGTGTTCCGTCACGGCCGCGACCTCTACACGCACAACCTGATCCCCGGACGTCGCGTCTACGGGGAGGAGCTCCGTATCGAATCGGGAACGGAGTACCGGCACTGGGATCCCTGGCGGTCCAAGCTCGCGGCGTACCTGCTCAAGACGCCGGACGCGCCCTCATTCGACCGGGTCCGGAGCGTGCTGTACCTCGGCGGCGCGCACGGTACCACCGTGAGCCACCTGTCCGACGCACTGCCGCAAGCGACGATCTTCGTCGTCGAGAAGAGCCCGATCTCGTTCGCGCCGCTCCTCGCGCTCTCCCGCGAGCGGCCGAACCTGCTGCCGTTGCTCGCGGACGCCCAGCTCCCGGAGCGGTACGCCGCCGACGTCGGCCTCGTCGACCTCCTCTATCAGGATGTCGCACAACGCGCCCAGGCCCAGATCTTCCGGGAGAACGCCCTCGCCTGCCTCGCTCCTGCGGGCGAGGGGCTGCTGATGCTCAAGGTCCGTTCGATCACGCAGAGCCTGACCACCCGCGCCGTGCTCGGGGCGGCGAAACGGGAGCTCGAGGCTGGCCACCTCTCGGTGCGCGAATCGATCGAGCTCACCCCGTTCTCCCGCGAACATCTCGCGCTGCGGATCGGCAGCTAAGGCACCGTTCATCGCCCACGACGCGGCTTCGGTCGAAATAGGCCGGGCGGCTCGGAAGTCCTGGTGGTTGCGATGCGCCGGAAGGCTCGACCGTCGGGGAGCTCCCCTCGCTGCGTGATCGTGGGCCTACTCCTCGCGTTGGAGGCCGGCGGCGGCCCGTGCCTCCTTTCGATCCCGGGCGTCGCCGCAAGCCCGGCGGCCAAGCGCGTCGACGTAGAGCCGTCCAGCCTGGCGGTCGTGATCGACGCCCCCGGACCGACGGTGGACGCAGGGGTCCCGTTCACCCTCACGGCCAATCTGGGCGATGGCCTGGCCCCGTTCGGGTATCTCTGGAGCTGCCCGCTCGTCGGGTTCGCGAACACGGCGAGCTGGACCGTCGATCTGGGATCCGCGGGCGAGGCGGCCCGCTTCACGCTCGAGGTCTTCGATGCGGACGAGCAGGTCGCGTGGACCAATCTCACCCTCAACGTGACGACGGCGCCCTCGGTGACCGCCTCGTCGGTCAACGCCAGTGCCGACGCCGGCACGCCGGTGGGATTGCACGTCGACGCGTCCGGAGGGGTACCTCCCTACTCCCTCGGATGGACGCTCACGGGGAACGGTTCGAGCGGCTCGGCGATCCTTCCCTCTCCCGGCGCGTATAGCGAGGCGGTCTGGACCAACGCCACCGGTCCGGCCTGGGCCGGCGTCACGCTCGTCGACGCGCTCGGGGGCCGAGCGTCCGCCGCCACGTGGGTCACCACCGAGTTCGCCTACCCGAACGTTTCCCTGGCGCTCAGCCCGGCGTGGGCCGAGGCCGGGCAGCCGTTCCACCTCCTCGTCGCCGTCGCGGGCGGCACGCCGCCCATCGTCTGGAGCGTCGGCGCGATCGCACCGCTCCTCAGCGGCTCGGCGAGCCAGGGGACGTTGGACCGGTCGGGTGACATCGCGTGGAACGCCACGATCGAGATCGTCGGGAATTTCACGGTCTGGTTCACGGCCCGCGACGCGGTCGGGGTCGACCTCGAGGCCGCTGTCACCGTCTCCGTCATCCCACCGGTGAACGCGAGCCTGGCGATCCTGAACGCGTCGCCCACCGCCGGAGCGCCGCTCGCGCTCGGGGGTCTGATAGGGGGTGGCGTCGGTCCGTTCGACTACGACTGGACCCTTTCCGACGGCGAGCGCGCCGCCGGGAACCTGTCGTCTGCCGGTCCGATCAATTGGACGGCCTCGCCTTCATCGCCGGGGTACCTATCGATCCTCCTCACGGTGCGCGACGCGGCCGGGGGGACGGCCCAGGAGGTCCGGACAGTCCTCGTCCTGCCAGGACCCCCGCCATCGAGTCCGCCCCCCGGAACCACGGCTCTGGACTCCCTGCCGTGGACTCTCGGAGCGCTGCTCGGCGTTTCCGTTGCCGCGCTGGCGGGCTGGGTGTGGGTCCGCCGTCGCCGTCGACCGGTCACCGACGACCACGACGGCCCCGTGCGTACGGAGGTCGTGGCGCGTCTCCTGGAGGAGAACGGGGAGGTCGACATCGAGACCCTCGAATATCTCGCCGACGGAGAAGGCCTCGATCCGCCCGAGGTGCGTCGGGCCGTCGAGGCGCTCGTCACCGACGGTCGCGTGCGCCGCGAGAATTCGGCGGACGGAGATCGTTTGTTCTGGGTTGATCCGACGGGCCCGGCTCCCGCCGCGTTCCCCGAGACCCGTTCGGAGGTCGAAGGATGAAGCGGGCCGGCCCCGGGGGCAGGATCGTCTGTCTCGTCCTGGTCCCGGTCCTCGTGGTGCTCCTGGGCGTGCCGTCCGGCGTCGCGGCGATGCCGGCACCGCATGCCGCTTCGCCGGCGCGGCCGCTGACCTCCGCTCCCTCGCCCGTGTCGAACTTCACGGCGGCGATCAATCGGATCGTCACCCTCCTCGGCCTCTCGGGAGGGGGCCTGCTCGCGGTGGTCTGGGCGCGCGTCGCGTTGAGCTGGTTCTCCAACGACGTGACCAAGAAGATCCAGGCGAAGGACCGCGCCCGCGACGCGCTGATCGGGACGCTGTTGTTCACGGCCGCGCTCTCCGGATTGATCTGGGGGCTCGCGCACTGGGTCCTGACCGGCACCTGACCGGAGGCACGGCCTGTGGACCCGACGCTGATCGTCCAGGCGTTCCTGTTCGCCTTCTTCGCCACGCTGACCTCGATCCTCTCGGCGATCACGGGACCGACGTACGACAACCTGCTCGTGCCCGAGCTTTCCGGCGGCGCGCTGTACCCCGCGATGCCGCTCGGGGGCGGCGGGACCGGTTTCCTCGCGACCGCCGCGACGTTCAGCGACTACCTGCTCGCCAACCTCGTCGACCCGTTGATCGTCCTCGTCGCGCTGGCGATCGGCCTGCTCTACCTCGGCCGATCGTTCCTGGGCCGCTGGGCCGTCCAGTTCGAAGCGGCGCTCCCGAAGATGGTCCTCTC
>JAKIWD010000050.1 GCA_022750205.1 Thermoplasmata archaeon
CGTTTATTTGGTTGAAGAACCGCGATCCTGAACGCTGGCGCGATCAACAAATCGTCGAGCATGCCCTCGGCAAGTACATCATCAGCGACAAACCTTTGACGGAAGAAGAATGGGCCAGGGAGCGAGCGACCGTGATCCGGTTTCGTCTTGGGTGGGGGCCGCCGACCGAGGCGTCACGGGGCACCCGTCCACGGCGGCGTTAAATCGGCGGGGTCACTCGGCGGTTCGTTGTCGGCTGTTTCGGGTCCGAGGGGCGGCCCGCTCGCGACGAATTGGCGGATTTTTGCTCTGGGCTTTCTGGTCGTTGCCTCTCCCGCGTTTGGCGGGCTCCTCGGCCCCAGCCCCACGGTCCCCGAGCGCGCGGCGGCGGTGAGTGCGTTCGCGCTTCCCATCCCTGGGATCGGCGGAGCTTTGGGGTCGTCACCTGCCGCTGCAACGTTGCTCAACCCCGACTGGCGCGATCTCCCGGTTTCCGGCGGACCCCCGGGCGATGCCGAGGGCAGCCTCGCGTACGATCCGCACGCCGGAGTCGTCGTCTGGGTCGGCGGGAATGCCGGCGGCCTCGCCGAGACGTGGACCTACTCCACGGGAAACTGGACGAACCTGACCGCCACGTTGTCGGGCTCCCCTCCGGCGAGCCCCGGCGCGATGTTGGCCGCGGATCCCGCGCACGACGAGGTCGTGTGGGCGGGCGCCTACGCGGGCGCCGCGTCACTGGCAACGTGGACGTTCGGAAACGGATCCTGGGCGAACCTTACAGGGAGCGTCGGGACGACCCCCGCCGCGCGAGGATTCGGTTCGTTCGCCTACGACCCGCAGGACCAGCAAGTGCTGTTGTTCGGCGGGACGGCCGTGGGGCTCTCGATGGCCGACACCTGGACCTTCGGCGGCTCGGCATGGACCCAGCTCATCGCCACGACCCACCCGTCCGCCCGCGAGCTTGCGGGCCTCGCCTACGACGGGGCGATCGACGGGCTGCTGCTCGAGGGCGGCGAGACGGGCTCGGCGTTCCTCAACGACACGTGGACGTTCGAATCCGGGTCGTGGAGCCAGGTCACCGGCGCGATCGCGCCGCCCGGTCTCTCCATGGGGCCCGATGCGCTCGTTTCGGCCCCCGGAGGCGGGGTGATCGGGTTCGGTGGGCTGGGGTGTCCGGCCACCTTCGGCGTCTGCAACCAAACGTACGAGTTCTCGGCCGGCAACTGGTCGCCGACCGCGAGCCAGCACGCCCCCTCCCCGCGCGTTGGTCTGGCCCTGGCCTACGACGGGGTGGATGGATACGACCTCGCGTTCGGCGGGGCGCTGGGCGTCGGTGAGCCGGCCCGGCAGACGTGGGCGCTGGGGGGACCTGTCGCCGTCGGGCTGAAGATCCTCCCCGTCGTCGCACAGCCGGACGAGACCGCCTACTACGTGACGACGGTCGGCGGCGGCTACGGTCCGTACACGTTCAACTACTCGGGCGGCACGCGCGATTGCCCAACGCTCAACCTGTCGACGATGCCGTGCTTCTTCGACAGCGATGATTCGGGCAACTTCACCCTCACCGTGCGGGTCACCGACGCGCTCGCCAATTCAAGCTCCGTCTCTGAGCCGCTCAACATCCAGCTCACGTTGAACACCTACGCCGTCGTCTCCTCCTCGGGAATTGACGTCGGCCAGCCACTCACGTTCAACGTCACGCTGTCCAAGCCGTCCATCGGGGCGAACTATACGTGGAACGGTCTCCCGGCGGACTGCCCGTATCAGTTCGACCAGAACTTCACGTGCCGTTCGTACCTCCCGGGGTTCTATGCGGTCTACTGCTTTGCCACCGATACCTGGGGGACGACCTCGCAGAGTTCGACGACCGGATTTCAGATCAACCCGGATCCGTCGATCATCGCCTGGCCGGGGGCGACGGGCGGCCAGGCTCCCCTCACGGT
Source organism: Thermoplasmata archaeon (assembly GCA_022750205.1). Classification (GTDB taxonomy): domain Archaea; phylum Thermoplasmatota; class Thermoplasmata; order Lutacidiplasmatales; family UBA184; genus Lutacidiplasma. The sequence continues at coordinate 1,923 of JAKIWD010000050.1, forward strand.
GCCGTTCCACTCGATCGTGACGGGTGGGAGCGCCCCGTTCACGTACGCGTGGAACTTCTCGGACGGGACCACGAGCAACGTGTCTAACCCGGTACACACGTTCGCGAGCGTGGGAAGCTTTCCCGTGAGCCTCATGGTGACCGATAGCGCCGGGGTCTCTGTCAACTGGTCTAATCCCGCCACCATCGTAGCCGGCAGCGCGTTTTCGGTGCACCTTTCCGTCAGCACGGCGAGTTGGGAGGCGCCGGTGCAGGTGATCCTGGGCGCGAGCGTGGTCGGCGGTACGGCCCCCTACTCGTTCGCGTGGGACCTCGGCAACGGTCAGAACGCCTCGCTGGCGAACGTGACGGCCGAGTACGCCCAGGAAGGAAGCTACACGGTCTCCCTGACGGTCACCGATCACCTCGGGTTGATCGCCACCTCCAGCGCGAGCCTCACCGTCCTCGAGAACACGAGCGGCACGTCCGTCGGCTCCAACGGTGGCAGCACCACCCCCACCTGGGAGATCGCCGTCGTGGGCGCCGTGGCGGCGATCATCGGCGTGGCCATCGGTGTCTGGTTCGGGGGCCGCCGTCGGCGCTCGAACGGGGACCCGAGCGACTAACGGCCGGGCGCGACGACGCGCCGTCCGCTCGGAGGGGGCCGGGTCGTGAGACGGCGGCTGACTGCCCCCTTTCCTTCGAGGAACGCGGTCTTGAGCATGCGCTCGAGCAGTTCAGTGTGCTTGCGTTCATCCGCCTCCATGCTCGCGGCGAGCAGCGCCATGACCCCGCCGACCGCCCCTTCGAGGTGCTCGCCGGACTCCTGCTCGGCGTCGTGTTCGCGCTGGATCAGTCGTTGGACGTCGGCCGGCGTGATCCCGCTCGCCCACGTCCGGTCGATCCCCCGGTCCAGGTACGACGCCAGCGAGGCAGCGATCTCGGCGTGTCGCAGGCTGTCCGCGGCGAGTTGACGAAAGACCGCCCGCGTAAGCTCGTCGCGGGACTTCTGGGCGAGGTGCATGCAATCGGTCACCGCCGTCTGCTCGGCCGCCACGCGCTCGCGCAGCTGCCGGGCCAGCTCGCGCCGCCGGGGGATCCGCTCGGGTTCGGGAGCCGCCGGTTTGCCCTCCACCTCCTCATAGAGCGTCGCGGCGGCCTCGAGAAGGGGTCTCACTGCAGGGCCCCGCTCGGAGGTATCGGTGGCGAGGGATTGGGCCACGGAGCGGGCCAGCGCCTGGACATCCGCTCGGGCACCGAGCCCGTCCAAGGGGCCGGTGCGTCGCTTACCGTGCAGGTATTGCGAGACCGCCGACGGCGCGACGCCGAGGAGCGCCGCGGTTCGATTGCCGGAGAGTCCCATCCCCTCCACCAGCTCGCGGGCGACGAGCGCCTGCAAGAGCAGCACACACTGTGAAGGTGAAATGTGGGGGCCGCTCACCCGGCGACGATTCTCGCCGGCCAGATAACCCTTCACGATGTGAATTGGGAACGGTCTCTCACGTCGAAGGCACGCGGTGGGCGGGGAGATCTGTCGGGAGCCTACGTGAGCTACATGAAGGAGAGGAAGTTGGGTACGAACTAGGCTGGAATAACGACTTGACCAGTCGGGGGCGGGAGGCTTTCACGTCAGTGTCAACGCCCGGTCGCCTCGCACGCGCGATCTCCATCGCGACCCTCCAGCGCAGCCGGGTGGAGCTGCGGGGCCCGGCCGCTCGGGCGCTGGCGATCGGCGTGGGGGTCGTCTACGGGTTCGTCGCCCTCCAGGTCGGCCTGATGCTCACGTTCGGGCCGACCGCCCAAACGAGCACGAGCTGGTACGTTCTGTGGGGCAACCAGCAGTCGGCCTGGTGGAATTATCCGGCGATCCTGGTGATCTTCCCCGGCGGCGTGCTGGCCCTCCCGTTCTTCGCGACCTTGGTGATGGTCCTCGTCTCGGCCGGCGTCGGGATCGGGATGGGGGTCGGCATCCTGCTCACCGTGCGCGTGATCCGACTGCGGCGCAGGGAGCTCGGGCGGCCGGCGTCGGCCGGTGCGGTCGCGGGATTGACGCCCGCGATGATCGGGCTCGTCACCCTCGGAGCGTGCTGCTCGACCACGGCCGCGGCGACCGCGGGCATCGGGGCGCTCGCCCAGGCGAGCGGCTCGAGCCTGGACGCGGTCCTCGCCAACAACTGGTACATCGGCGTGTTTCAGCTGGCCGTGCTCTGGGTGGCGCTCGTCGCGCAAGAGCAGTTGCTTTCTGTCTACGGCGTGCTGTTGGGCACGCCGAACTCCGCCAGCACATTGACACCGGCATTCCCGCGGCTCGACCGCCGCCTCACCCTCGCCATCGGCCTGCGGGTGGCCCTGATCCTCGCCGGGGTCACCTGGGCTCTCGCGGGTATCGCCCAATGGGGTTTCGGCGGGTCGGTGGGTCCCCCGGCGAGCAACTGGGTCGGCTGGGTCCTCACCCATGGGTTCCTGTCCGTCTTCGCGGTGATCGTCGGGATCTTCCCGGAGACGATCGTACGCGGGATGGCAGCGCTGGGACCGAGCTCTCGCGCCGTGATCCGACTCGCGCTGATCGTGGGGGGCGTCAGCTTGCTCACGTGGCTGCCGCCGACGCTCGCTAGCTCCGGCTGGCACGGACTGGTCAACGAGCTACTGGCCGGTGCCGGCGCGCCGACCTCCTGGGGGGCGCTTCCTGCCGGAGACCTGGGAACGACGGCATTGATCCTCCGATGGGCGTTCCAGTTCCTGCTCCTGGGGGGCTTTTCGCTGGCCGTCGGAGTGGCCCCGGGGAGATCCCTCTCCTCGGTCGTGCCCGGCATGGCGGCATTCCACCCGAGCGACCGAGCCAAGGCGGGCCGGGCTCCGGAACCTTTCCCGGCGGAGGTTCGGGCCGCACCGGCACTGGACCCGGGTGCCGACACGCCCGACAACCCGCTTGCCGGGCCACGTTCCGCGTCGAGCTCCTCACGGTAATCCAATGCTCGAGTCGACTCTCGTCCTGGCCGTACTCGCCGCGCTGATGGCGATCGTGACCGCCATCCTCGTGAAATGGGCGGCCGCGGCCCGCACGCGCAGCCAGGCCGCCGTGGTGCTGTTCCTCCTCGGGATGATGGCGGCGATGTTCCTCGGCGCCGCGATCTACTTTCTCGCGCCGAGCTCGCACTCTCTCGTCGAGGGGCTCTGGGTCAGCAGTGCGGCGATGTCCGTCAGCGTCTTCCCGGTCTTCCTGGTCTTCCTCGAGGAGGCACGCGAGCGTACCGCCGCCGGTGAAGGGTACTCCCCTCGCCCGATGTCCTCCCGGCCGACCTTCGTGGCCGCCGCGATCCTGCTGGTCCTGCTGAACGAACTCCTCATGGGCTGGACGTTCCAGCTCGCCAACGGGGCGGCGCTGACGGGCGCCGGAGCAACCCTCGCGGGCGCCGGGGCCGGCCTGGCCGACGTGCTCGTCTCGCCGTGGTTCGTGTTCACGATGGGAGCGGAGATGATCCTCGCGGTGCTCCTGCTCGGGCCGGCCCTGACCCTCCCGTTGCGGGGGATGCTCGGGTTCCAGGCCGCGATCATGGTGCTGACACCGCCGGCCCTGACCCTGGGTTGGTGGTCGGCGGGGAGCGTCTACGTCGGCAGCGCGTTGATGATCGGCCTCGTGGTCTACCAGATGGAGTTCCTGTACCGGAGCCGGCAGCTCAACGGGGCGCTCGCGGCCTACATCCTCCGCCTCCTTGCGATCTACGCGGTGATGATGGCTGGGCTGTTCGCCTGGGTGGCGTACGGGAGTCTCCCGCTGCTCGCCGCATCGGTCGTCCTGGAGATGGTCCTCTATCTCGAGGCGGTGCTCGGTGGCGAGCGCTTCACCTCCGGTCCGGTTACCTCGTGGCAGCTCCGACCCCACTGGGTTTTCGCGCTCCTCGGCACGATCTTCATCGCCGAGCTGTTCATGGGCGCACTCCTCGACGTCCAGGCGTTCGGGACGAGCTGGCTCGCGCTCGTGCCGGCCCTCCCGCTCGCCGGGGGTCCGGCCGCAGTCACCTACGCAGCCGTCAACAATGGGTTCTGGTTCCTCGCCCTGGTCACGGGCTCGACGTGGTTCCTGGCGATGATGGGCGTCGAAATGGGCTCGCTCGTCGTCTTCAAGCTGCGCGAAACGCGGCACCGCGAGCTGAGGGTACGACTCGGCCTGATGATCGGGTGCTACGCGCTCGCGGCGGTCTACTTTCCGAGCATCTACTACTCGCTCGCGTTCCCACAGCTCCCCGCGGGCACCGCGGTGCCGGTGCTCGGGTGGAGCATGGGGATCGGTTCGGCGCCGCTAGCACCCTCGGTCTTCGTCGTCCTGCTCGTATCGTACGCGCTCGTCGGCAGCCTCTCCGTCCTGTTCGGACGGCGGGTCATCTGCTCGACGTTCTGCACGGCGGCGCTGATGTACCAGGGGACCACGATCGACGCGATGAAGTCGTTCAACCGGTCGGCGCCCGTCGGTCGCAAGTTCCTGGGGAGTCGCTTCTCGACCGCATACTCGGTGACCACCGGGGTCGTGATGGGATCGCTGGCCCTCGCCTCCTTCGCGTCCTACTTCGACACCCGAGGGCTGCTCCAGATCTCGATCCTCGGCGCGGACCCGACGGTCTTCCTGTTCGCCCTCTACTTCGGGGTCCTATGGTACGTGATGTTCGTCACCATGCCGTACACTGGGACGTACAACTGCGTGACCATGGGTTGGTGTTACACCGGCACGATCGCTCAGGCGTTCCAGAAGGTCGGGTTCTTCAAGCTCAAGGTGCGCGACAAGGCCGTGTGCAAGGCGTGCACGACCCTCGACTGCGCGAAATCCTGCCCGGTCGGGCTCGTGGACATGGTCGGCCACTTCCGCACGACCGGGGAGTTCCGCAGCTCCAAATGCTGTGGAGTCGGCAACTGCGTGGGCGCCTGCCCGTACGGGAATCTCTACATTCACGATATCCGGCACTGGGTCCGGGACCGCCTGACGCATCCGCAACCTCGACCTCTTGGGACGCCGTTGCCCATGTTCCGCGCCACCACCGCCGGGGTCGGCTCACGCACGTCATCGACCTCCGCCACGGGCCGGGAATCCGTGGGGGCGGCCCCCTTGACGCCGTGATGCGCGGGAAGGCACGGGGCAGACGGCCACTAAGTCCCCGTCGCCGCGGCACGAGGACCCCTTGACCGCCCCCTGGCCCGAACTGTCGTTCGTCGGGGCGGCCCTCGGCGTGCTCGCGCTGTTCATGTTCGGCGGGAACATCTACGTCGTGACCCGGCTGTTCCCCGGTCCCTCGGGAAGGCCGCACCTCGGCGACGTCGTCCTCATCGCCGGGCTGCTGCTCACCGCGATCTTCCTGTGGCTCTCGCTGGTGTACGCGGCGATCTCCCCGAGCGCCGGCGCGTGGATCGCCGTGTTCCTCGCGCTGAACAGCATGATGGTCGTCGTCAGCGCCTGGTTCATCGCCGTCATGCTCCGGGCCGAAGAGCGCCCCGTCGCGCCGCGTGGCTGGACCTGGCCGACGGCGTTCACCGCGCTCGTCCTCGGCAACGAACTGGCGATGGCCGTCGCTTTCGTGCTCATCCAGACCGGGCCCGACCCCTATCTGGGATCGGGCGGGGCAGGCGTGGTCGGACTGCTCGCCGACGCCTCCACCTCGATCTGGTTCTTCTGGTCGATGCTGGGCACGATGGCGGTGCTCGTGGTGTGGGTGAGGTTCCCCCGGGGGGAGCGCACCGCGCTCCTGGGACTGACGGCGTCCGCGGCGATCGGACCGTGGGTCGTGGCGGCGCCGCTGGAGGGCGCGGTGGGCATGGCCGGACTCATGGCCGTGGTCTTCTGGCTTCTCTTCCGCGAGCTCGGGTCCGATCTCTCCCCGAGCTACCTGAACGTCGCCCGCGGTGTCATCCTCGGATTCACCGTGATGGCGGTCGCTGAGGCGGCGTTCTTCTTCGATCCTAGTTCGCCCTGGGCCCCCGTGCCGTTCGCCGTGGCCACGTTAGGTGTGATGGGCGCCGAGCTCCTCTTCCTGAGCCGTCGAGCGCTCGTTCGTCCCGTCGCGGGCACCCTACCGGAGCCGTTCGCGCCATCGGCGCCCGCGCCGAGCGATGCCTCGTCGAGCAGCGTTCCGGATAGCCCCGCCGGCGGCTAGGCCGGCACGCTTTATCCTCGCGGGCACCGGTGATGACCGTGGCAACGAGCGCAGCGACCGAGGGAGTGGCTACCCTTGGCGGAGGATGTTTCTGGTGCACGGAGGCCGTCTTCTCCGAGCTGAAGGGCGTTCGGGAGGTCCTCCCGGGCTACTCCGGCGGGGAGCGCCCGAACCCGACCTACGAGCAGGTCTGCGACGGGGATACCGGCCACGCCGAGGTCGTCCAGGTTCGCTTCGACCCGACGGTGATCAGCTACCACGACCTGCTCGCGATCTTCTTCACGGTCCACGATCCCACGACCCTGAATCGCCAGGGCAACGACATGGGGACGCAGTACCGGTCCGTCATCTTCTACCACGACGCGGCCCAGCGCGACGTCGCCCAGCAGACCGTGACCGAGGTGCAGGCCGCGAGGATCTGGCCCGGTCGGATCGTGACCGAGGTCACCCCCTTCCGCGCATTCTTCCCGGCCGAGGAGTACCACCGGGACTACTTCCGGCGGAATCCGGGGCAGGGGTACTGTCGCGCGATCATCGCGCCGAAGGTTGCCAAGTTCCGTGCCCACTACGCGGAGCGGTTGAAGCGCGCCTAGGGCCGCACGTCGTCGGCCCCCGTCGCGGGGCCGCGAGCCTAAGTGGTCAACGACGGCGGTGGGCTCCGGTGGCGCCGGGAGAGCACGAACGCAGCCGCCCCCAGTACGACAACGATCGCGACGGCCACCCCGACATAGAGGAGGGTCTGCGACGCGGCCGACGAAGTGGGGGGGGCAACCCCCGAATACAGCTCCCCGTGCATCCCCGAGGTGAAATGATCCGGGAGCTGGCAGACGAACTCGTACGATCCGATCGCCGGAGCGGTGAAGTTCGCGTAGGCTCGGACCCCTGCGGTGGATCCGAGGCTGAGGTTGACGAGCGGCGCGTGGAGAGCAAAGAACGCGTCGAGGTCGGCCGAACTGTCCGTCGCCGGGAAGGTGAAGTTCGCCACCGGCGAGAGCAGGAAAGTGTGGTTGAAGTCGGCCAGCTGGGTGACGACGAGGTGGACGGATTGTCCCGGCTGGACCGTGAGCGTGTCAGGCGCGAACGCGAAAGAGTTCGTCGTGCTCACGTTCAGGAACACGGTACCCGGGGTCCCCGAGGACGTCGCCACGGACGTCGGCCCACCGGCGGCGGCCGCCGGCGAGAGCACCCCGAAGACGAGCAGCACAGCGAGGATCGCACTGCCGTACGTCAAGATCGGCCCACTCTCCGAGACGGGTTTGGCGCGGGGCTTCATGACCCGCCCGGGGGCGGGCCATTATTTCTACGCTCGGCCGATTATCTCGGGGTCTCGAATACGCCCCGCGGCAGGTCAGCCGAACATCCAAGGTCGGCAGACGTGGCACGTCCCGGACCCGGTGTGCTCGATCAGGATCCGGTCCGAGTAATGTCGAGCGGCCCCCGCGAGCTGGCGCACGGCGGTCTCTGCGCGCTGCTCGGCCGCTCCGCAAGCGCGGATCGCGCTCGAGGCGACCTCACCGCTACGGCCTTGCTCCACCAGCGCACCGAGCCCGACGACATCGGCATCATCCCGGTCCGGTACACACGCCAGTGCGATCTCACCGGCGAGGACCAGATGGGCCACCGCCGACCGGGACGCACCTTGCGCGGTCAACATCGCGGGTACGATCGACAGTTCAGAGCGTCCGATCGGTCCCTTTGCACGAAGGGCGAGCTCCACGAAGGAAGGTACATCGTACCACGGGGCGGCGTCGAACCGGCTCCCCTTGAGCGGCGTATCGAACCCGAACCGCGAGAGCAGGAGGTGGGCGTAGCGATTCGACAGGGTCTCAACGGTCCGATCCCGAACGGTCTGGTGGGATCGCACCGCGGATTCCGCGGCATCGTAGAGGGCGGCCAACGCGGCGTCGTCCCGCAGATGTTCGAGGGCGTAACTCCAATTGGGCAGCTCCTCGACCGCCCATGCGCGATCGCCACTTTTCACCATGAGCCCGCTCTGCGTCGACCCAGCGGAAGCGAGTACGGGCACGACCGAGGTGATCTTCAGGTCCCGCAGATGGCGGAAGACCTGGTCGTTCAGCTCCTCGGCGTGGCGGTCGTATTTCTGGCGTTGGAGTCGGCGTCCCTCCGTTTCGTCGTGCCGCCGAACCGACCGCTCTTCCTGGGTCCAGAGCACGACCGGCGCCGCCGAGGTGAGCACCATCCCGACGGCGACCATCGTGAGCGTCATCACGCCCCCTCGGAGCAAGTAGAGTCCCAGCAGCGCCCCGGCCGCCACCCCGAGCGCCGCCGCCGCGAGTAGAGGAATCACCCGGTGCACGCTGCGCCGCACCGGGTCCCGTTCAAAAACCTCGCGGCTTGACTGGCTGCGGATTCGGCCCAGTTCGGGATCGGCAACGCGTTGGTCGTGTGTCGGCGGGGCCCCGAGGAGCGTCCTCGATGGCCCGCTCCCGGCTCCGCCACCATTCTATCTGTGAAACCGGTGGAGTGCCGTTCACGGGAATAACTCTTAAACCCCGTGGGCAGAGCCGCCGGGAATGGCCGGCCTGCCGGAGCTCATCGCCGTCTCCGCCGTCATGGGACTGTCGATCTTCCTCTCGCTCCCGATCGTGATGAGCCGCCGGATCACCCCGATGATCAGCGCCACATTGAACGCGTTTGCGATCGGTATCCTCCTGTTCCTGCTGGGCGACATCTTCTCGGACATCGCGCCGTTCCTGGCGAGCTCTCAGTCGTACCTCACGATCCCCGCCCACGATGCGATCTTCGTCGCCGGGGTCGCCGGTGCCTTCCTGTTCCTGTTCCTGGCCGAACATCGGCCGAGCGGCCAGCGGTCGTTCTCTCCCCTCTCGACCGCGGCAGTCGTGGCGCTCGCGATCGGCTTTCAGAACCTCACCGAAGGGCTCGTGTTCGGCTCGCTGTGGTCGGCGGGCACGTGGGCCGGTCTGGGGTTCTTCGGCGGCCTGGTCGGCGTGATCTTCCTCGGCTTCTTCGTCCAGAACATCACGGAAGGATTCCCGATCGTCGCCCCGTTGCTCGGTCGCTCGCGTTCCGTGGTGGGGCCGGTGGTCGGATTGTTCCTGATCGGTGGGCTGCCGACGATCGGCGGCGCCGTCGTGGGCTTCTATTGGAATTCAACGGCCCTCGACATCCTGTTCGATTCCGTGGCCATGGGGGCGATCCTGTATGCGATCCTACCGATGTTGCGGGTGGCATTCCGACCCGCGGAGACCCCCGAGCTCTCGTACGTCAAGCAGCGCCTCACCTACCTCGGGGTGCTCGCTGGATTCCTGATCGGCTTCGCGGTCAACGCCTTCTGAACGCGACCCCGCGGCTGACTATCGCCGGCAGAGCGCCTGGTCTCGCCCCCGTGACCCACCCCGACGGCGGGGGAGGGCAGCGCCTCCCCCGAGGGTTGGCTACTCGGAGGGCATCAACAGGATGAGGTTCCCGTCGGGGTCACGGACGGTCGCGTCCCAACCCCACGGTCGTTCTTCCGGGGGACCCTCGAACTTCACGCCCCGGGCCTTCATCTCATCGTACGCCTCCTGGACCGTGCCCGGCACTACGAGCAGGATGCCGGAGTTCCCCGGCTCCATCGTCACACCGGGGCCTGCCTCATCGACCTGGCAAAGATGGATGGCACCGCCCTCCCCCTTCTTTCCGACGGTGAGCCAATGTCCCATGTCCATGAGGACCGTCAATCCGAGCTGCTCGGTGTACCAGCGCTTGGCCGCTTCCCGGCTCCGTACGACGACGGCCACGCTCGCCACGGTCGGTCCTTCGGGTCTCTCCGGGCTCCTCTTCTTGGGCTTCGTTCGCACTGCCATGGCTCTCAGCTTCGGGTGGGATTGGACCGCCATAAACGACGAGAACGGGTCCGGAAACAGGGGGTAGAACGCCGCGAACCGACCGCGGGACGACCGCCACGCGGCATATACTCGGCCCGGCTCGGTCGCTCGTGCCTCCTACCCGCTACCGTGCGCTTTCCCTCGATCTTTGGTTCACCACGATCTACTACGAAGAGTCCGACGAGGCAGACTGGAGAGCCGCGCGGGCCCGCGTCCTCTCCGACCGCCTTCGGACCCCGGAGGGTCGACGACTCGAACTCTCGACCGTCGAGCGGGCCACCCATGCGTTCCGAGCCGGTCGGCAGGCCGAAGGTCGCCCGGTCGATTCGGTGGATCCCGAAGCGATCGTCTCGGGGATCGCCGCCATCGCTGGTGCCGGTTTCCCGGGCGGCCTCGAAGAGGCCAGTCACGCCTACAGCTCGGCCGGGCTGGAAGAACGCCCTCCCCGGGTGAACCCGGAGGCGATCGCCCTCTGCTCGGTGCTAGAATCGCAACGTATCCCGCTGATCTCCATCACCAACACCGCGCGTCGGGAGGCCAGCTGGAAGGCCGCGTTCGATCGCCTGGGCGGTCCCCATTTCGACCACGTGGTCACTTCCTGCGAGGTGGGGCAAGGCAAACCCCACCCGGCGATATTCCGGGAGGCGGCCCGCCGCCTCGGGATTCCACCGGGAGCGATCCTCCACGTCGGCGATCGCTGGGAGCTCGATGTGACCGGAGCGCAGGTGGCCGGGTACGGCAGCGCCATCTATCGGGGTCTCTGGTCGCGCTACCCGAAGGCCGGGTACCCGCCCGGCACCCTCCCGGAGAACGAGCCGTGGGAATCGATCCCGCCCTCGGTCCGCCGACTGGACCGCTTGGAAGAGCTGCTCGAGGGTGACCTGTTCACCTCAGCGCCCTAGGACGACTGGCATCCGACGCCAGCGGTTTTCGCGGCGGTAAAACGCCCTGGAAAGCGCCCGAGCGCGGAAGCCTTAATTCCCACGTTCTATCGACCGGCATGCGCCCCACTGCACCGATCGACCGGTTGATCCGGCAGCGCCACCTGCTGACGCACCCGTTCTACACCGCCTGGTCGAAGGGCGAGCTCCCGATTCCGACGTTGCGCGACTACGCCGAGCAGTACTACCGGTTCGAATCGGACTTTCCCCGCTATGTCGCCGCGACGTACGCCCACCTCACCGACCCGGCCCAGCGGCGCCAGCTCCTCGAGAACCTTGTGGACGAGGAGGGACGTGACCCGACGCACCCGGCCCTGTGGCTCGACTTCGCCAAGGGGATCGGGGGCCGTTCCAATCCGGCACGATTCTCGCCTCCTCGCCCGGCCACGCGCAACCTCACCCGGACCTACGAGCGGCTCACTTTCGATGGGACCGCCGCCCAGGGGCTCGGTGCGCTCTACTCCTACGAATCGCAGTTTCCCGAGGTCGCCGCAGAGAAATCTCGGGGCCTGCGCGCCCACTACGGCATCACCGACCCCCGCACGCATGAGTTCTTCCGCGTCCACTCGGAAGCCGATGTGGAGCACTCGGCCGCCGAGCGACGGGTGCTTGCCCGCGCGGTACGCGACTCGCCGGCCGCCCAACTCCAAGCGCTGCGCGCCAGCCGGGCCGCGCTCGGTGCGTGGTGGTCGTTCCTCGACCAGTTCATGGGCTAGGCGCTGGTCCCCAATTTCAGGTCGCGAACGAACCACGTCCTTAAGGCGGGGCGACCGTCTGAAGACGCACGGCGGCCGGCGGATGCCGGGCCCGAGGTACGGTCCCTGATGGCCATGGAGGCCCCCATCGACCGGCTGCGCGATCGGCTCCTCGCCCGGCATGCGGCGCTCGGCGAGGTCGTCCAGAATCTCTCGGCCGGCACCCCGACCGCCCAAGTTCTCCACGAGGGCCACCGGGAGTTGCGGCGACTCCGCCTCGACGCGCAGCTGTGGGTGCCGCTCGCCCCCCCGGGACGTTCGGCGGGTTACGAGCACGTCGAAAGGTCCCTCAAAGAACTCACGCGCGCGATCGGCACTGTGCGCAATTTCGACGTCGGCCAGGAGCTCCTCGATCGCCTTCCCCGCCGGGACCGGGAGACCTTGGAAGACGGTGATATCCTCGCGCTGAAGCGCGCGCTGCTCCGGGCGTCAAGGGTCGGCCGTCGTTCGCTCGCGAGCGCGACGACCGATGAATCCTCGACCCCGATCCTGGACGGTCTGGACCGCCCCCTGCGGGCGGCGCTCCCCCGCATCGCCTCCGTGCGGCTCCGCCGCCAGATCGACGACGCCACCTCGGTCCGCTTGGCGAAGCTCGAGCGCGCCCTGGCGAGGGCGTACCGTCGACCGACCGTCCAACGCCTCCATCAGCTCCGGCTCGCCCTGCGGGCGGTCCGTTCGCTGGATCAGACGCGGACCGTCGTCCTCGGCGAGCGCGCGCTGCCGGTGACGGCGACCCTCCGCGCGCTGCAGGTGGAGCTCGGCCGCCTCCACGACTGGGGCGACCTGCGCGAGAACGCCCAGGAATTCCTGCGGGGACCCCGGCGGGATCGGGTAGGCGGCGTCCTCTCCGATCGGGTGCGGGCCTCCCGTCGGCGGCTGATCCGGGCCCTCAAACGCAAGACCGTGCGCCACGACTTCGAGGCGCTGCTCCGGGCGGCGCCGGCGTAGCGTTCCTGCCCCGGCAAGGGACCAAATACCGGTGCCGCGTCGAACGGCCTGCGTGACGACCCAATTGTTCCTGGTCCGCCACGGTCCCGCCGAGAGCCGGGACCCGCTCCAATGGCCGGAGGACGACGATCGGCCGTTGAGCCCCGATGGGGTGAAGGAGACTCGCAAGGCCGCACGGGGGTTGGTTCGCCTGGAGCTCCCGGTCACCCAAGTCATCTCGAGCCCCGCCCGACGCGCCCGTCAGACCGCCGAGATCGTGCGGGAAGCGCTCAAGGACCCCAAGCCCCTGGAACTCTGGGAGGAGCTCGCCCCCGACAGCCCCAGCGCGCCCGTCCTCGGCCGGGTATCGCGGCGAGGGCGGCGCGCCGGTGGGGTGCTGCTCGTGGGCCACGAGCCGGTGATGAGCGAGCTCGTGGGACTGGCGCTGACGGGAGAGTCCGTCTCGATGGTCCACTTCGCCCGGGCGGGTGCGGCC
>JAKIWD010000035.1 GCA_022750205.1 Thermoplasmata archaeon
CTCGACCCCCGCCCCCATCGCGGCCGCCACCTCCTCGACGGCCGGCGGTGGTCAGGCGCCGATGAAGGCGTGCTCGAACTGCAGCAAGGAGATCCCGCCGGAGTACCTCGTCTGTCCGTTCTGCGGCGCGGTCACGCAGTAAGACCGAGCGGGTCGGGTCCTATCGTCCGGTCCCTGTGGTCCGACGGCGGTAAACGCCGACGAGGAGCTGAGTCGAGGACGCGATGTCGATTCCGCGGACAATCTTGCCCAGACCGGAAAATCGCGGTGAGCTTCGGTAGGACTGCCAGAGCCTGAGCGCGATCCGTGGGTGTCGGACCACAAACCCCCCGGAACGCCAGAGGTAGGCTCGGCGGGTCAACCGCTGGAACTCGAATCCTGCGGGCACAAGGAGCGTATCCACCGCCGCGCGGGTGCCATGCAGTTCGATTGCGACCTGCCGGACGGCGCTGAACAGCGGCCGAAGCGCTTCCAAGGAATCCGCTTCTGCACCCTCGATATCGAGCTTGAGCGAGATCTCTGAACGGAGCGCGTGTTCCAGTGTGACGCCGGCCGCCGCGAGCAGTTCCTCAAGATTGAGCCTTCGGGAACGGAATCGAGCATCCTTGAACCCCAGTTCGACGTCTCCGGAGTTGCACGACAGGGCACCGGCGACGACCGCCACGTTTTCGCAGCCATTGTTTCGCAGGTTTTCGCGTAGAATCGCCCCATCGGTGGGGTTGGGTTCCACCGCGACCACTTTCCCCTCTGGACCCACGAGCTTCGAGGCAAGGACGGCAAAGTCGCCGATGCTCGCTCCCAGGTCGATCACGAGGCACCCCGGTCGGAGGTCCCGCGCGGAGTACACGTCCATGACATAGACCTCCAGGATTCCCGCGAGGTCGAGCGGATGGGAGTAACCGAGCACGATCCCGCGGCCCACCTCCGCCCGGTGGGCGAGCGGCGCGGGCACGTGGATTGGTACGTAGCCGGCGGATGCGGGCGCGACGGTCGGACTCATCGACCTGGGTACCCAATATTCCCGAGCCCGCGGAGAGGAAGGTTCATTTCGGGAGCCCGGCTCGCGCGCACCACGAAGAAATCGCGCCCCGACTTGTGCGTGAGGACCCGGGGGAGGAGAATCGCCGGGCCTACCCGAACTGCCCGTCGGCCGGTCACGTTTGCCACCTACGATCTCGGAGTGCCGGCGCAGTGAAAGACTTCTGGCCTCCCCCAGGGGATAAGGACGCCGGCGTTACCGAAGAGGATCGGCTGGAAACGTACGCCGGATTTCACCGCGCGCGGGTCCGGTGGACCGCGGAGCTCGTCCGAACGGCGGGGGTACCCGACGGCCCGATACTCGACATCGGCGCAAGCCCCCTCACCCCCGAGCTGAAGGATCTCTGGCCAGGTCGGGAGGTTTGGGTCCTGGACCCGGACCCCGCATGGGCGGATCGAGTTTCGGGTTCCGGAGTTCGATTCTCAAGGGGCTCACTCCTCGACCAGTCGCTGTCGCTTCCACCGGATTACTTCGCGGCGGCGATTGCGAGCGAAGTTTTCGAGCACCTTCCGGAATGCGCCCCCCACTTACTGGCCAGGGTGGCCAAGGTCGTCCGCCCGGGCGGAATCGTCGGAATCACGGTGCCGAACCAGGCGCGACTGGCCAACCGAGTTCGCCTGCTGACCGGTCGGAGCGTTGTCGAGTCGCCGACACGCGCGTACCACAGGCCCTGGATGGGGTATGGGCATCTCCACGAGTACACGATGGATGAACTGGTCCGCGAATTCCACGAGCCAACGTTACAGCCACTCTCCTTCGGTGCGTTCGACCCTTACGATCGGGGGCGATTCCAGCCGCTGATAGATCTGGTCGGCGGACTCGGGTTCACGACCCTCCGAGAGGTGTTGTACGCGGTTTTCCGACGGCACGCGCCTCCGGGCCCAAATCGGAGCGCGTGACCCGGCAGGCCTCTGCCGATTCGACTACGGCGGCGGTCGCGCCGCGACCCCTCCCTCGGCCGGCAGCGCGCGCGGTCGACGAAGCGTTTTAATCCCCGCGCCGTGGAGGGTCGGACTCGAGGATGCCAGGGGATCTTGCCGTAGGGCGTATGAAGGTCGCCTGGGCGAGGAGCCATATGGCGGTCCTCGAGCAGGTCCGCCGACGGTTCGAACGCGAACGACCGTTCGAGGGCCTCTCGATCTCGTGCGTCCTTCACGTGGAAGCGAAGACGGCGGCATTGGCGCTGACCCTCCAGGCTGGGGGCGCAACGGTCCACCTCGCCGCTGGAAACCCCCTGTCCACCGATGACGACGCCGTTGCCGCACTGCGGGAGGCGGGGATTGACGCGCGGGCGGCGAAGGGGGAGTCCACCCAGGAGTTTCACGCCGCGATCCACCACATGCTCGCCGCGAATCCCGACGTGATCGTCGACGACGGCGCCGACCTGGTGGTGCTGGCGCATACTGATCGACCGGACCGTGGAAATATTCTCGGCTCGACCGAGGAGACGACGACCGGCATTACCCGGTTGCGCGCGCTCGAACGGGAGGGGCGTCTTCGGTTCCCGGCCATCGACGTCAACGACGCTGCCATGAAACATCTGTTCGATAACCGGTTCGGGTGCGGGCAGTCCGTGCTCGACGGATTGTTCGGGGCGACCAACCTCCTCATCGCGGGACGAACCGCCGTCGTGGCGGGCTACGGCTGGTGCGGCAAGGGAATTGCCTCCCGCCTCCGCGGTATCGGGGCCGACGTGATCGTCACGGAGGTCGATCCCGTGAAGGCGATCGAGGCGCGGCTCGAAGGTTTCCGGGTCCTACCGATGTTGGACGCTGCGAAAGAAGCCGACCTAATCGTGACGGCGACGGGGAACCGGGACGTTGTGCGGGCGGATCACTTCCGCGTGATGAAGTCTGGATGCCTGCTTGCCAACGCCGGCCACTTCGACGTCGAGATTTCCAAGCCCGACCTCGGTGGACTGGCCGTCGGGCGAGAAATCGTTCGCCCGGGCGTGGAAGCATATCGATTCGCGGACGGGCGCACGGTCTACCTCCTCGCGGATGGACGGCTCATCAACCTCGCGACCGGCCAAGGTCACCCCGTCGAGATCATGGACCTCAGTTTCTCCCTCCAGGCCCTCTCGGCCGAGGTGATCGCGAAGCACGGTCGGGAGCTGCCGCTCAAGGTCCTCCCCGTTCCGGCCGAGATCGACCTTGCCGTGGCCCAGTCGGCGCTCGCCCCGATGGGGGCCGCGGTCGACACCATGACCGCCGTCCAGCGGAAGTACTCGGAGAGTTGGGACCTAGGGACATGACCGACGCCCGTCCGCCTGAGAATCTTCGGTACACCAAGAGCCACGAATGGGTCCTTGCGGCCGGGGACGAAGTAACCGTTGGGATTACCGACCATGCGCAGCAAGAACTCACCGACATTGTCTTCGTGGACCTCCCGAAACTCGGAAAGAACCTCGCCGCGGGAGAGGTCGCTCTCGTCCTAGAGTCGGTGAAGACCGTCGCCGACGTATACGCTCCGTTCTCGGGCGAGATCGTAGCGGTGAACGAGAATCTTCGAGCCCATCCCGAATTGGTCAATCGCTCCCCGTACGCGGAGGGGTGGCTGTTCCGCCTCCGGCGAACGGCCGTGGGCGAGACAGACTCGACAATCGAACCGGTCGCTTACGCCGCGCTCACCTCGACCCCTGAGCGGGCCCACTGAGCGCCTCGATCAGTCGTTGGGCGGCGGACGCCGCCGTCGGGACGTCCTCCCGGGGGTCCGGGCGAAGAAGGACGGCGGCGCGGATGGATTCGCGGAGCCCCGCGACGGATGGAGCACAGCGCACGACCCCCGGCCCTTCCGGACCGTACGCGACCCCGGCGAGGACCACGGGACGACCTAACGCCAGGGCCTCGAGCGCCGACGCCGGGACACCCTCGACCACCGATGGCACAACAACCGCGGCCGCCCGTCGCATCAACGCAACCTTCTCCTGCTCGGAGATGAGTCCGAGATATCGCCACCGCACCCCTGGCACAGATGCCGCCTTCCGCCGAACCGCCTCCAGCCCTCCCCGGTCCTGCCCGGCGAGGACAAGCCCCAACGGGAGGCCCTCGAGGGCCGCGAGCAGGGTCGGTAGGTTCTTTCGCGGTTCTAGGCGCCCCAC
Organism: Thermoplasmata archaeon; assembly: GCA_022750205.1. GTDB lineage: Archaea > Thermoplasmatota > Thermoplasmata > Lutacidiplasmatales > UBA184 > Lutacidiplasma. The sequence goes on from JAKIWD010000035.1 coordinate 4,140, forward strand.
CGATAGGATGTACGGCTCAACCCCTGCGCCGGGCGCGCTAGGTTGAGCGGCCGCGGCACGGAATTCGGCCGTCAAAAACGGGGGGCTGACCACGAGTCTCTGGGGAGGAACTCCGAACAACCTTCCGACATCATCTCCCTCGCCGGAGGAGAGAACAAACACGACATCGAGGCAACGGTAGAGCCGACGGCCCCAGACAATATCGAACAGCCTTCGCGCTTGGAACCGGCCCCCCGGTGACCAGAGGCCGGAGGCTCGGAGTTCGGCGGTCCGGGCCTCCTCCACGAACGACCCGTGGGTGAACAGTGCCCAGCGGGTCTCGGGACGACTACGGGGGAGGAGCCGGAAGAGGGCGCCGCGCCGGACCCCATCGAACACGACCCAATCTGCCCCGTCAATGTCCCGTCGCCGAACAGAGCTCGGCGCTCGGAGTTCGACCTGGTGGCTCGCCGTGACCAGCTCGGCTCGGAGCTCCGCGGCGTGGCGTTCGATTCCCCCGCGAACTTTGGCCACGTCGTCGGCGACGATCAGAATCCGCACGACCGCCGCCCGCTCCGCGGAGTCGAGGCGAGATATCATAGGGACGCTCCCGGATGGTTCTCGGGAGTCGGTGGCCGTCGTTTCCGAGTCGAGGTCCGAGGCCACGCCCGCGACCCGTCAGGTCAGGATCCGGTTCCGGGCGGTGCTCGAGGAGCTGGGGTCTCGGCCGTTCGACGTGACACGCCGACTCGTCGGTCGAGTCGTTCGGTCTCCGTGGCTGTTCGTCGTTTTAGCGGCGATTGGACCCCTCCTTTGGGCACGCCCCGCCGGGGACCTGCTGTATGGCCAGGACTCGAACCGGATGTTTCTCCCGTTCTCGTTCAACGACTCCCCGTTCATCCCATACAGCTACCTCTATTCGTCGAGTTTTCCGGTTCCGGATTACGCCCCGACGTTCTACCTGGACTCGAGCCTCTGGCTGTTCCATTCGCTGGGGGCCTCCCCCTGGATCGCCCAGCGGCTCCAGATGGGCGTTCTATCGGCGCTCGCTGCCGCCGGACTCGTCGTCCTCCTCCGGGCGATCGACCGCGCCCGCCCCTCCACGGGCGCAACGAGGAACTGGATCGTGGGCGTCTGCGTCTTCGCCTACCTCTACAATCCGTTCACGCTTTCTGTCACGTTCTGGCACATCGAGGGCTGGTTGCCGTTCCTGGCCTTCCTCCCATGGATTGTCGCGCTTGCGGTCCGGGTCGCCTTCGGCTCGGCCGTTCCGTGGCGACTCGGGGCGATTGTCGTCCTTTTGGGGACCTACCTGTCACCGGGGGCGATCTCGTCGTTCGCCGTGCCCGTCTCCCTTGCCCTCCTCTGGGGGATCGCCGCCGTGTGGCTCCAGAGGGGTGGGAGGCCGGGGATGGTGCGAGTGGGAGTCACGCGGACCCTCCTCCTCCTCGGCGTCGGGGTCGGGATTGAGGGCTGGTCCTTCGTACCGTTCCTGTTGATTCCCAACGTGGCGTACACCTCGGCGAACTACGTGACACCGGAGAACCTTCTGGCGGTCTATGCCCAGGCGTCCGGAACGTGGGCTCCGTATCCGGTGCTGACCTTCACGGCCTTCGGCTGGCTCTCACGAACCCCGAGCGCCTACCCCTGGATCGGGTGGTTACCGGTGATAGGCGCGGCCGCGGTGGTCTTCCCAATCGTTGCCCTCCTCGGGGCAGAGCGGCTCCGTCGAAGCCCCGGTTCGCTCCTCGTGTACGCCATCGGGCTCACGGTCCTCCCATTCCTGATCGGTGCCGGGACCCCGCTAACCGCGTTCAACGAATCGCTCCTGGGCCTGGGCGGTCCGTTCCTCGTCCTTGTGGCCGGCTACTACATCCTCGGACCCGTCTTTCTCCTTCTCGTCGTCGCGGGCCTCGGTGAAACGCTTCGTAGCAGTTCGCTCGGTATCCGGGAGCCGGTCCCCGGAGATTCCTCGCCCCGTCACTCGTTCAGTCGGAAAGCGCTCCGACGACCCTCGTCCTGGGTGGCCATAGGAATCTGCGGGCTCCTCGTCGTCAGCGCGTCGCCGTTCTTGGTCGGCAATGTCTACCAAACGAACGGACCCAATTCGGACGCCGTCGTCCTACCCTCCTCGTATTCCGACCTCCAGTCGTACTTCGGGGCACCCCCCACCGGCCCTTCCTCGTACGTACTAGTTCTCCCGATGAGCGCCCAAGATGGTGTGTTCGTCAACCTCTCGGGAAGTCATTTCCTCGACACCTCCGACGCCCTCGCATCGTACATCCCATACCCGGTGCTGCAAGCCAACACCGGGCCGGTCGCGGCCGCATTGGAAGAGGCGTTCGCCCTTGGCACGCCCGAAAATCTCTCCGGCCTCCTCGCCTCGATGCACGTGGGGGCGGTCGTTGTGAGTCCTTACGTCAACACCACGCCGGCAACCATGAATGAGGCGCCCAACGGAGCCCCAATCGATTGGCAGTCGATCCTCGCGTCACTCCCGGCCCAGCTCGGAACCGGCACCCCGGTCGGCAATTTCCAAGTCTTCCCGGTGCACCACACAATCCCTCTTGCCTGGAGCCCGACCACCCTGACTGCGATCCACACTAGCAACGCCTCGGAGGCACTCGGGTTCGTCGGCTCGGTCGTCACAGGTCCCCCGGCCTGGGCGGAGTCTCTCCCCGGATCGGTCTGGGTCCCGAGCGGCGCAATCGCCTCCAGCTGGCAGCTCAACCCTGTTCCAGTCGTGGGTGGGGGAGCGAACACGGTCGTGCCCCCCGGGGGAAATGCTTCGATCGTTACCGACGGGGGTGTATGGACCTCGGTTCCGTGTCGGAGCGGGACGTGCTCGTCAGGTCTCGCGGATTTCGATTGGTCGGGCCGAAGCCTCACGGTGGGCGGCCGCCTCGAGCTCTCTTCGGCTCGACCCACCGATTACTCGGGAACGTCCCCCAATTCCTCGGGGGAGTTTTGCTCAGTCCCCGGAGGTAGCGGGGGGCTCAACTCCTCGGTTCGGGTAGTGGGACCGGCGGTCCTTCGGACCCACGTCACCCTCGTGACCCCGGCCGCAAACAATTGGGTCAACCTCGAACTTACCAACGGTTCGGAGTCCTTGCTCTTGCAATTCTGGCAGAACGGTTCCGCCGGGCCAGCGACAATCAGCCTCAGTGCGAGCTCGCACGGGACGCCGTACGTCTGGCACAATGTTGACCTGGCCGGCCCGGTTCTGGCCGGCCAGGCCATCGACCTCGCGATGGCGTGGAATCTCAGCACATCCTTCGCCGAGGTCGAAACCGCGAAGGGGTCGAGCTCGACCGAGCTCGCGTTCGGCGACCTCGGGGCGGATGCCGCGAACCCCGGATTCAATCCGGCCGCGGCCCCGTCCGGAAGCGTTTCCGTCGGGACGGCCAACGAATCCGTGGCCTGGATCGGGGGGGGATTCTGCCTTTCTTCGACCTCGGTCGTTCGGTCGCCACAAGTCCGCTACCTCGTTGCCACAAGCGGCGCCGCTCCCGGCCAGAAAAGCTCTCCAACCTACCTAACAACGGTCGAATCGAATGGGGATGTGGTCCTCCGCAACATTCGGTCGGCCCCCGGACCGACGCCCCAGTTCGCCGCGCTGGGGTTCCCGTTCGACCCGTTGTGGACGTCGGTCGCCTCGGCCGGCGCGGGTCTGAGCGAAGTTCCCGGTGCTCCCCTCGACAATCTTGTCGAGGTCACGGGAGCCAGCAACGGTACGGTCGTCACATTCCATTTCCAAACCTCCATCGAGCTGGGGCTCGAAGTCTCATGGGTGGAGGTCGGCGCTCTCCTGCTCGCCGTCGTGCTCATCACTTATCGTCAGCGGCGGAGGACCCGAGTGGGCGCTCCACCCAATACGCGCGGCTCGCCGCCTGAGGCAATGCGGTCTGACCGAGCGCCGTAAGCGAAAGCAGCACGTTCATCAGCGGGTCGATGTAGCGGACGTACCGGCCGAGTCGTAGGGCGCGTCGGAGGCTCCGCAGCCGGCTGATGTCTCCTTCGCGGAGCCCTTCAAGGAGGTCGAGATACGCGCGTTCCCGCTCCAACCACGGGTCGAGCCATTCGGCGCCTCGCTGGTCAACGAGAGTCCGGAGGGCAGCGACCGAGGCGAGACGTCCCTCTCGGCTCCGGGTTGGCTCGGCGGTTCCGAAAAGACCGAGCGTCCGAGATCCCCTTGACTTGTTCCAGGAATGGATCCGATACCGGGTCCACGGAGCGGGATCGAACACGAGGTCGGACCCGCCCGAGGCGGCGGCATAGAACAGGAACGCGTCCAGCAGCCAAGCCGTCCCCCGCAGGTGGTGGGAACACTGTTCGAGCTCGTCCCGGCGAATGGCCACCGAACTGTTGTTGAACACCGAACCCCAACGGGCCAGCCTCGAGGGATGCCTTCGGAGCTCCTCGGCCGAGACCACGGTGGGACGTCCACGGGGCGCCCCCGAGAACCGCCGAAGGTGACGCTGGGCTAGGAGAGGATCAACGGGCGCCCCGGCGACGTCGACGAAAGACTGGCCGTTGTGGAAGTACCCCGCCCTCGGGTGGGCGCGAAAGGTCTCGGCAATCGCCCGAAGGCGGCCGGGTTCCCAAAGGTCGTCGTCGTCGAGGGGCACGACGACATCGGTGGTCAGTCGTCGCAAGCCGGCGTCGAAAAAGGACCCTTCGCCAATCGAGTCGCTCCGGACGACCTCGCAGCTCCAGCCCCGAGTTTTAAATCCGACGGGCACCTCTATTTCTAAGTCGGGGCTGCGAACAACGACGACTTCGACCCGCGGGAGCGGGCCCGTTTGGGCGGCAATCGACGCGAGCGCGGCCGGATAGAAGCGCGTTCGATGAAAGACCGTCACCACGACGCCGAGACTCGGCAGCCAGGGATCCGGGCGGGTGCCGTCGGGGGCGCGCATGGTCACAGCCTCCTACCGGTCCCGATGCTCATGTACTTCCCGACGGAGTTCGAGGGGCCGGGGTCGACCACTGCATGACCGGAGGCGGACCCCCGGGGGACGCGCGCCGACTTTCGGTCCTCTGGCTCAACCAGCTCGATCCGCTCCACCCGTGGGCCGGAGGAGCCGAGCGGCATATCACCGAGGTCGGTCGCCGCCTTGTCGCACGGGGCCACAGGGTCACGGTGATTGCGGAGAGGTTCGGTACCCTCCCCGTGACGGATGCCCACGAGGGCCTCGAGATCCTGCGTCCGGTTCGCCGCGGGTTCTTGCACACTTGGGTCCTCGCCAACGCCCGTCGTCTTGTGGACCGGTTCGACGTCGATGTGATCGTGGGCGACCTTTCCAAGATCGTTCCCTGGGGCCGGCGCGGGCTGGGTGGACGGCCAATCGTAACGGTCGTGCGCCATTTCAACGGCCGAACGGTCTTCGGGGAAGTTCCGTTCCCGACCCCACCCGTCCTCTGGGCCATCGAGCGAACCACGCCATGGTTCTTGCGCCGGTCCCGAGTAATGACAGAAGCGCGGTCCACCGCCGAGGTCCTCATTCAACTCGGGGTCCCCAGCGAATCCATCTCGTTAGTCCCGCCAGGGGTCGACACTCAGGTCTACCGGCCGGCCCCGGCTCGGCGGTCCCCGACGCCGTTGCTCGCCTACGTGGGTCGCTTGAAGCGGTACAAACGCGTCGACCTTGCGATCAACGCGTTCCGGTCCGTCCTCCGTACTCGGCCCGACGCCGAACTCCATATCGCGGGCGGCGGGACCGACCGGGACCGGCTCGAGGCGATCACGCGCGAGCAGGGCCTCGAGCGTTCCGTCCGATTTCTCGGCCCTCTCACAGAGGCGGAGGTCACCTCGCTGTACCAACGAAGTTGGGCCCACGTCCAGCCCTCGGCTGCCGAGGGCTGGGGACTGACCGCCCTGGAATCCATGGCGTGTGGCACCCCGGTGGTCGCGTTCGATTCCGGGGCACTTCGCGAATCCGTGGGCCCGTTGTGCGCGGACCTTCTCGCCCAGGATGGGGATGTCGCTTCATTGTCCGACGCCATGTTGCGCGGATGCGCCCGCCCGGAAGCGACAGACCCGGCCGCCGCCCTCCGGCTGGCCCAGTACGCGGGCTTGTTCTCGTGGGACGCGACCGCCCTCGGATACGCCCAGGTCCTCGGAGTTGCGGCCACGAGGCTGCCCCAGGGGGTTCCAATCGCAGCGCCCTGGAAGGACGTCGTGGTTCGGGCGGCCCGCGTGGTCGACGCGGCCGACCGGCCGCCCGAGCGAATCGACCTCGCCTAGTGCGCCTGGAACGGGGTCGACGCGAGCCCTCGGTCGACCCGACCGCCACCCAGTCACGTTGGGGTAAGGTCGGTCGACCGCCAGAACCGACACCCCCTTGGGTTCGTGAGAGTTCGAGCAGTTGACGGCGGAAGATGGCGGGTAGCGCTCCGAACCGCCCAAAGATCGCCCCCATGCCCAGGCGGGTCATTCGCGACGACGCCCCAAAGGGGGAGGCGCGGTGGGAACCGGCGTTCGCGCGGGAACGAGTGGGGCTCCTGCTGGTGGCGCTTGCCAAGAGCCTGGTGACGGTTTTCCCACATCAGAACCGGCGAGACTACTACCGGGCGATCGGCGCCGCCCTCGTTTCGAGCGCCCGGTCCCGGAACCCGCAACCTATCGAACGGTTTCTCGAACGGGACGTTTGGGTCCGCTACGCCGGCGACGAATATCTCCTGACCCCGCGCGCCTTGTTCGGGTATTACCTCCACGCCTTCGAGCCCCGCACCGCACGAGATCTGCTCGGTCGCCGGGGGGCCGTATTCATCGACTGTGGGGCCAACACGGGACAGTACTCGGTGCCACTTGCTCGTCGATTCGACCGCGTCGTGGCGGTGGAGCCGAACCCAATCGCCGCATCGATCCTGCGTCAGAACATCGAACGAAACCACCTCACGAACGTCTCCGTTGTGGAGCGAGCCGTCACGGCGAGCCCCGGGGCTGCCCGCCTCTACGAAGGCGATGTGCTCACGACCTGGGGTCTCCGCGACGCGGCCGAACGGTTCGTCGACGTGGAGTCGGTGAGGCTGGACGATCTTCTCCGTCCCCACGACCAGGTCGACCTGCTCAAACTCGACATCGAAGGGATGGAGGCGGCGGTGCTCCTCTCGTCGCACGCGATATCCCGGGTCAAGGCCATCAGCTTCGCCGGATTTCCCGCGGACCTGCCTCGAATCGCCAGGCATCTGGAGGAGTTTGGGTTGGTCGTGCACTCCCTGCCTCCGTTCTTCCGGTCCATCGAGAACTTTCTGGCCGAGCGGCCCTCAACCTCCGTTCGGAGCTAAAGTTCGGTCTGGAAGTTGGCGACGGCCGTGCGAATCTCCTCCACGGTCGCGTCGTCCTCGAGCGTGGAGACGTCACCGACGTCCCCGCCCCGGGCAATCGCAGCGACGACCCGTCGCATGATCTTGCCGGACCGCGTCTTCGGAAGCTGCCGAACGAACCGGACCGACTTCGGCTCCGCGATTCCTCCGATGGCGCTCCGGACGAGCGCCCGTAGCTCGGCCTCCAGCTCGGGACCCGGGGAGGCTCCGGGGCGCAAGACCACGACCGCGAAGGGAACCTCTCCCTTCACCTCGTCCGGAACCCCGACGACCGCGGATTCGGCAACCGACGGGTGACCGATGAGGGCGTTCTCGAGCTCGATCGTGCCCAGTCGATGACCAGCGACTTTGAGGACCTCGTCGGCGCGGCCGAGGAACCAGAAGTACCCCTCCGTATCCACGAGCGCGTAGTCCCCGGCGGAGTACAGTCCCGGAAACCGCTCGAAGTAAACCGACCGGAATCGGTCCGCGTCGTTCCACAATCCGAGGAACTCGCCCGGCCACGGGTGCGCGATGATGACATGTCCGCGTTCCCCAGCCTTCGCGGGCGAACCGTCGGGATGAACGACCCGAATGTCGACCCCGGGGAGTGGCAACGTCGCCGAACCCGGTTTCGGCGGGACGAACGCGCCGCCGGCCTGTCCGGACACCATCGCGGCGCCGGTTTCGGTCTGCCACCACGTGTCGAGCACCGCGCACCGGCCCCCCCCGATATTCGCCTGGTACCATCGCCACGCCTCGGGATTGATCGCTTCCCCGACCGAGCCGATGAGGCGGAGGGAGCCGAGGGCGTGCGACTGGGCCCACCGCTCTCCATGACGCATCTGCGCCCGGATCGCCGTGGGAGAGGTGTAGAGGATCGAGACCCCGTACCGCTCGACGATCTCCCACCACCGGTCTGGCGCAGGATGGTCGGGGGCGCCCTCGTATAGGACCGAGGTTGCCCCGACCAGGAGCGGGCCGTAGACGATGTAACTGTGGCCCGTGACCCATCCGATGTCCGCGGCGCACCAGAAGACGTCCTCCGGCCGAATGCCGAAGACGCGTTGCATCGTTCGGTACACCCACACCATGTACCCTCCCGTACCATGGGTCACCCCCTTCGGGCGGCCCGTCGTACCCGAGGTGTAGAGGATGAACGTCGGGTCGAGCCCGGCCCGCGGTACCGCCGGAACCTCGGTCGGGGCCGAGTTCGGGTCGAACCAGACGTCACGCGGCTCGGTCATCGCCACGGGGAGCCCGGTTCGCCGTACGACGATGGTCCTAGTCACACTCGGACACTCTCGCAGGGCCGCATCCACGACGGGCTTGAGGGAAACGACCTTGCCCCGGCGGTAGCCTCCATCCGCGGTCACGACGACCCGACTCTCGGAATCCCGGATTCGTCCGGCGAGCGCCGCCTCGGAAAATCCGGCGAATACCACGGAGTGGATCGCCCCAACTCGGGCGCACGCGAGCATAGCCGCCGGGAGCTCCGGGACCATGGGCAGATAAATCGTGACCCGATCGCCCGCCGAAACTCCGCTATCGCGGAGGAGGGAGGCCCACCGATGAACGTCCCGCGCCAGGTCGGCATACGTGAGCGTTCGTCGGTCGCCGTTCTCGCCTTCCCAGAAGTAGGCGACCTTCGCTCCCCGGCCCTGCGCGAGATTCCGGTCGAGGGCGTTCGCGGCCAGGTTCGACTCCCAGCCCGCGAACCATCGCCCGTACGGCGGAAGGTCGAGCTTCTCGAACACGGGTCCCTCGCGGCGCGACCACACGAGATCGGCTGCGGCCTCCGTCCAGTACGACTCGGGGTCGGCGAGCGCCTTGGCGTTCTCTTGCCGAATCCTGTCGACCGGGGCGTCCATCCGGACGGGTCCACGCGCGAGGGTCTAGATATCGGTCCGGCCGGTGCTGAGCCCCCGGCGCTCCGACGGGAGGCGGGTTCGGGGGTGAACCTCGCGGGTTAATCGCCGACGAGCGGCGTGGTCGCAGTGTCGGAACCGGTTCGGGGGCCGGCCCTGGTCCCCCCGTTTGGACCCCTCGCGGGAGTCCGGGTGGTCGATTCCGCCCGGTTCGTCGCCGGACCGTGGGCGGCGACGTACCTGGGCGAGTTTGGCGCGGAGGTCATCCATGTGGAAGGTCCGCCGTATGCTCCCCCCTACTCCGACGCGACCCGCCTTCTCGAGCCGCTCCTCCCGGAGGGTGCGACCGCCGCGACCGGCGTCTCGGAGTCGTGGGTCCAATACTCTCGGAACAAGCTCTCTCTCGGATTGGACCTCCGGCGACCGGCCGGCAGAACTGCCTTCCTCGACCTTCTCGCCCGCTCCGACATCTGGATCGAGTCCTCTCGACCCGGAACCTACGACCGGCTTGGGCTCAGCGACCGCGACGCCTGGGAGGCGAACCCGAAGCTCGCGATCGTGCATGTCTCCGGCTTCGGTCAAACCGGCGACCCGGGCCGGATCGCGGCCCCGTCGTTTGACCTGGTCGGGCAGGCGTTCAGCGGATACCTCGCTCTGCAGGGCCGCCCCGACCCCGAGCCGCCTATGCGCGCCGGGACGGCGCTGAACGACACCGTCACCGGGCTCGCCGCCGCGACCGCCGCACTCATGGCGTTCGTCCACGCCGGTCGGACCGGCCGCGGCCAATCGGTCGACGTCGCCCAGTACGAGATGTTCTTCATTCTCCTCGAGAATCTCGCAATCGATTATTTCGCTCGGGGCGTCGTGCGGGGGCGACATGGGACCGGTCACGCCCGACTCTTCCCCTACGATGTCCATGCGGCCAGCGATGGCTGGGTGGTCGTGGCCGCCCCGACCCAACCGACGTGGGAGAGGCTCAGCCGAATGATCGGACCGGTCCCGGCGGAATGGAACGACCCCGCGTACCGCCGCGAACACCGGGAGGAGGTGGCCGGGAAGATCGATGCGCTATGTCACGAGCACACGGGGGTCGAGCTGGAGGAACTGGGCCGCCGTCACGACATCGCCATCTCGCGGGTCTACGACATCGCGTCAATCGCACGGGACCCGCACTACCGGGCTCGCGGAATGTTTGCGGAATGGACGGATCCGGTCGCTGGGCCGGTGAAGGGGGCGGGAATCGCACCGAAATTCTCAGACACCCCGGGGAGAGTCTGGCGGGGGGCGCCGTGGCTCGGCCAAGACAACGACAGGATTCTGGCCGACCTGCTGGGATACACGGCGGACCGGATCGCCGGATTGCGAGGGGAGGGAATCGTGGGCGAATTCCCCCCGACGACACCCGACCCGGCCGCCACGCGCCGTCCGTTCTTCCTCCGGGAGCCGGGATGACCGCCTCTCCTACCGTTCCGGTTCCCTCGGGGACGCTGGCGGCAGAAGTTGACTCGGCTCTCCGAGATCTTCGGCTCGCTGAGCGAAGCCAGCAGCTCGACCAGTCCCCCGAATTTCCCCGCGCCCAGTTTCGGGCCCTCGGGGAACGAAGGCTGCTCGGACTTCGCACCGCCGCGGAGTTCGGAGGTCGGGGCCTGCCGCTTCGGGAGGTCGCCGCGACCCTTCACCAACTTGCGTATGGGAGCGGCACTACCTTTGCCAAGCTCTCGCTGCAACCCGAGTTCTGTGGGGTGCTCGCTGCCCATGGCTCCGAGCGCCTTCGAGCGGATTTCTTCCGGCCGTTGGTCGACGGTCGACTCTTGATCGGAAACCAGGTCACGGAACCGGGCGCGGGCTCCGACGCCGGTGCCCTAGCGCTCCGCGCCACCCGTGTCGGTGACGAGTACGTGCTCGAGGGTACGAAGTCCGAGGCCGCGTTCGCCGCCGACGCCGATGCCGCGATCGTCTACGCGAAGGTCGGCGAGCGCGAGGTCTCCGTGTTCCTCGTTCCCCAAACCCTGGAGGGCATCCACCGCACGGTCGGGTCCCCGGACCTCGGCGAACGTTGGATGCGTCGCGGCACCGTGGAATACTCCGCGGTCCGCGTCCCGGCCGGCAATCGGATCGGACCCGAGGGACGGGCGTTTGACTTCCTCAAGGAGGAGCTGACGCGCGAGCGTCTCCTGCTCGCTGCGATCTACCTCGGCGTGGGCCGCTCCTCGTTCGATGAGGTCGTCGCCCATGTCGGAGTTCGAGAAGCGTTCGGAAAGCCGCTCCGGGCGCAGCAGGCGGTGGCGTTTCCCCTCGTCGAGGACTGGGCGCAACTCGACGCGACGTGGTTGTACGTCGAGCACGCCTTGGCCCGTCTCGAGAAGGGCGAGGATGTAGTCGCCCAGGCGGCCTTGGCGAAACGGATGGCGACCGGGGTGGCGCTCGCCACCATCGACCACGCCATCCAGTTCCACGGCGGCCGCGGGTACTCGAGCGCGCTCCCCCACGAGCAGCGTTGGCGCGACGTTCGGAGCGGCGGAATCGCCCACGGACCGAGCGAAGTGATGCTGCGCGTCGCCGCAAGCCGACTGTGGCCCCGCCCGGGGCCTTCGGCTGAGGGCTAGCGACCCTCAAACTTCGGCTTGCGCCGCTCGAGGAACGCCGTCATCCCTTCGGTCCGGTCGGCCGTCCCGAACGTGTGGCCGGCCGACTCCCCTTCGAGCCGCAGGGCCGTGTCGAGGGTCGCGTCGGAGCCACGGTTCACGACGGCCTTCGCCCACGCGACGGCCAACGGGGCACGTTCCGCAATCATGTCGGCGAGCGCCGCGACTTCCTCGCGGATCTGGTCGGCAGGATACACCCGGACGACGAAACCGAGTCGGGCGGCTTCTTCGGCACTGACGGGAATGCCGGTGAAGATCAGGAGCTTGGTCCTCGCCCGACCGATGAGTCGAGTCAGGCGGCTCGCCCCCCCGAACCCCGGGTGGATGCCGACGGTCGTCTCTGGAAGGCCCAGTTGGGCCCCCTCCGCCGCGACGATGAAGTCGGCGGCGAGGGCGAGCTCCAGCCCCCCGCCCAAGGCATACCCCTCGACGAGAGCGACCACTGGGGCGCGGAACTCCTCGATCCGTTTGCACACCGCCTGGCCCACGAATCCGAACGCCCGGCCCTCGGCGAGGTCCTTCTTCGCCATCTCCCCGATGTCGGCGCCGGCCGCAAACACCGGCCCCGCCCCGGCCAATACGACGCAGCGGACCTCGCGGTCGTCGTCGAGTCGGACGAACGCCGCATCGAGCTGGGCGAGGACCTGAGAGTTGAGCGAATTCAGGACCTCGGGACGGTCTAGGAGCACCCAGGCGACGCGGCCGACCTTCTCAGTCCGGACGAGTTGCATCGTCCAGGCCCGGTCCCCGGCGCGGGCACGGTCGGAGAGGTCCCGGGAGACGGGGAACGCCTCGCCCCACTGAGCGGCGTACACCTCGACGGCGACCAATGCGGGGCGGAGCCCGAGCTCGTTGAGGATGGCGAACGGTCCTCGGGCCCACCGAAGTCCAACGACGGCTCCCCGGTCGGTCGCCTCGGGCGATGCGACGCCCTCCTCGACGAGGCGGGTCGCGATTCCGAGGACCAGACCCAGAAACTTGTCCCGGACGATCCCCTTCTTTTCCGGCTCGACGACCGTGTCCCGCCACGCCCAGGGTTGGCCCTTCTCGAACTGGCGCACCAGGCCCGCGGAGGGCGCGTAGGCGCGCCCGAACGCCTTCTCGAGCGACCCCATCGAGTGGTGCGCGATCGGAATCCCGGTGACGTTCATCAGCTCGAACGGTCCCATGGTCGCGCCGAACAGTTCCTGGCCCACCTCCTCGATCGTGGCGAGCGAAGCGGTCCCTTCACCGGCCATCCGGGCTGCTTCGTTGAGGTACGGAACGAAGTACCGGTTGACCGCGAACCCGGCGGCATCCTTCACGCGAATCGGAACCTTGCGGAGTCGGTACCCGAACTCCTCAAGGCGGCGGAGCGTCGCCTCGTCGGTGTCCGCACCCCCGATGACCTCGAGCAATTTGTTGACCGCGGCCGGGAAAAAGAAGTGAAGACCCGCGAACCGGGACGGATCCGGGAACCCCTGGGCAAGACGGGTGACCGACAGCGACGACGTGTTCGTGGCCACGATGGCATCGGCTCGTACATGGGGCGCCAGTTCGCGGAACAGGTCGCGCTTGACCCCTTCCTCCTCGAAGACGGCCTCGATGACCAGGGCAGCGTCGCGAACCGCACTGGCGAGGTCGGTGGTGAATTCGATGCGGGCCAGGACCTCGGCTTTCTTCTGAGGCGTGGACTTCTTCCGCTGGATCGCCCCGTCGAGCGTCTTCTCGATGAGGGACCGGCCCCGAGCGAGAAGGCCGTCGTTCAGGTCCCGGAGGTGGACCCGATAGCCGGCCTGAGCGGCAGCCTGCGCGATCCCGCTGCCCATATTGCCCGCCCCCAGCACCGCCACGACCATCGGCGGCGTCACTCCCGGTCTTCCCACGGCCCGTTCCCTTTGGGGAGCACCGGCTCCCCCGAGCGCGGCGGGAGCTTGCCTTCAATATTAACCGTTCGAGACCCAGCCCCTTGCGGGCCCCCGCCTATCGACCGAGGGAAACGGCGTCCCGGGGTCAAATTCGCGAGACCGTGGGAGGTCCGGGGAGACCTGAAGTATCGCGTTTCGGGTTGGTCGGCCGATGCCCTTGGAGCCGCCGTCCCGAGACCTCACGGACCGGGCGGTCGGCTCGGACCGCGCGTTCGTCCTCGCGCTCGGAGGATTCGCTTACGACGTGGCCGGCGCCTCCTTCGTGACCCACGAGCGGATTCCCGTCCCCCGGTTCAACTTCGTCACCGTGGGCTCGGTCGGCGCCGACCGCCAGACCTCCTTCTTCGAGCGCGCCCTGGATCACTATTTCCAACGAGCGCTCCGCCCGTCGTTCCGAGTCCCCGTCCCCGTTCCGCCGCACATCCACGACGGGCTTCGAAGGTTTTCGTTCACCCGGCGCTTGGAGCCGTACACGGTCCTCTGGGCCCGTCCCGAACGGCACCCCGTTCGGAAGGGTGGGGCAACGGTCCGGACGGCC
>JAKIWD010000201.1 GCA_022750205.1 Thermoplasmata archaeon
CCGAAGGAATCAAGAGCGTTCGGCGTCGCGGTCCAAGGGGGAAAAGTGCCCGGCGTCACCCGCGTTGTTAACATCGCGGTCATCTCCGCTGGCAGCATCCTGCTCATCCGGAGGGCTCCGGCGGATTCGCTCCCCGGATACTGGGAGATCCCGGGGGGTGGGGTGGAATCGGGAGAATCATTCGAGTCCGCATCGGCCCGGGAACTCGCCGAGGAGACGGGTATCCGGGAGAGCGCCCTGCGAGAGATCCATCATCAGCGGGGGCCTGCACCGCCCGGGTTTCATCAGCCGGTGCTCGAGCTGGCGCTTTTCCTCGTCGACGTCCTCCCCCGGCCCGAAGTTCGACTCGACCCGAAGGAGCATTCAGAATTCGCATGGATCCGTCCGGGAGAGCTCCCCGCTCGTCGGATGATGGCGCTCAATCGGCACCTCGCCGAGCTCGCCTGTTCTCGAGCCGGGGCGACTTCAGGGGCCTCTCGTTGATGCGCGCGGACCGCGGCTTGGGCAGCCGCCTGACGATCCAACGATGACGAGCGTCAAGACGGTGGCGACCCACGAGGTCGTCCGCGCGGCGTACCCCCGCCCCGTCACCGAGCGCGACGAGGTCGGGATGGCGGTCGGGAAGGCTATCGACGAGACCTTGTCTCGCTACAGCTACGAGTTCGCCCTCTCGCGACGGCCGACCCGCACGGCGATGGAGCGCCACGCCACCGAGGTGCTGGACCGGGAGCTCGCCGACGCGGACCTCCCGCTCGTCGCCGAGGACCGAGCCCATCAGTTGGCGACCATCTTCGCCGTCATCCATGCGTTCCGCCGCAGCGACCTCATGGGGCTGGGCCGCCCGCGGAGCCGACTGATCCTCATCAACGAAGAGGTCGGCGTCTACGCCCAACCCGACTACTGGGACGGTCAGGCGCGCTTCTACGAGATGAAGAGCTACCACGCCGACCCGACGCCGCCGGACGTCCGGCTCCAGCTCCAACTCTTCCAATGCGCCTTTCCGAAGTTTCAGGCGTTCCTCGCCTGTTTCGACCGCCACGCGGTGCCGGTGACGACGACGATCGAGGAGGTGGCGCCGCTCGACGTGGCGGTCACAGAGAAGGTCCTGGGACTCGCGCTCGCAACCGGCCGCGAGAAAGGCATCGACAAGGTGCTCGAGTACGTCGACACGTTCGCGGTGCGCTACACGATCCCCGGGTGAGCCCGCGCACCTGGCTCGACCGACACCGGTCCGGGGTTCGGTGCGATCGAACACCGGGGGCGGGTCCCGGACCCGGGGGGGCGTACTCCGCCGGAGCGATTCACGCCTCGGCGGGAGCTGGGAGCGGCGTCGTGGTCGATGTCCCGCTCCCGCGCCGGCCGGCAAGGGCCGGATGGTGGGCGAACTTGGCGTGCCGATGCGGACCGAGGACCTCTTGTCCGAAGACCACGGCCAGCCCGCCCACCAGCGTGACCGCCGCGGCGATCCAGAATGCGTACTGGAAGGCGAGCACTTCCGGGAGGTTGGTGCCCGCCAACGGGCCGTTCGGGATGACCACTCCCGTGACGTAGGCCGCGAGCAGTGAGCCGACGATGGGGGCGCCGACGCTCCCGCCTAAGTTCCGGAAGACGTTGTTCATGGCCGTCGCCTGACCCATGTCTTTGGGGTCGACGGTCAGCACCAGCATGTTGATGATCGAAGCGTTCAGCAGCGCGATCCCGGCTCCGGTCACCGTCTCGTACAGCAGGCTCTGGTCGAGCGTCTGAGCCGATGCCAGCAGCACGAAGCCAAAGCTGGTGAGCGCGGCCCC
>JAKIWD010000169.1 GCA_022750205.1 Thermoplasmata archaeon
TAATGGACGCTGGGGAAGGTCGACTTCATGTACGGCAGCACCCAGTTGCCCTCGAAGATGATCGCGGCGTGGCCCTGACCGAGCTGCTCGCCGCACCAGCTGCCCGAGGGCGGTGTGTAGGCGAGACCGCTCTTGAGCAGGCTCACGTAGAACTTCACCGCCTGGACGTTTGCCTTCGAGGTGAGGTTCTTCGTGATCGAGCCCTTGTTCTGGTACATGAAGGCGCCCATCCGCGCCCAGTCGGCCGAGAGGCAGATCGGGTGGCTGGCGGACGTCTTCTGCTGAATCTTCTTGGCAGCCGACTTGAGCTGCGCCCAGGTCTTCGGCACCTTGACGCCGGCCTGATTCAGCAGACCGTTGTTCGTCTCCTCGGCGAGCGGCGACCAGTCCTTCGGGAAGCCGTAGATGGTCTTACCCTTCTTGAAGGCACCGAGCAGCTTGGGATAGAACGGCTTGGTCTTGAAGTGGGTCTGCTTCACGAGGCCGTTCAGCGGCGCAATGACACCCTGCTTGACCCAGGCGCCGATCACGCTCGAGTCGGCGTAGAACACGTCGGGCGCGTTGTGGGCGGCGAACCTTGCGGTCATCGCCTGGGTGTAGTCGCCGTTGATGACTGTCCACGTCACGTGGATGCCCTCTTTTGCTCCCACGGTCGAGTTGAACTTGTTCGCCATCTGCTGGTCCAGCGCGTCCTCATCCGTGCCCGAGGACCAGCCCGCGAACGTCACGTTGGTTACCTTCTGTGTCTTGTGCCCAGCCTGGGCAGATGCGGTGACTAGAGCCACGGCCAACACCACCAGGCCAAGGATCACCGCTAAGCGCTTCGTCATATTGACGACCCTCCCTCGTTGGAACCGGTTTCAAAAACGGAAGCCCAACTCTGATTATTACCCTTTTGAGCCGGTTGTTACACCAATGCTCCTTTTCGCGCGCCAGAGTCGGCTTCCCCTTGACGTACAGACTCCGAATCGCCACGCTTGTTTGTAATGGAACCGTTACCAACCGCTGCGGCACGCCCGACCGGTAGCCCCGCCCGCATCGGGGACGTCGCCGCGCTGGCCGGCGTCGGCGTCGCGACCGTCTCTCGCGTCCTCAACGGCCACGTGGGTGTCCGGCCGAGCACCCGGGACCGGGTCGTCGAGGCGATCGAGGCGTTGAACTACAGGCCGAGCTCGCTCGCCCGCAGCCTCTCCCTCCGGCGGACGATGGTGGTGGCGACGCTTCTGCCCTGGTTCACGAACCCGTCCGCGGTACAGAGGGTCAGAGGCATCGTGGAAGGCCTCACTGGCTCGGCGTACGACCTGATGGTGTTCGACATCGAGTCGGAGGACCGGCAGCGCCGGGCATTCGAGCTGTTCGATCGAGGCGAGCGGGCCGACGGGCTGCTCGTCGTCTCGACGCTCCCGCCCGAGGCCGAGGTGGATCGCCTTCGCGCCGCGGGCGTCCCGTGCGTCCTGATCGACGCCGTGCACCCGTCCTTTCCGAGCATCGCGGTCGACGACGTGGCCGGCGGCGAGATGGCAACCCGGCACCTCGTCGAGCTCGGACACCGACGCATCGCCCTGATCGGCGACCCGCCGCCGGAGTTTCGCTTCGAGTGGAGCCGCGACCGGACCCGCGGCTACGAGCGCGCCCTGACTTCGGCGGGGATCGAGCCGCGGAGCGACTACGTGCGCGAAGGAACCCGGCTGCCGCATGTCGCCCGTGCGGTCGCCTCCGAGCTTCTCTCCTTGCCGGAGCGACCGACGGCGATCTTCGCAGCGTCCGACACCCAGGCACTGGGTGCCATCGAAGCAGCCCGCTCGCTCGGCATTCGGATACCGGCAGAACTATCGGTCATCGGGTTCGACGACATCGAGGTCGCCGCCTACGTCGGCCTGACGACGGTCCGCCAGCCGCTGCTCGAAAGCGGACGTCGGGGAGCAAAGCTCCTCCTCGAGACGCTGGCCGGTCGACCGGTAGAGCCTCTCTGCGAGTTGCTCCCGCTCGAGCTCGTGGCCCGAAGCACAACTGGGCCGGCTCCGGATCGCTGAGCTACTACTCGCTCTCTTCGCGCTCGTCCGATGTGAACTCCTCGGGTGGAAACTCTTCGCGCTCGGCCGCGCCGAGGTGCCGCAGAGCCGGGTTGACACCACCAGCGTTTCCTTCCGCTGTCCCCTCCCCTGAGCCCAACGCGCGATTGAGGCGCTTGATCGCCCGGTTGATGCGCCCGAGAATCCCCACCGCCCGAGAGTAGCCGGACGACCCGGCTACCGTTGGAACGACGCAATGGCAGAGACACAGCACCCCAGAGAGCCTCTGGCGAGCGCTCCGCACTTGCGGCTCAAGGTCAAGATCTATCCCGACCACGAGCCCACTCGGGCCGAAGTGGCGGAGATCTGTCGCCAGGTTCGCGAGTTCTGTGCCACCCTCTCGCCGGCCTTTCATCCCGCCGTGGACATCATGGAGGGATACGGCGTGGGACACGCAGATCAGTGACGGGCCTGCGGCTGCCGCCTCCGCACGGGAGTAAGGCGCCTACCGGAGTCGAACCGGTGTACTGGATTTTGCAGACCTACCCGGCGATCCCGCGAAGCCGCACGGTTGAGCGAAAAATCGGCGTGTGCAGGGCAAAGACTGGAGCGCTCCTCCTGCCTGACCCCGTAGAATCCCGTTGTTTCAGGGTGTCACTGGCGCGCGTTTGGCGCGCACTCAGAGACCTGCAGTAGCCCACGAAGGCGACTCTAGGTTCAGGAACCGTTGCGCTGGGCTTCGGCGACGAGTTTCCGAAACTCGGCGATCTTCTCTTTGCCGAACTTGACCTCGAGTCCGTGCTCGTGCGCGA
>JAKIWD010000166.1 GCA_022750205.1 Thermoplasmata archaeon
GGGGAGCCGTCCTCGACCGTCCGATCTCCGCCGTGGGTGACACGTTCACGATGAAGATGCATCGGCTGGGAGACGACTACCTCATGCTCAACTACGTGGTGGAGTTCGAGCCAGAGCGGCGCATATTTTGGGAACCGGCTCCCGGAGATCCTTCTCGGGCTGAGGACGATGATCCAGCCAAAGTCGGCATCCCTGCGGGCTACCGCTGGGGCTACATCCTCACTCCGGACGGTGCGGACGCCACCGTTGTCACCGAGGTCTTTGACCCCGGCCGCGTGTCGGAGGAGATCCGCCAGTCGCTTCTGCACGAGGGCGGGGCGTGGGTCAACGGGAGAAACTCAGTGTCCGAGTCCATGGCGGCCAGCCTGGAGCGGCTCGAAAAGATCAGTACCGGGTAGCGATCGCGCCTGTGGACTCCCATGGGCTAAGAGCGACACCCCTTCGGCGCAATGGCGACCATTCGGATCCCGTGGGACGCATAGTTTGCACTCTGTGTCGCGCTCCAACCTCCGGATCGCCGGGTTGCTCTGCCTTCTCGCGACCGCGCTTCTGGCTCTGGTCGTGGCACACAAAAATGCGCCGTTTGCGTTCGAGAAACCCGCGTTCAGGTGGCTTGGACCTCCGTCCGCCCGGGAAACTTGGCGCGATCTCGCCGACGTCCTCGGCGCCCCCGCGGTCGGCGTTGCTCTCGCCGCCTCCTTGCTGTTCGGCTTTTTCCGACGCGCCTTTCTTCGTGTCGTCGTCTACGCCGCCCTCGCGGCCGCGGCGCTCCTCGTCAGCGAACAGGTTGTCAAACCCCACGTCCAGCGGATCCTTGATACCGAGTTCACCTTCCCCTCGGGGCACGTGACCGCAGTCAGCGCCACCGCGCTGGCTCTCTGGTTGGCGCTCTACCCGCTCCTCAGTAGACGAGCGCGCGTCGTCACGCTCGTTGTGGGCGTCGTCTGGACCCTCTTGATGTCGCTCGCCGTGATCGGGGCGCAGTGGCACACACCGCTCGACGCCCTCGGATCCATTTTCTTGTCCGTCGGCGTCGTCGCTGGAGGCGCCGGCCTCTTGGAGCCGGCTGACGGTCGAAGTCTGTTCTTGGATCCGAAGCGCGCCCGCGTTGGAGACCCCGGAGGCGGGTAGCTGTCTCGATGGTGGGTCGAAGGCCGACGTGTCCAGCCCCCTGGGGCCCCCACGAAACCCGGTGACGTTCGGTCAGCCGCCCAGGAGGCGGTGCCCGGCGGCCCGGGCCAGGTTCATGATCGCCGGATCGCCCGCCCGCCACGTGACCGTCAGGCGCACGCCCGTCAGCAGCCACTGCCCGTCGATGCGTTCGAGGGTGTCGTCGTAGTAGCCGCCGACCGTGAACCACGACGCCGGATCCTCTGGGTCGTAGACGTGATGCGCCTGCATGGACATCCCGATAGTCGCCGCGTCGCCCTCCACCGTGGCGAGCGGGTTCGTCATCGAGTGCTGCGTCGCGGCGAGTCCGGTGAACAGAGGGACGATCCCGGCCACCCAGTCGTCCGCGTTGAGCACCCTCGATGGCAGGTCCGGGTCGAAACTTGAGAAGTCGATGTTCACGGTGTCGGTGAAGAGCGAGCGGTACATCGCCCAGTCACGCCGATCGACACCGGTCGCGTAGCGGTAGATCGTCTCGGCCACGGCCAGCTTGTCGGCGGACGCCATCGCGAATGTCTAGCCAACCCCGGTAGAGCCGACCACCGGACCGGGACCACGTGCCCGGCTATCCCCACCTCGGAGCGGGACCTGACCCAGCCCCGTACGCGGGTTTCGTACCTGCAACCCAGGTCCACCTGCAAACGAGCATCCAAGAACCCGGACCTCCGGGTGAGCGCTTCGCAGAATCTCTCTCCAACGGCTGCCCGTATACCTGGGCACAAGAGCGGGAGAGGAGATCCTCCATGTCCAGAGTCAGGTGCAGCCTTGCTGCGTGTGCGGTGACGGCCGTAGCCACACTCGTACCCATTGGTATCGCTGGTGCGATGCAAACCCCGACAACCGGTCAGCCCGGGACGACCGCTGGATTCAACTGCGGACCCGGCAACACGGCTCCGGTCGAGCCCGGGAATGCGGCGAGCGCTCCCGGTTCGGCGTTCAACGAGTCACTTCCGGGACACGCGGGCACCATGTATGCGGGAAACGGCCCAGGCTCGACGCAACATGCAGGGAGCACGGCGGCGGTGTCGCAATATGACGCCGCGTGTCGTCGACTGAGCTCGCACTAGAGAGCCGGGTCGCGAACGGCCCCCGGCACACAACGGCCGGGGGCACGGGGTCACGCGTACGACGGCCTACGGCGCGTCCGGGTCCGTCTCGGCGTCCGCCCCCGCCACCGCGGCCCGGTCCTTGGCGACCTCGTCATAGGCCTCGTAGTCCGACCCGGTGTCGTCGGCGAACTCGAACTCGAGCAGGCCGGCCTCGCCCCAGCGCTGGCGGAGCCAGCCGTTGTTGGCGTCGAGCAGGCCGAGCTTGCGGACGTTGGGGACGAGCTTGGCGAAGAAGCCCCGGGCGAAGCCGCCCATGAGGTTCGTCTTCATCTGCTCGGCCGCCTGCAGCAGGAACGGCAACACCGCCTCACCCGTCGTCCCCAACCGCTCCCACACCTCGGGCGTGGTTGCCCGCGCCCGCTGGTTCAACGTGGCGTCGACCAGGAACTCCTGGCGCTCCAAGAGCTCGGCCTCGCTGAGGTCGCCGTAGTACTCCGACAGCGTCAGGACGCCGAAGGCGACGTGGCGCGCCTCGTCGGACATCACGTAGCGCAGAAGCTTCTGGAGCAGCGGTTCCTTGATACGCCGGAGCATGTCCCCGAAGGCCGCCAACGCCAGCGACTCGATCACGATCTGCATCCCCAGGTACGCGATGTCCCAGCGGGGGTCCTCGAGCAGCCCCCAGATCTGCGCCTTGAGGAACGGGCTCATCGGGTAGGCGTCGCCCAGCTTCGTCCGCAGGTACTTCGCGAACACCTCGGTGTGACGCGCCTCGTCCATCGTCTGGGTCGACGCGTAGTACTTGGCATCGATCCACGGCACGGTCTCGACGATCTTGGCGGCCGTCATCATGGCCCCCTGCTCGCCGTGCATGAACTGTGACAGGTTTGCCTTGAAGAA
>JAKIWD010000127.1 GCA_022750205.1 Thermoplasmata archaeon
CGTAGCCCTGGCCCCCGTTGCTCGGGATGCTGGAGGCCACGACGATCGCCTCCAGGCTCCACGTCATTCCCGGGGAAACCCCCAGCGCTTCCGTATCTTCGTCGTAGTTGTTGGGTGCGCAGCAGTACATGCCGAGGAGTTCGAACACCCCCGACGCGTCGGCGGACCCCGCGACGAGGGTGAACGAGGTGGCGGTGTGGTACGTCGACCCGGTGTTGGTCAGGTTGAAGAAGACCGTCACGACCGCGAACGGCGGGCTGTACTGGTAATCTACGAACGGGAGCGCGGGACACACGCTGCACAGGTTGACCCGGTCGACCCCCGAGAAGTAGCCGGACTCGTTGCCCGAGTAGCTGACCTCGCCGTACAGCGCGTTGAGCTTTTCGTGGAACGGGTTCGGGTCCGGCCCGGTCGGTCCGGGCGGAGCGGTCGCACCGTTCTTGGCGACGAACCCCGGTAGCCCGAACCAGCCGGTGATCACGCCGGCGACCACCACGATCTCCAGGATCCCGACCAGGACCAATGCCGTCCCCAGCCGGGAGCGCCGACGCCGGAATTGGGCCCGTTTTCCGGACGAAGCGGTCGGCAGCCCGTCCCAGTAGCGCCGGTTTCCGTCCGAGGTCGTGAACGGGTCGGATGCTCCGACGGGGGGGTAAGCGGCACCCGGCGGGTTGGCGTTGCGACGGGGGGCACCGGCGGCGCCCGCGTCGCTCTCCCCCCGGTCCGGCACCTGGCACCCCCAGGCGAGGAAAGGCGGGGGGGGCCGCTTCAATCTTCTGGCCGAGTGCTCGCCACGCCCGCTCCGACTCGCTCGGGGCCGTTGCTTAAACACGGAGCATGGATGGAAGCGCCCCGTGACGGGGGCCCCCATTGGCGTGAGTGCGAACGTGGTCCCCTCCGGTTACGTCGTGGTCGTCACGGGAGCTACCTCCGGTATCGGATTGGAGACGGTCCGCGCGGTCCTCGCGCTCGGGGCGACCGTGGTGGCGGTCGGCCGCGATGCGTCCAAGCTTGAGGAGATGGCGACGAACTTGACCCCCCCGCCTGGCGGCGGTCGCCTCGAAGTGGCGAGGGCCGACCTCTCCCGGCGAGACGAAGTCGACCGGCTCGCCGATGAACTCACCGGGCGCTTCCCGCGCATCGACGTGCTGATCAACAACGCCGGCGCGGTCTTTTCCCATCGCGAGCTGACCGCCGACGGGCACGAGCGCACCTGGGCCCTCAACGTGCTCGCTCCGTTCCTGTTGACCCATCGACTCGCTCCCCGTCTGGTCAAGAGCCGGCCGGCTCGGGTCGTCAATGTCGCCTCCTCCGCCCACTTCGGCTACTCGCTCGACCTCGAGGATCTCGAGGGCGCCCGCAAATACCACGGATTCCGCCAATATGGCCGATCTAAGCTCGCCCTCGTGCTGCTCAGCTACGAGTTCGCCGAGCGGTTCCGAGGAAGTGGGGTGACGGTGAACTCCCTGCACCCCGGGTTCGTGCGGACCCGCTTCGGGCAGAACAACGGCGGCGCCTTCGGCCTGGGGATCCGCGTCCTCTCACGCCTCTTTGCGATCCGCGTCCAACGAGGTGCCCGGACACCGGTGTATCTTGCCACCTCGCCGGACGTGGCCGATACGACCGGGGCGTACTTCGACCGGGAGAAACCGGCTCGCTCCTCCCCCCAGTCCTATGACCGCGCCACGCGGAGACGGCTGTGGGAGCAGTGCTGTGAAGCGACAGGGATCCCGATCGACGCGCTCGTTAACCTCCCTGTCGGAGGCGAACGGGCGAACTGATCGCCCCGCAGCAAGTCCCGGCCCCCGGAGTTACGACGAGCGTTGGTCCGTGGCCTAACGGCGGCCACGGGCTCGGCGGGAACTTCGGGAGTCGGAGGAATGGGGCTCGTCCCCGTCCTGGTTCCAGGACATCTCCCCGACGGCGGCGGCCGCGATCGGCACGTTGGTGCGTCGGCGTCGCCGGCGCCGGTAGTACACGAACACGCCCAAGGCGGCCGCGGCCACGACCAGCGAGAGGACGATCCACGGAAGCCACTCGCTCAGGAACGTCCCGGTCGGGTGGGTGACCGGGGCGGCCACGACCTGGACGGTGAAGTTGTCCCACCGCTCCGCCCCGACCGCATCGGAGACCTTCAGGCTCGCGTTGAACGTCCCCGTCGTCGAGTAGGGGTGGACCGCTTGCAGCGTGTACGCCTGGGACCCATCCCCGAACGTCCAGTCGGCCGTATAGGGGGGCGTTCCCAGGGTCGGAGTGACCGCGAACGAGGCGTTGGTCCCGATGATGGCGGCCGAGGTCGGCACGGTCGCCGCGATCTCCACCGTGGCGTTGACCGTGATCGCGAACGTCACGACGCCCTCGCCGAGCACGGCATCCGTGACGCTCACGTTGCCGAGGTAGGTGTCCTCGGCGGAGAACTGATGGGTCGTTTGCCCGCCGGTGAAGGACTGCCCGTCCCCGAAGTCCCAGCGCGTGGTCAATGGCGCAGTTCCCCCGGTGGTCGTGGCGTTGAAGTCGACGGTCCGCCCGATGTCCGTGAACCTCGGGTCGATGCGCGTCGAAACGACCGGTCCGCTCAGGACCATGACGGTGGTGCTGGAGCGGGCGCTGACCCCGGCCGCGTCCGTTGCGGTGAGGTTGGCCGTGTAGACGGCCACGCCGAGGTACTGGTGGGAGGGGGAGGCGCTCGCCGAGGTGCTCCCATCCCCGAGCTGCCACGAATACCCGTACGGCGCCGTTCCGCCGGCGGTCACGCTCGAGAAGGTCGCCGGTTCACGGATCTCGACGACCGACGGGATCACGGTCGCCGTCGTGCCTAGCACCGGCTCGAACACCCAGGTATCGTTGTAGCCGCCGCGCGAGCAGGTCAGGCACCCGGCGTTGGTGCCGCCCACCACGACGAAGAAGCCCAGCCGTTGTTTGACCCCGGTCGTCGTCCACGAGAGGGTGCTCTCCAGGCCCGCCGCGGTCATCCTCGGACCCGGCAGCGCGTTCAACGCCGCCGACTGGTTTGTCCAGTGGTCGACGGCGAACTTCCAGATGTCGTTGATCGTACCGCCCGTACCGTTTCCCCCATAGAGGTACGCCGCGTTGTCAATGCCGTAGTAGGTGAACGAGGCCCCCATCCGGGCCGGGGGGGAGGTGGTGGAGGTCAGCACGCTCAGGGTCCACTTGGCATGCACGAACTGCCAGGTGTCGTTGAACAGCGCGCCCGTGGCGTTCGCGCCGCCGAACAGCACGGCGTAGCCATCATTGTCATCCCAGGACATCGAGGCCCCCGCGCGGGCGGCGGGGTTCGCACCGGCGGGGAGGGTGATGTTCTTCCAGCTGCCCTGCTGGAAGCGCCACGTGTCGTTCCGGGGACATTGCGTTGACCCGCAACCCCCGAACAGGACCGCATAGCCGTCCAGGTGGTCGTAGGCGAGCGAGGCCGCCCACCGGGCCGGCGGGGCGCTCGTGACGTTCGTGAGGTTCGTCCACGCCCCGGCCGAGAACCCCCACGTATCGTTCAGGTAGTGTCCCGGACCGGCCCAGCCGCCGAACAACAGCACGTAGCCGTCGCGCGAGTCGAACACCAAGTTCCCGTACGCCCGGGCCGGCGGCTGCGCCGAGGACGGTGAAAAGCTCGTCCAGGTCCCGCCGGCGTACTTCCATGTCTGGGCGGGCGCCGGGCAGGCGGCGGTCGAGCAGCCGCCGAATAGGAGCAGGTAGTTGTCCACCGGGTCGTACACCAAGCTCGCCCCGCGCAGTGTGGGCGGCACGAACCGCTGCGAGGCCGTCACGTTCGTCCAGACGTCCGCGCCCGCCAAGGGTACCACGGTCGATGCGTGAGCGAGCGGGATCGGACAGCCTGACTCCGAGCCGGTACCCGCGCAGGAGGTGGGGATTCCCGCCAGTTGGGCCCGGTCGGGCGGAGGCACCGCGGCCCCGAGAGCGGCCGTGTGGGTCGGCGCGAATGCAGGGCAACTCACGACCAGTACGACGACCATCGCGATCGAGAGCCGGAGACCGGGGTGCCCTAGGGCACGGCGCCGTGGGTGAACCCCACTCTGTGACCCGGACCTCAAGGTAGGTAGTATTTAGTCGGGGGAGGGACAGAAATACCTTCCCCCGCCACCCATGGGCGCATTTCTACCACCGGGGCGGGACCCTCGGGGATGGAGGCGGATTCCCCCCGAGCCTGCGGCCTCGCCCTCGCTCCAGCGACTGAGTAAAGGGACCGTTAGCTACTTGCCTTAGCCTACCGCACTTGGCCTAATACTTCCCTTTCAATAGTGGCAGTCGAGGCGAGTCGGCTACCCCCGAGGGGAGCGGGCGCGTTCGGGAAGTTCCCGAGCCGTTCTGCTCCCGCTCAGGGGCCTCCGCGACGTCTCGAGACAGGAACCATCATGGCGGAATCCAGCCCCCCCAGCGTGGCGGTGAACGGCAAGACCGAGTTCGGCATCCCGATCGACCCGCGGTTCGGTCGCCCGGCGACGGAGGCACAGCTCGAGCGCACGGCGGTCGGCCTGCGGGAGCGCGGCTTTGTGGTGGAGGTCGTGGACTCTCCGGCGGCAGCCCGGGAACTCGTTTCCCAACGGCTTCGAAGGATCAGGGCATCCTGACGGTCAGCAGCGAGACGACCCGACTTTCGGGCCTCGCCGACGTGATCAACGGCTCCGGCGATTTCCAATCGCTGCGGGCCCAGACGCTCGCCAAGCTCGACCCGAAGACGCAGTTCCGGGAGATGGTGCGATTGGGCGCGGCCCCGGACGTGGTGGTCGGCAGTGCGCACGCCATCACCGAGGATGGCCAGATCGTCGTGGCGTCCGCTTCCGGGAGCCAGCTCGGCCCGTACTCGGCCGGCGCCGGTCGCGTTTTTCTCCTCGTCGGCGCCCAGAAGGTCGTTCCCGACCTCGAGACGGCGATGCGTCGGCTGGAAACGTACGCCTTCCCGTTGGAAGACGTCCGGGCCCACGGCGCCTACGGGCGTGGTAGCGCTATCGCCAAGATCCTGATCATCCGCCGTGAGATGTCGCCCGAGCGGATCACCGTGGTTTTGATCCGCGAGGCGATCGGATTCTGAGCCGCGCACCAACCGAAGAAGAGCCCGGGGTCCGTCGGGCCCCGGGCCGGTGGGGTAGGTGAACTCGAGCGGTGCCGACTACATCTTCGGCTGGAAGATCGCCTGCATGATCCCGCCGGGAACCTCGTAGATCGCGCACCAGCCGATCTTCGGGATCTCCTGCTTGTCCATGAGGATCTTCCCGCCTTTGGCCTTGATCTTCTTGACCGTCGCGTCCACGGATTTGACGAGGAGGTAGTTGAGCGTCCCGGCCGAGCGCTCCGGCATCGACGCCATCAACCCGCCCATCGGACCCGACGGTGCCTCGAACGTCCAGTACTCCATATCCGGACCCATCATGTTCTTCTTGAACTTCCACCCAAACACTTCTTTGAGGAACTTACGGGAGGCGGCGAGGTCGTTCGACGCGAGCTCTACGTGCACTACGCTGCCGGGTTTCGGGTTCGCCATGTTTGCTACGCTCCATCGGGGATCGCCCGATAGGCTGGGTCAGTCGGCATCGAGCTTGAAGCTGCTGAAGGGGTCTTGAAACGGGCGGACCGAGCCAGCTGCCCCACGGTTGAGGCTGGCCGGCCCGACGGGAGCTTCACGGGGAGGCACGAGGCGGGAGCCGGTTACTCCTTGAGTCGAACGGTCGGGCGGGCCCTCTCCCATTCGAACGTATCCAACCGGACACGCGGCAGCTCCCGCACCCCGACCCCTCGGGCTCAGTCCCGTCCGCTCGCCCCATCCCACCCATCGTGGGCACGATCGTTCCACCAGCCCGACCACCACCCGTCCCATCCGCCGTGGTGGTGAGGGCGC
>JAKIWD010000164.1 GCA_022750205.1 Thermoplasmata archaeon
CACGACCGACGAGGACGCGCTGTTCCTGCTCTACCAGCTCGCGGTCCGCGACTCCTACGCCCCGGGCGATACGGGCTCGAACCTCCACCTCCTGGTCCTGCGGCCCACCGGTCCCGCGGCCCGCCTGCCCTGGTTCGGTGCTTGAGCCCGCGGTCCGAACCGAGCCGTTAAGAATCCACCCCGCACTGCGAAATGCGATGAGCGGGACGGTCGAGAATCCGTACGCCCACGGACCTGGCTCCTCCACCCCCGGCGCCGGAGTGAGCGCGTCGGACGGTCGCGCCGACCTGTGGGGGTTCGCCTGGCTCTCCGTCGCGAGCACGGTCATCATCACGGTGGTGGGCCTCGTCGCGTGGTGGTTCGCGCACAAACCTTAGCCCGGCCCGGAAACGGTTATCTCCCCGACTTGGGTCCGTCGCGAGCGACGCCGCCCATGGGGCCGTGGGGTAGCTTGGACCATCCTTCTTGCTTGGGGTGCAAGAGACTCCGATTCAAATTCGGACGGCCCCACCTCCGGCGCCGGGACCGCGTCGAAGCTCGCGCGCTGCCGCATCCGACGGCATAATCCCCTGCGGCGACTCGAGGCAGCATGGGCCGACGGTTCGTCGCCGAACGCCGGTACGACCGGTTCTATCGCGCGGCGCAGGAGGAGGGACTGAGGTCGCGGGCCGCGTTCAAGCTCGGGCACCTCGCCGGCCGATTCCCCATATTCCACCGCGGAGACCGAGTCCTGGACTTGGGCGCGGCGCCGGGCGGGTGGTCGGTGGTGGCGCGGCAAACGCTCGGTCGGAGCGGAGCCGTCGTCGCCGTCGACCCCCGTCCGATCGAACCGATCCCCGGCGTGATGGTCGTGCGGGGTCGTGTCGGCGACGTGACCCTTCCCTCGCGCCTCGGCCCGGAACCGTTCGACGTGGTGCTCTCGGACATGTCCCCCCGCATCAGCGGTGCCTACTCGACCGACCACGCGCGGAGCGTCGCGCTGGTCCGAGATGCGTTCGGATTGGCGCGCGAGGTGTTGGCCCCCGGTGGTACCATGGTCGTGAAGGTCTTCGATGGGGACCTGTTGGACGAGTTGGAGAAGGAACTGGAAACCTCCTTCGACAAGGTCGTGCGGACGAAGCCGCCGGCGTCCCGAGAACGCTCTTCCGAGCTCTACCTCCTCGCGTTCAAGTTTCACCGGTCGCGACCCGCGGACCGAGCGCCGGCGTGATGTCCGATACCGACCGGTCGGGCGACGCGGCCCGGATGGTCGCGGACCTGGTCGGGATCCACCCTACGGTCGCAGCGGCGATGCGGCGGGTTCCGCGTCACCGGTTCGTGGATGCCTCGCAGAGCGAAGTGGCGTACGCGGACGAGCCTCTCCCTTTGCCCGGCATCGGGGCAACGATCTCGGCCCCGCACATGGTCGCACTCCAGCTCGAGTGGGCCGAACTGCAGCCGGGCCAGAGCGTACTGGAGATCGGTCTCGGCTCCGGGTATCTCTCGGCGTTGATCGGCGAGCTCGTCGGACCATCGGGGAGGGTCAACGGCGTTGAGATCGATGGTCGGTTGGCCCGGACGGCGAGGGCGCGCCTGGACCAGCTAGGGTACTCGACCCGGGTAGACGTCCACGCAGGCGATGGGCGGGACGGCTGGAAGGGGGCCGCTCCGTACGACCGCGTCATGGTCTCGTGCGCGACGCCCAGCATCCTCCCCGCGTGGATCGCCCAGACGACGACGTCCGGAACGATCGTGGCTCCGGTAGGTGGAACTTTCTCCCAGACCTTGGTTCGCTATCGGCGGGGCCCGGGCGGCGGGGTTGTCGAGCGCGGGCCGGAGTGCCGCTTCGTCGCACTCAAAAGGCGCGTCCCACCCCATATATAGACCCGCACTTTAGCGCCCTCCCGCCTTTTTTGAGGGTCGGTCAGCTTGATTCGGTTCGGACCCGCAGGTATTCCACTTTCCTGTAAGGGACGCACCCTCCGGGACGGTATTTCGGACGTCCATCACTTGGGCCTCACCGCGATGGAAGTGCAGTTCATCAAAGTGAACCCCCTCACCCGCGTCGCGTTGGACGAAGAGGTCGGAAAATCGCATCGTGACCTTCCGCTCCAGCTGGTCGTCGAAGGGGCGGCCGGGGTGAAGGGGGAAGTAGGCCCGACGGCCGCGGCCCTCACGGCGCCCGTCAAGAAGCGCGAGTCCATGACCACCCTTACCTGGAGCCTCGCCAAAGATTATGCCGACCTTCAACAGACGAAGGCCCTCGCTCGGGCGCTCGATGTCGACCTGACCCTTCACGCTCCCTACTACGTCGATTTCTTCGGTAGCCAGGAGGCTCGGGAGCGCTCCCTGCGGCAGATCCAATGGGCGAGTGTCCTGGCGGAAGGGCTCGGGGCCCGGATGACGGTGACCCATCTCGGGTTCTACGGGGGCGGCGACCGGGCCGATTCGGTGCAGGACCTGACGCGGATCGCCGGGGGACTTTCGAGCTGGCTCAAGGAATACAGTCGCGGGAATGTGCGGCTCGGCATCGAACCGAGCGGACACCCCGACGTCTTCGGGTCGCGGGAGGAGGTCCTGGAACTCGCCCACCAGGTAAAGGGCGTGGTTCCCGTGCTCAACCTTCCTCATCTCGCGGCTCGAGAGCGGGTCAACTTCGAGGAACCGACGCTCCTGAAGCCGCTCATCGACCAGTTCGTCGAGGCGAGCGGCGGTCATCTCTATCTCAACTTCTCGGGCGTGGAGTTCTACGGGCCGGGAGAATTCCGCCTCACCCCGATCAAGAGGGGCCAGGTCCGCTTCGACCCGCTCGCGGAACTGTTGGCGGAGCGCGAGTATGACGTGACCGTGATCTCGAGCTCGCCCTTGCTCGAGCATGATGCGATGTACATGAAGCTCCTCTACGAACGGGCGCTCTCGAAGCGATGGGCGAAACGCCACCAAGCGGCGCTTCCGGCCGGGGTGGGAAAGGGAAAGGCTCCCCCGGCCCCGCTCGTGAGCGCGCATCCCCCCGCCAAGCCCGCGAAGAAACCGGCGCTCGTCGCGCGGAACACTCCGCACCCCGCGTCCAAGGGAGGCGGCTCCTCTGACCGCAGACGTCCCCACTAGCGCCGAGGTCGTCGAGCACGCCAAGGAGTACATCGTTACCCGCGTCTCGGCGAGTCTCGGTGCCCTTCCCCCTAAAACGATCGACCGGGCCGTCGAGATCCTCCAGCGCGCTCCCGCGATCTTCGTCTATGGCGCCGGTCGGTCCGGCATCTTCGGGCGCGCCTTCGCGATGCGCCTCGTTCAGTTGGGCATG
>JAKIWD010000016.1 GCA_022750205.1 Thermoplasmata archaeon
CGGCTTCGTCGTACGGACGTTGGAGTACGTCGCCGGTCTTGCCGACAAGCTGGAAGGAAGCACCATCCCGGTCCCGGGCGGACGGTTCGACTACACCCTGCGCGAACCGTTGGGGGTCACCGTCCACATCGCGCCGTGGAACTTTCCCCTCGTCCTCTCGGTCCGCTCCGTCGGACCGGCCCTCGCCGCGGGTAACGCCGTCGTCCTGAAGCCGGCCAGCTTGACACCGCTCACGGCGCTCCGTTTCGCCGAACTCGCCCGCGAGGCCGGCGTCCCGGACGGGATCCGCAACGTCGTCGTCGGCCCGGGCCGCGGGGTGGGCGAGGCGTTGATCACCGATCCGCGGTGCCGATCGGTCTCGTTCACGGGGAGCCTGGAGGTCGGCCGCCGCATCGGCGAGCTGGCGGCCTCCCGTGTGATCCCCGCGACGCTCGAGCTGGGAGGCAAGAGCCCCGTCATCGTGTTCGGCGATGCCGACCTCGAGCGCGCGGCGCGGGCGATCGGATTCGGGATCTTCGGCAACGCGGGTCAAATGTGCTGGGCCGGATCCCGCCTCCTCGTCCATTCCAGCGTGCACGACGCACTGGTCGCGAAAATCAAAGGGATCGCCGAGGGTCTGAAGCTCGGACCAGGGACCGAACCCGGCGTAGAAATGGGCCCGCTGGTGTCCGTGGATCAGCTCGTCAAAGTGATGGGGTATGTCGAAGGCGCCCGGCTAGACGGGGCTAAGGTGGTGGCCGGGGGAGAACGCCCCGAATCCGAGGTCCTCCGGCAGGGCAACTTCCTGCGACCGACCGTTCTCGACGGAGTACGCCCGGATTCTGCCGCTGTCCGTGAGGAGATCTTCGGTCCGGTCCTTTCCGTCCAGACGTTCGAGACTCCAGACGAAGCCGTCTCCCTGGCCAATGCCACGGAGTACGGTCTGTTCGCCGCGGTGTGGACCCGCGAGCTCGGCACCGCGCATGGGATCGCGCAACGTCTCGACGTGGGGATGGTCACGATCAACGACCCCCCCATGACCTTCCCGCAATCACCATTTGGCGGGTTCAAATCGAGCGGCCTCGGGGCCGAGCAGGGGATCGACTCCGTCCGGACGTACACCCGTCGGAAGAACGTCCTCGTGAACCTGGGGCTGGCCCGGCCCAAGAAGTAGCGGGCAGCGCCGCGAACGCCCTCGGTGCCCGGGCGAAACTCGTACGAAGGGGTGAAAGCGGCCCCGAGGGCTGGTCGACAGATTCCGTGGCGGCGCCGACCTCGGCAGGCACCTGGGCAACGTGCTCCATCTGCGGAGGAGCGGTCCCTCCGGCGACCTCGATGTGCCCGACCTGCGGCCAGCACCGGGCGATCGAGGAGCGCGAGATCCCCCAGCTGCGACCGCGGCTCCGCAATCGCATGCGGTTCCTCAAGGTCGTGCGCGTCGTCCTCGTCGTGGCCGTGATCGCCGGGATCGGCTACGACCTGGGGACGACCCTGCTGGCAGGCCCGACGACGTTCCCCGACCCACTGACCACGCAAGGAACCCTCAATGTTTCGGCGGGCAACTTCACCTACTTCTCCGGGGCGATCACGGGAGAGGACTACATCAACGGCAACTTCACCGTCACGTACCCGGTCGGGGTTCCGATCGAATTCCTGGTCTACAACTCAACGAGCTTCAACGCATTTGTCAACGGGCAACCGGCCACCCCCCAGTTCTCCTCGACGAACGTCACCTCCTCCCGGATCGTGTTCGCCGCGCCCTACACGGACACGTTCTCGTTCGTGTTCCTGAACCCCTACCCCTCCTCGTCGGGCATCAACGTCAAGATCTACGAATCGACCACGTACGAAACCAACGTCGTCATCGACTGACCGGGCGCCGCTCAGGGGCGCGAGCGGTGGCGCAGCGCGGGCGACGCCCAATTTATCCTCCCGCGGCTCCGGAAGGGCCGATGGTCCCTAGCCACCCACGTCGCGGCCGACTCATCCTCGCGGCAGTCGTCGCCGTGACCGTCGCCGTGGTCGTCGCCGGGTTGGTCCCCCTGCGGGGCGACGTCGGACCGGCGACCACGACCCCATCGGGGGTCCGAGTCGACGGCGCTACCGTTGGAACCAACGCCACCTTGGTCCCCCTCCGGGGCGACCCCGCCTCCGACCGGACGCTCGGGGTGATGGGGGGGCGGCCCGCCCCCTCGCTAGGGCCCCGGCCCCAGCAGGTGGGAAACGGGGGGACGATCGTCGACCGGGTCGCGGTCGGCGGGGGTCCCTACCCCGGCGTGTTCGACAATCGTACCGGTGAGCTCTACGTTTCGAACGTGCAGACCGGCAACGTGTCGGTCATCCAGACCGCGAACAACACGGTCGTCGCGACCATCCCGGTCGGCACGCTACCGCAGATGGGCTGCCTCGATCCGACCGACGGGGACCTGTACGTTTCCAACTTCTTTTCGGGCAACGTCTCGGTCATCTCCACCGCGACGAACCGGGTCGTCGCGTCGATCAACACGACGCTCGGGTACGAACCGACGACGTGCACTTACGACGCGGTGACGGACCAGGTCTACGTGCCGAATCCGAACTATTCGACCAATTATCCGTATTTGACCGTGATTTATGGCTCCAACCACACGGTCAAGACGAACATCCAGCTCGGCGACGGCACCGGCATCGACCCTATCACGCCGACGCTCGACCCGGCGAACGGGTTGCTGTACGTCGCGATGAGCAGCGCCTACTACTCGAACAACTGGGTCGTCATCGTCAACGCCAGCACGGATGCAACCCCCTCCACGCTGTCGGTCGGCTTCTACCCGACGCAGCCGACGTTCGACTCGGTGAACGGCTGGCTGTACGTCGCGAACAACGGTGACCAGACGGTCAGCGTCATCAACGGCACCGACAACACCCTCCTTCCCCACGTGACCGTCGGGTATGGACCGAACACGCCCGCCGTCGATCCGACGACCGGCGATGTGTTCGTGCCCGTATACCTCTCCGGGTCGAGCGGGAACCTGACGGTGCTCAACGGGAGCACGAACAACGTGACGACCGTGGTGCCCGTCGGGCCGAATCCTCAGACGCCGCTCGTCGACCCTCAGGATGGGGATCTGTACGTGGCCGAGGCCAACGACGTGAACCTGACGGTGGTGTCGATGACGACGGACGCGATCCTCTCCAACTACTCCATCGGGAGCGGAGTGCTGGCACCCACCCTCGACGGGATCGGCGACCTGTACGTGCCGTACGAGATCTACTCCTACACCGTCGGCGGCATCGCGGTCATCGCGAGCGATCGCCTCCACGCCTCCCTCTTCGCCTCGACTTCCCCCGTCGCCGAGGGCAACCCGCTTTCCCTCACGACCGCGGTCGTGGGGGGGTCAGGCCTGCTGTCCTTCAGCTACGCGAACCTTCCCGGAGGATGCACGTCGTCGGACCTCGCCGAACTGAACTGCACCCCCACCCAGCCCGGTACCTTCTCGCTCGGGGTGTCGGTCTCCGACGCGCACGGTGACGAGGCGAACGCATCGCTCAATCTCACCGTCCTTGCCGCTTTCCCCCTGTCCCTGACCGAGTCCGGGCTGCCGCAGGGAACGACGTGGTTCTTCAATGCCACCGGCCTTCCTGCGCTCCGCGAGACCGCTGCCAACGCCACATTCGACGTCCCGAACGGCACCTACAGCTACCACCTCGCCACCGGCAACAAGGACTTCGCGCCCGACCGTTCGGCGCCCCTCTTCGCCATCCACGGCGGACCGGTGGCTCTGTGGGCCAACTTCTCTCTCGTGACCTACCCGATCACGTTCGCGGCGATCGGGCTGCCGAACGGGACGTCGTGGTTCGTGAACGTCTCCGGACTTGCCTCCCAAAGCGCCACCGGTGTCAAGGATTCGGTCGAGCTGGACAACGGCACCCATGGATTCACGGTCACCTCGTCGGATCGGCGGTACAGCCCGACCCCGAGCGTGGGCACCGTGACCGTCGCCGGAGGCACACGAACGGTCAACGTCACCTTCCGCTACCTGGTCTACACGCTCGTCGTCACCCGGACGGGCCTGCCGGCCGACGGGTTGTGGTACTTCAATCTCACCGGGGGCCGTTCGATGGAATCGTCGGTTGGCGAGATCACCGAGCCGCTCGCCAACGCCTCGTACGACTACTCGGTGGCGACCGCCGACAAGAGCTACGCGCCGACCTCCTCGACCGGCACCTTCACCGTCCATGGCTCCGGCCCCCTGGTCAACATCACGTTCGCGCCGGTCACGTTCACCATTCCGTTCACCGAATCGGGCCTTCCGGGAGGGACAACGTGGACCGTCCACCTCGGCGCGACCGCCCTGACGGGGAGCACCGCGACCTTGGACGGGACGGCCATGAACGGCACCTACGCGTACACGGTCGGTGCGATTTCCGGTTGGGCGGCCAGTCGGTACTCGGGGACGGTGACGGTGGATGGCGTCGCGACGGCCGCCGTCGCGGTCACCTGGAGCGCGGTCGTCTACGCCGTGACGTTCACGGAGTCGGGCCTGCCCGGCGGGACCTCCTGGAGCGTGACGGTGCTCGGGACGTCGCACTCGACGAGCCAACCGTCGCTCGCGCTCGACCTCGCCAATGGGTCGTACGCTTACACGTATGGCGAGCTCGGCGGCTACGCACTGGGCAACGGATCGGGCGAGCTGGTCGTCGAGGGCACCCCGACCGGCGCTGCGGCGTCGTACGCGGCAACGAACACCGGCGCCTTCGCCCTCCCGCTCGTCTACCTCGCGCTGGGAGCAGCCATCGTCATCGCCGCCGTGGTGGGCGCGATCGTGTGGATGCGGCGTCGGCCCCGATCACCCGCGTCCGATGCCGCGGAGACCCCCGCCGAGCCGGACCCCGGGGAGCCCGATCTGGACCCGGCCACAAACGGTTGAGGGATCTTCCCCACGGCGGCCGCCGCCCGTGCGGGGGAAGCGACTGGTCTACGCCGCCGGTGGGGTGTGCCGGCTCAAGAATTCCGCCGGGACCTGGTCGACCAGATAGACGGTCTTTCCCGCCTGCATGATCACGATCCCCTGGGCGCGAGCCTTTTTCGTGTCCACGGCGAGGATCACCGGCTCGGGCGTGCGCACCGACCCCGCGGCATGGGCATCCTGGGCGGTCTTGGACAGGTGCACCTTGCGGCGGTCCGACGGCTTGAGCCCGACCTCCAGGACGATCGCCGACTCTTCGGTGGTCACCGGGTAGTACAGCTCGTCCGGAATGTTGTCCGTCGGGAGATCGAGGGCCACCTCGAGGGTGTGCCCGTAGGTGGCGCGGATCTTGTCGTCCCGCACCTCGTAGCGGCCCTTCGGGTCGCTCCCGGCGATCGCGACGAGGTGGTGGGTGCGCAGCCAGTGGTAGCCGCGGTGGTGGGAGGAGATCGACTGGACGAGCTTGGGCAGCTCGACCCAGCCGTGCTCGTCGAGGGTCAAATTGTACTTATCCGGGAAATGTCGCAGGATGCCCGTCATGACGCGGCCCAGGTGATCGAGCTCGCGGTCGTTCATCAGGAACCGCGCGGGCTGGCCGCAGACGGGGCAGGTCTCGGCCCGGAAGTAGCCGTGCTGGCTGCACTCCTTGAGCATCGCGGGCCCTACGCCTTGACCTTGTCGGCCTTCTTCTCGAAGTCCTGCAGGGCGTCGCCGTAGAGGTCGGCCATATCCTTGAGGACGCGCTTGAGCACCTGCTGCGGTTTCTCGCCCTTGGTCTTGAGGTAGAGCGAAGGGCGGTCGAGGTACGGGTGGCCGATATGATAGCGGGCCTCCACGACCTTCTCCTCGGCCTGGAGCGCCTCGACCAAGGGGATCAAGAGCGTCTCCTCGGCCTTGGGCAATTCCAGACGAAGGACGTCGTGCTCTTTCTCGACGACGCGAACGTCCATCAGGGACCGGTCGCGCCCACCCCGGTACCCCTCTTAAAGGTGGCGGGACGGCGGGGGGCCGGCGTGAGGTGAGCAGCAGGTTAGGGGGGTACACGGGCCGGACCCGGTGGTTACCGGTGTCGTCCGGCTCCTCTGCCTCCCGGCCCTGTCGGCCCCGACGGGCGAAGTTCAGATCCTCCTCTCGCTCGCCCTCGAGTCGGCGCAGCACATCCGCGCGGCTCGCGCCGTCGGTGCAGGGAGCCAGGGTGACCATGCACCGTCGTGCTCGGCCGTTCGTCGCACCCGGTCTCCCGACCGCCGACATCCGCCGGTTCCCTGACAACGCCCCGAATGTGGCGCCGAGGATGCGCTGAGACCGTCGCTCGGCCGCGTGGCCGGAGGCACCGCTATATCTCCGCGGCTCTCCTCGCGCGCCGACCGATGCGCGTCCTGGTCCTCGGTGGAGGCGCCCGCGAGCACGCCATCGCGGCCGCACTGCACACCGCCGGCGCCCAAGTGGCGGTCGCCGCGTCGAACATCAATCCGGGGCTGAAAGCGCTCGCGTTCGAGTACGCTACCGTCGATCCGACCCAGCCGGGCGCCGTCGTGGAGGTGGCCAGGGCCCAACGTGTCGACTACGCCGTCGTCGGACCGGAGGCGCCGTTGGCGGCCGGGGTCGGCGACGCCCTTCGGGCGTCCGAAGTTCCTGTCGTCGGCCCGTCCAAGGCGGGCGCCCAGATCGAGTCTTCCAAGAGATTCTGCCGCGAGCTGCTTGCTCGCCACGGCATCGAGGCCTCCCCCCGCTTCGTTCCGGTGTCGAACCTCGATGAGGTCGATGCCCGCGTCGCCGAGATCAACGGCCCGTTCGTCGTCAAGCCCGTCGGCCTGACCGCGGGCAAGGGCGTCCGCGTCCAAGGCGTAGACTTCCAGAGCGCCGAGGAGGGCGCGTCGTACGCCAAGCAGTACCTCGCCGCCCATCCCGAGGCCGGCGGGATCCTCCTCGAGGAGAAGGCCGAGGGCGAGGAGTTCACGCTGATGGCGTTCGTCACGGATTCCGGCATCTTCCCGATGCCGATCGTGCAGGACTACAAGCGCGCCGCCGAGCACGACACCGGACCGAACACGGGTGGCATGGGCGCGTACTCCCAGCGCGACCACCTGCTCCCGTTCCTCTCCGCGTCGATGCGGGACCGCGCCCTCGAGATCCTCCGCAAGAGCGTCGAGGCGCTGCGCAGCGAGGGGATCCCCTACCGGGGGATCCTCTACGGTGGTTTCATGCTCAGCGCCCGGGGCCCGGTGCTGATGGAGTTCAACGCCCGTTTCGGCGACCCGGAGGCGATCAATGTCCTGACGCTGTACGAGGAGGGCAACTTTGCCGAGCTCCTCCTCGGCGTCGCGACGGGCCGCGTCGACCCGAACCTGGTGCAGTTCCGGCTCCGCGCGACGGCGGTCAAATATCTCGTGGCCCCGGGCTACCCCGACCATCCTGTCGTCGGTGGGCTCATCACGGTGGACGAACCGGCGATCGAAGAGCTCGGCGTGCACGTCCGTTATGGGAGCGTCGATGCCGCCGGACCCTCCCAGGTGCGGTTGACCGGCTCGCGCGGCATCGCACTCGTCGGCGAGGCGAGCGCGGTCCACGAAGCCGGCGCGCGCGTCGAAGCGGCGATCGCCCACGTGACCGGGGAGTTCCAGGTCCGGCACGACATCGCGTCCAAGGCCGACCTCGCCATGCGCGTCGAGCGGATGCGCGGACTGTTCGTTCCCGGCGCGAAGCCGTCCCCGCTCCCGCTCAGCGTTTCGGCGCCCGAAGCCCCGCCGGCGAGCCACGCTCCGATGAACCGGCGCGCCTGAACGGCGCCGATATCCCAAAGGTCAAGTAGCGTTCTCCCGGTTCTGCGGCGGCCATGTTCTGCCCGAAGTGTAAACGCCTGATGCGCCCGGACCGGGCGATCAACGCGTGGAAATGTCCCGCCTGCGGGACCAAGGTCCCGATGGGCCGCGGGGTCGAGGTCGGCAAGTCCGCGCCCACCGGCAAGGCGATGGCGGTGCTCGAGGAGCGCATGGCGACCCTCCCGACCGCGCAGGAGCAGTGCCCGAAGTGCGGCAACATGGAGGCGTACTGGGTGCTCCGCCAGACCCGGGGCGCGGACGAGCCCGAGACCCGGATCTTCGAGTGCACCAAGTGCGGGCACAAGTGGCGGGAGTATCAGTGATCCCCGACGCCGGGGAATTCTCCCCGGTCGAGGCGGCGTTCGCTGCGGACGCGATCGGGCGCACGTTGCGGCTGCGGGGGTGGGTCCTGCGCTCGCGCTCCTCCGGCGGCATCCTGTTCTTTCGTCTGCGCGATCGCACCGGCAGCATCCAGGTGACCGCCCGCAAGGAAGCGCTCGGGGCCGAGCAGTTCAGCGCCGTCGAGCACGTCCAGATCGAGGGGGCGCTGACCGTCACCGGCGTGGTCCAGGCCGACGCGCGCGCGCCGGGCGGCCGGGAGCTCAAGGCCGCGAGCGTCGGGATCATCGACGCCGGTCAACCGTTCCCGATCTTCAGCGACCAGACCGAGGAGTTCCGGCTGGACAAGCGTCACCTCGTGATCCGTTCGCAGGAGCACGTGGCGATCTTCCGCGTCCGGGCCGAGCTCCTCCGCGCCCTCCGCAACTTCCTCGACAAGGCGGACGTGCTCGAGGTGACCGCGCCGATCATGACCGCCACGGCCGCGGAAGGTGGCTCGGAGGCATTCGCGTTCGATTACTTCGGGCGTCCGGGCTACCTCGCCCAGACGGCGCAGCTCTACCTCGAGGCCCTCCTCGCACCCCACGAGCGCGTCTACGCGTTGTCGACCTCGTTCCGCGCGGAGAAGTCGCGCACCCCCCGCCATCTGACCGAGTACACGCACCTCGAGATCGAGCTCGCGTGGAGCGGCATGACCGAGTTGATGGACTTCATCGAGCGGATGCTCGTCAGTGCGCTACACCAGCTTGCCCAGCGTCGACCCCAGGAACTAACGCAGCTTGGTCGTCCCCCGGAGGAGCTCCTGGCGCTCAGCGTGCCGTTCCCGCGGCTCACGTACCGCGAAGCGATCGACCGACTCGCCGCCCAGGGGCTGCCGGTCCAGTTCGGGAGCGACCTCGGCATCGCCGAGGAGCGCGCGCTGACCCTGGAGGAGAAGAGCCCGATTTTCGTCACCGCGTTCCCGGCCCGGCTCAAGGCGTTCTACATGCTCCGCTCCCCGACCGACCCCGACATCGTCGAGGCCGCCGATCTGCTCGGGCCCGAGGGGTACGGCGAGATCATCGGTGCGAGCGCGCGCGAGACGGACATCGACCGGCTCCTCCACCGCCTCGAGGAGGTCGGCGCCCGCCGCGAGGACTACGAGTGGTACCTCGACCTGCGCCGGCACGGCAGCGTGCCCCACGCCGGTTTCGGGATGGGGGTCGAGCGGGTCCTGCGCTGGGTGTTGCGGCGGGAGCACATCCGAGACACCACGCCGTTTCCGAGGACACCGTCGCGGCACACGCCCTGAGCCGACCTCAAGGGCAAGATTCATCTTCGACGGCGAACATGAACCGCCGCTCCGGGAACGGGGCCAACAGGCGTGGTGGAACCGAGCAAGTCCGATCGGGGGGACGAACGCGCCGTTCCTGCCGCCGTAAAGCCCAGCGCGCCGGCCAGGGCGTTCGTGGTAGAGCGATTGACCCACCAGGACGTCAACGACATCTGCGCGCTCTACCGCCGGGTCTGGGAGGGGTTCCGGACCGACCTCCCGGATCAACTGATCAAGGCGTGGGAGCCGACGCCGCTCGAGTTCACGAGCTGGATGGAGGGCGTGACGTACTTCGCGGCCCGCCGCGACGGCAAGATGATCGGCGCGATCGGCTGCCGCATCGAGAACGGGAGCTGCCGTCTGGTCCACCTCGCCGTCGACCCCGAGACCAGGCGCCAGGGAGTGGCCACCGCGCTCGTGGGCGCCACGACCGAGTGGGCCCGCCACAACACCACCTCCATGATCTGGGTCGACGCGCTCGCCAAGTTCACCGCCGCCGCGGCGGTGTTCCGGCAGCTCGGCTTCGCCGAATCCGGCGTGCTGCACAAGCACTACTGGGGCGAGGACGTCAGGCTGCTCGAGAAGATCCTGTAACGCTGTTCTCGCCGCGCAGCCGGCCGCTCCCGCGGACGAATCCGGTGCCGTGCACCTGTTGGAGCACGCGCAGTCGACGCAACGACTCTTCCGGTTGACCGCGGACGAACGATTGCGCCGCCCGGGCCAGTTCCGCCGCTTCCAGCTCGACGGCGACGCCGTCGCCGCGCTCGCGGACGAGGAACGTCCCGTACTCAGTGACGTAGGCGGGGACGCCGGTCTTCAGGCGGCCCACGGCCTGGAGCCGGATCGAGCGTAGCCGCTGCTTGAGCGCCACCAGACGCCCACCCCGCAGTTCGCCTTCCAGGTCCTCGGACGCCTCCCCTGGAGGGAGCGGCGGATCCAGTCCGAGCGCGTCCATGTCGCGGAGCATCGAGACGAGTCGTTCGAGCTCCTCGCGCGCCTGGTCGAGGTGCCGCTCCTTGAGCGAGACGACCCGGTCGACCTGCTGGAACGTCTGGAGCGCCTGGGTGATCTCGCCGTGGCGGGCGGCGTGCAGCACGTCGTCGATCTGATCGCGTTCGAGCCTCCCGTCGACGGAGTACGCTTCGAGACGCGTCAGGCGATTGCGCGTGGCCTTCTCCCAGATCTCGAGCGCCGCGACGACCTGCTTCTGTGCCAGGCGCTCGACGCCGCGGACGACCTCGAGCCACGCGTCGCCCCCGTGGCCGTGGCGCGTGACCTCCTCGGCCCACGCCGGGAGCGCCGGTAGGCGCACGCCGAGCGTCTCGCCGGTGTCGTCCCACTGCTTGAGGCGGGCGATCCGCCGGGTGAGCTCGGCCGAGCGGCGCTCCGTCCCGCTCCCCCCGCGGGCGCGATCCTCCTTCGGGGCGGCACGCGAGGGGGCGTCGGCGCTCGCAGCGGGCCGGTCGGCGCCGCAGTGCGGGCAGTGCGGGGCCTCGGGCGGGAGCGGCTCGCCGCACTTGACGCAGTCGATCTCAACCGCGGCCATCAGAACTCCAACGGGGAGGGGGATGGATGCAGGGGGTGAGATTTGAACTCACGAACTCCTACGAGACCAGGACCTCAACCTGGCGCCTTTGACCAAGCTGGGCCACCCCTGCGCGGCCGACGCGGCGTACGAATCTTCGACCATAACCCTTTGCCCGGCGGCGGTGCGCACGCGGTCCTCTCCGACTAAGGAGAGGTCGTGGGTGAGAAAAAGACTTTTAGATGCGCCGTTTCGACCGGTCCGATGGTCGAACGCGAGCCGAACGGCTCGCCCGGACCGGGCGTGACGGTCTACATCGGGACCAAACCGGTGATGACGTACGTCTTCCAGGTCGTCGCCCAGCTCAACAGCGGGGCCGGTCCGGTCGTCGTCAAGGCCCGCGGCAACGCGATCGGAAAGGCGGTCGACGTCGTGGAGGTCGTCCGGCGACGGTTCCTAGAGAACCAGGTGGCGCTCGGCAGCATCGCGATCGATACCGAGCGGCTGACCAACCGCGACGGGCGGGACGCGAACGTCTCCTCGATTGCGATCCCCCTGCGTCGCACCACGCCGATCCCGCCGGCGCCGCCGCCGAGCGGACGCCCGCCTACTCCTGGATGACCCAGGTCCCCGCGAGGTAGTCGCCGAGCCGCTGGTTCTCCCCGCTCGCGATGATCGCCAGCACGCTGGCGAGCGCGCAGAGCGCGAGGCCCACCGCCGCCCCGATGACGAAGAACGACACGTCGAGGAGCGTGATCGACACGGAGACGACGCCCCCGGCGGTGACCGCACCCGCGCCCGGAACCCCGCGCAGGAGCAGGAACGTCACGATCGCCCCGACGATCCCGACAAGGGAGAGGGGGAGGAGCTTCGGGAGATCGCGGACCACGACCGGTAGCGTCCCGGCGTGCCGGAGGCTTCGGTCGCGCACGCGCAAGCGGAACGCATGCTTTCCGACGGTCGTCCCCCACCGGACCTCCGCGATCACGAAATAGAGCAGCGCATACGCGCCGTACCCGAGGGCGGCGGCGTTGAATCCGGGACTGGCGATGACGGCCTCCGGGCTACCCGGCAGTG
This sequence comes from Thermoplasmata archaeon, assembly GCA_022750205.1. Lineage (GTDB taxonomy): Archaea > Thermoplasmatota > Thermoplasmata > Lutacidiplasmatales > UBA184 > Lutacidiplasma. The sequence goes on from JAKIWD010000016.1 coordinate 12,004, forward strand.
CGACCGAGAGGTACGCCCAGATCGGTACCGCCGGGAGCGTCAGCACGAGCAGGTCGAGCGCGAACGCGAGCCCGCGACGTCCCGCGCTGCCGAACCGCCGGCGTCCTACGTCCCGGCCGAGTCGCACCAAGTAGCGCGCCGTCAGGTGGGCCCGCCACGCATCGCGGGGACCGACGTCCGCCTGACGGGCGAGCGCCTCAAGGTTCGCATGATCCCCGTCGGCCCACGGCGGTGCGCCCAGATCGCCCCAGGGGCGGCTCGAGTACGGCGCGGGAGGCAGGCCGGCGAGGGCGCGGGCGACCGACCGAGATTCGTTCGCAGCGATCGTGGACTCCTGCGTCGCCTCGGAGAGCTGACCGAGCACGAGGAGCCCGAAGGAGTGCCGCAGCCGGCCGGTCGGCGTGAGGGACGCGGCGGCCGACGCGGAAACGGGCGGACCGGGTTCCCGCGCAAAGCGCTGGAGCCCGCGGAAAGTGAAGAACGCGGCGACCAGGGCGAGCAGGCCCGAGAGGTACAGCAGGTCGAGCAGGCCGGCGCCCCCGATCGAATAGATCGCGCCCGCACCGGGCGCATAGAGCGGGGGTTGGCGCAGTACGTCCGCGCCGACGAGCACGCCGAGCGTCGCGGTCCCGTAGCCGACCGCCAACCCTTCGTACGCAGCCAGGCCGCCCCACGGCCGGGCGAGCCAGACAGCGACCGCTCCGACGAGCGCCGGTGCGAGGAGGTAGCCGGGGAACGTCGAAACGATCCCCACTCCCGCGATCGCCGCGGTGGTCAGGAACGTGAGGATGAGGGCGAGCGAGGCCAACGAGAGCACGTACGCCAGCCGACGGAGCGCCGGATCGAATCGGCTGGCGATGACCAATCCGAGGGGGATCCCGCCGGCGATCGCCACCACACCGAGCACCGACCAGGGGAGGGTGGCGGCGGTCGGGCCGAGCCCCCGGAGGACGATGCTCGAGCTCGGAGCGAGGATCACGAGCGTGAGCGTGCCGACGGTCTCGATCGCAAAGAGCGCCGCGAACTGGAGGACCGCGCGTCCCTGGTCGGCGAAACGCCGTCGCAATAGCACCGCCGATAGCAGTAGGGGCACGATACCTCCGCCGATGTTGATCGCGAGGATGTCAGGCCCGACCGGTGCGAACGGCAGGTTGGCGATGGTCCCGAGCAGGCTGCCGGGCAAGAGGAGCCAGAACGCCAGTCGACCGAACCCCGACGCCTGAGCGAGCGTCGGCGACTCCCAGGCGAAGAGGTAGAGGAACAGCCAGAGCAGCGGCGGGGTGGCCAGGTAGACGACGTTCTGGAGGACGTCGTCCGCCAGCACCGCCACCGCGACCACGGATACGTCGCCCCCGAGCCGACGCCGCGGTCGGGGGCGCGAGTGACCACGGCGCCGGCCGACCTAAAGGGTTTTCTCGCTCGCCTCGGTCCGGCCGCCGATGGGCGGGACGCGCGTCGAGAAGGACTCGTTGGGTCCGCGCGACGTGCCCGCCGCGGCGTACTACGGGATCCAGACGCTCCGGGCGCTCGAGAACTTTCCGGTGAGCGGATTACGGGAGCCCCGTCCGTTCATCCGGGCGTATGTGCAGCTGAAGTGGGCGTGCGCCAAGGCGAACCAGGAGCTCGGCGCGCTCGACGAACGCCTCGCCCGCGCGCTCCTTCAGGCCGCGGAAGAGGCGGCCGACGGGCGGTTCGACGGGGAGTTCGTCGTGGATGTGTTCCAAGCCGGGGCCGGCACTTCCTTCCACATGAACGTCAACGAGGTCCTGACCAACCGCGCCCTCGAGATCCTCGGCCGGCCCAAGGGCGACTACGCGGAACTGAGCCCGAACGACCACGTCAACCGCGGTCAATCGACGAACGACACGTTCCCCTCCGCCGCCCAGGTGGGCGTGCTGCTCTCCCTGCGGGAGCTTCGCCAGGCCCTGGGGACGCTCTCCGCGAGCTTTCACGCGAAGGCGACCGAATTTGCGCACCTCCCCAAGGCCGGGCGCACCCATCTCAAGGACGCGATGCCCGTCACGCTCGGGGCCGAGTTCCACGCGTACGCCACAGCGATCGAGCGCTCGGTGGAGGCGCTCTCAGCGGTCGAGAACGCCCTGGCCGAGATCCCGCTCGGGGGATCGGCCGTCGGGAGCGGCGTCAACACGGTTCCCGGATTCCGCGGGCGTTCCGTCCAATATCTTGCCGACGCGACGGGCCTTCCGTTGCGTCCGGCCCGCGATCCGTTCGAGTCGATGCAGAGCCGCTGGCCCCTCGCCGTCGCTTCCAGTTGGTTGCGAAACCTGGCCGGCGAACTGGTCCGGATCGCCAACGACCTCCGCCTGCTGTCGAGCGGTCCGGCGACCGGCTTTGACGAGGTGCGACTGCCGGAGATCCAGCCCGGTTCGTCGATCATGCCGGCCAAGGTCAATCCCTCGGCCGCCGAATGCCTGGACATGATCGCCTTCCACGTCATCGCCGCGGACACGGCGACCAGCCTCGCGGTCCAGGCCGGCCAGCTCGAGATCAACGTCATGATGCCGCTCGCCGCGTGGGAGGTGCTGTTCTCGTCGGAACTGCTGACCCGCTATCTTCCGGTGTTCGCCCGGAACTGCGTGGACGGTATCACCGCGAACCCGGCGAACCTCGAGAGGTTCTTGCTCGGGTCCACCGCGCTCGCCACCGTGCTGACGCCGAAGCTTGGTTACCTCAAGGTCGCCGAGCTCCTCCATGAGGCCGAGCGCACCGGGACTCCGGTCAAGGAGCTCCTGGTCCGCCGCGGCGTATTGACCGCGCTCGAGGCCGAAGCACTGCTCGGCTCGGCCGCGCTGGTCAAGCTCGCCGAGCCGGTTCCGTAGAAGACGCTCCGGCCGGCGTGCTGCGGAGCGCGCCGGACACGACGCCGTTCCCCGCTAGGTAAAGAACCGGGACTCGCTCGAAGGTCGATGGTGTCGGTCGAGGAGGTCGCCGCATCCCTCGGCAACGAGCACTCGCCCGAGTACCAGCGCGCCGTCGAGGTGCTCGAGCGGGTCGGGCTCACGGTCTACGAGGCCCGCGCCTACATCGCCCTGATCGCCCGAGGCGTCGGCGATGCGGCGACGTTGGCGCAGACCGCCCGCATCCCTCGCACGTCGGCGTACAAGGTGCTCGAGTCGCTGAGCGCCAAGGGCTACGCCGTGCCGACCGGCGGCAAGCCGATCCTGTTCCGGCCGAAACCTCCGCTCGAAGTTGCCGGGACGCTCAAGGTCGCCATTCAGGAGGTCTTCGAGGCCTTGGAGACGCTCCACGGGGTGGTCGGCGAACGGGGGGAGCCCCAGCTCGTCTACTTGATCGCCGGGCGGGACAAGGTCCTCGGCAAGATCGGGGACCTCCTCGACCAGGCGCAGAAGTCGTTCGTCCTGACCACGCCCCAGGTCGCCGACGTGCGGGACGAGCTCGGTAAGAAGATCGCCCACGCTGTCAAGCGGGGCGTCCAGGTGACGTTCGTGACGGCCGGCCTCCAACGGGTCCCGGAGGGGGTCCTGTATGTGCCGCGGGAGAACCTCCGCGCCACCGAGGTGCTCGTCGATAGCGAGCACGCGTTGCTCGCCGCCCCGGGCCTCGACGCGTGCGGGTTCACGGACAACCCGATCCTCATCGCGCACCTGCGCCAGTTCGTCGACGTGATCCTGGACAAGGGCGCACCTCCCGAGCCCGCGCCGCGGTCGTGAGCGCGCGGCGGCCGGGTCCGGCAGAGCGGGTGCGGGCGCGGATCGCCCGGCAGTGCGGATCAGCGACCTCGGACGCGTTGCCGAGGGGCTTCCAGCGGTTGGGTCGCGTGCTGGTGCTCCGGCTGGATGAGTCGCTCCGCCCCGCCTACGCGGACATCGGCGCCGCCTGGCAGGTCGAGTTCGGGGTGAGCACCGTGCTTCGCCACGCCGGGCGCACGGACGGCCAGTGGCGCCAGCCGCGATGCGAGGTCATCGCAGGAACGTCGACGGAGACCGAGGTGCTGGAGCACGGAGTGCGGTACCGGTTCGACGCCGCGAAGATCATGTTCGCGGCGGGGAACGCCATCGAACGTCAACGGATCGGCCGCCTGGTACAACCGGGGGAGACCGTCGTCGATCTGTTCGCCGGGATCGGTTACTTTTCGGTACCCGCGGCCTTGCCCGGCCGCGCGGCCGAGGTCTGGGCCGCCGAGGCGAACCCGGTTTCGTTCCACTACCTGGAGGAGAACGTCCGCCGCAACAGGGTGGGTGAGCGCGTGAAACCGCTTTTCGGTGACAACCGAGCGGTCCGGATCCCCCGGGGCGTCGGGGACCGGCTCATCCTCGGACTGCTCCCATCGTCGCTGCCGTGGCTCGACCGTGCGATCGAGCTCGCGCGACCTCGGGCCTGGGCCCATGTCCACGCCGTTGCCGGGGCTCGCGAAGGGACGGGGGAACTCGTCGACCGGGTGTGCGGCGCGGTGCGAACGGCCGGGCGGGAAGTACAGCAAACCTCGGTCCGCGAGGTCAAACCGTACGGTCCCGGGCGCGCCCACTTCGTCGTCGACGTCCAGTTCGACTCTCGGACCCATTCATAGTCACGGAGCCCCTTCTGGGCCCACTCCTCAGGGGTGAGCGGCGGGAGCGGCGATCGGCGTGGCACCGGCCGTCAGCGCAGCGACCGCGGGCGCGAACGCACCGACGAAGCAGTCGATATCCTCGGGCGAATTGGAGAACGAGACCCGCACGAACCGTTGTCCGAACTGCGGCGAGAGGTAGTTGCCCGCCCGGATGAACACGCCGTGGCGGAGGAGGAGCTCCTGCTGCAGCGCCTCCGGGGCGATCTTGGCGCCGGTGACGTCGATCACGAACATGCTGGCGTGCGACGGATAGACCGGCAGGAACGTGCCGGGGACGTCGGCGACGGCCTCACGAATCCGGGCCTGGTTGGCCCGCGTGGTCGTGCGGACCGAGTCGATCCAGCGCGACTTCGTGCGGAGCGCCGCCATCGCCGCGACCTGGGCGAGGATGTTGACGCCGAGGTCGTTCGTGTTGAACTTGGCGACCTTCTTGACCAGTTCCGGCCGACCCGCAAGCCCTCCCAGGCGCAGGCCGGCCAGTCCGCAGTTCTTCGAGACGGACCAGACGGTGAGCGTCTCTTCCGGTGCGAACTTCGCGGCGAGCGTGGGGGCCGGAGCGAAGTCTCGGTAGGTCACGTCGTTCAGGAGGATGAGGTGGTGGTCGTGCGCGAGCTCGGCGATGGCGCGCACGTCTTCGGCCGGATATCCCGAGCCCAACGGGTTGAGGGGGTCGATGAGCAGGATCATCCGGGTCTTGTCGGTGATCGCCGCCTGGACGCGGTCCGGCGTGAGCCGGTACGGTTCCTGGTAGATCTCCAGGTTGCGCGTTCGCGCGCCGCTCAGCTCGATGAACTTGTGGATGATCAGATAGCTCGGGTCCGACGCGATGACCTCGTCGCCCGGGGCGAGAAGCGCCCGCGTGAGCATGTAGAGGGCCTCCGTGCCCCCCGCCGCGATGAGGATCCCCGCGTCCCGTTCGAACCCGAGATCGGCGAGCACGAGGTCGCGCAGCTCCGGGTCGCCGGATCCGAACGGGTAGCCCTCGTAGCGCCGTTCGCGGATCGCCGCGAACAGTGGCTCTTGGACTACCTCCGGCGGGACGAGGTGGTTGGTGTTCTGGCTCATCCAGACGATCTCGGTGCGGTGCGCGTGGGCGTAGCGGAACGCATCGAACGGCGGGTCGGTCATCGGCGGGTGGCTCACGCGGGGGCTCGCGGGGCCTTAACGACTGCGCCGGCGGCCCCGTTCACCCCGGCCAGATAGCTCGTGACGATGCCACCGGACTGGGGGGCGGCCGTCACCGGGTCGAACCCGCACTCGCGCAGGAGCGCGATCATTCCCGCGCGGTCCGGGAGGTGACGGAGCGACTCGGGCAGGTACCGGTAGGGCCCCGCGCTGTGCACCATCGCGCCCAGCCACGGCACGACGCGGTCAAAGTACTGGTGGAAGAGCCGCCCGACGCGAGGGTTGGCCGGTTCCGTGATCTCCAGCGTCAACAGGGTCCCGCCGGGTGCGAGGACACGGCGCAGTTCGCGGAACGCATCGCCAAGTCGGGGGATGTTGCGGACGACAAAGGCCGAGCTTGCGACGTCGAAGCAGCCATCGTGGAACGGCAGCCGGATCACGCTCGCCTCCCCGAATCCCACGCGCGGGGCCACCGGCTCGTGGCGGGTGCGCTCGTCGGCGATTGTCAACATCGCCCGCGTGAAGTCGACGCCGACGACCTGGGCCGCCGGGTAATGCCGGGCGGTCAGTCGGGTGAGGTCGCCGGTGCCGCACCCGACGTCCAGGACGCGGCGCACGGGTCGTCCGTCTCGGAACCGGTCGAGGTCCCAGAGCGCGCGGGGGCGCCAGAGCAGATCGTTGCCGAGGGATGCCAGGTGGTCGAACCAGTCGTACCCGCGGGCGATGTGGGTGAACATCGCCCGCACGTCATGCTCGAAGGAGGCGCGCGTCCGATCGGGATACGGCGAGCCGTCCGGCGCCTGCCGGTCGGCGACCGGGTGTGAGCCGGCGGGCATGCGCCCGCGACGAGCGTCGGCCGTTTAACTCTGGGGGGAGACCGGCATGTGCTCGATGTGGGCCGTCAGCTCGGCGAGCCGGGGGAGCAGGTCGGCGCGCAAGCGCTCGATCCCGGCGGCGCGCGCGACCGCGAGGTGGGCCTTCGCGCGATCGCATCGGCCGCGGCGGACCTCGAGATCCGCGAACCGGTACTCCATCTCGGCCGCCTCGGCAGAGAGGTCGAGGGCCTGGGCCAACGTCGTCGCTTCTCGGTAGAGCTTCTCGGCCTCGTCATACTGCTCGGCGCCGACCGCGATGATCCCCCGGATCATCGTCAGCTGCTGGTGGGCGAGCTGGTCGCCGAACGGTACCAGCATGGTCTGGGCCCGCTCCGTCGCCACCCGCGCCGGACCGAGGTCGCGCCGCTCCGCGTAGAACTGAGCGAGGTTCAGACTGCAGTAGCCGATCCAGATCCGCGAGCGCGAACGCTCCGCGGCCGCGAGCGCCTCCTGCATCTTGGCCAGCGCCTCGACCGGGCGGGCCTCGTAGTGGAGGAGGAGGGCGAGGTTCATCAGGACCCGGGCGTGCGCGCTCTGGTCCTCGCTCTCGGCGAACAATGCGGCGGCGCGTTCGTACAGCCCCCGCGCCTCGGTCGAGCGCGCGGGCACCTGCAACGTGTAGGTGTTGGCGAGGTCGATCAGCGCATGCCCCTGTTCGACGGCGGTCCCGCTTTCCTCGGCGATGGCCAGCTCCTGCGTCTGGTGCTGCTCGGCCTGCGTGAGGTCCCCCATCCGCCAGCAGGCGGTCCCGAGGACGCGGTGTGCGGCGAACAGGCCGCGCTGGTGCCCTTTGCGCTCCAGGATGCCGAACGCCTCGATCGCGAGGTCCCGCGCCGAAACGTACTGGGTGAGGTCCGACCGGGTCTGCGCGAGCCCGAGGAGGGCGAGGGCCAGCTCGGTGTCGCGCTCGGGGTCGGTGCGGGCGCGGGCGACGGCGTCGAGCAACATCTCCTCGGACCGACGCAGGTCGCCGAGCTCGTCGAGGTACCGGCCGAGCTCGATGAGAAGGTGCATCTCCTGCGTGAGATCGCGGGGGGTCAGCCGGCGGAGCGATTCGAGCGCCCGCTCGAGGTGGACGACGGCCGTGTCGAACGCATAGGCATGGGCCGCCATGTCCGCGGCGCGGCGGTTGTACTCGACGGCCTTGCGGTCGCCCCGTCCCAGGTAGAGCTGCCGAGCGAGCTCGTAGACGTCACCGGGGCGGTCCTCGCGGTGCAGTTCCAGGGCGGCGGCGACCTTGCGGTGCAATAGGCGACGTCGGGTTTCGGTCAGCTGGGCGTAGACGTCCGCGCGGGCTCGCTCGCTGACGAACTCGTAGATCTCCCCGCCCTTCTCCCGCAGCAATCCCTCGTGCACGAGGTGATCGAGCGACTCGCTCAGTCGCTCCTCCTCCTGGCCGGCCGCCAGCGCCAGGGTCGGGAACGAGAACTCCTTTCCCAGTACGGACCCGTAGACGAGCAACCGCTGTTCGGGCTCGGTGAGCGCCCCGATGCGCGCCTTGATCAGTTCTCCGAAATCCTGTCCGGCCTCGGCGGCCGCCGTCGTCGGACGGGAGATGCCGGCGCTCGCTCGGACCAGGTACTCGGCGAACAACGGGTTCCCTTCGGTCTGGGTGAACCAGCGCATCACCGCCTCTCGTCCCGGGTCGCGTCCGCGCAGCAGCCAGCGCGCGTACTCGCCGAGTTCCGGCTCGCTCAGCGCGGGGATCGATAGCGAGGTCGCGGCCGGCACGGCCGTGAGGGCCTCGATCGCCTCGCGGGTCCGCGCCGGCGCCTCGGTGGCCGGCAACACGCCCGCGATGATCAGGATGCGCAGCGGCGCCAGGGAGGGGAGGAACTCCTTGAGGAACTCCAGGGAGGAATCATCGGCGAAATGCAGGTCGTCCAACAGGAACAGGACCGGGCGTTCGGAGGCGAGCTGCGTGATGAACTCCCCGAGCCGCGCGAAGAGCGCGCTGCGGTTGGCGTCGACGCGCTCCAGGGGGTTGGCGAGGTGATCGAGCAGCCGGTTCGCCTCGCGGGCCTCGTCGCCGCCGGCCACGCCGGCCCCCCGGAACACCCCGGGTGCGGTGGGCGGTTCGTACGGAGCGAGGAACATCGGCAGACTCGGCGCCGGCTCGGGCGCGGTCTGATCGCGCGAGGCGTCGAGCTGCTGCGCGGCCTTGATCAGGTCGCGGACGAGCTGGAACGGCTCGGGCAGGTCGACCGGCAGCGAGCGCCCGACGACGACCTGGAACTCGTACTCGTCCCCCATCCCGCCGGCGGCCTGGAGCAGGGTCGTCTTTCCAACACCTCCCTCCCCGAACAGGAGGACGAGGTGTCCCTGTCCGGCGCGCGCGCGCTGGAGCCGGGCCAGTAGCTCCTCGATGACCTCCCGGCGCCCGAAGAGCGGCACAGGGTCGCCCGCCCGGGGCGCGGCGGTCGCCACAGGGTGCATGATGGGGGGGTGGGGCTATTAAAATCGACAGCCGGACCGCTACGTCGCGTCCGTCCCGTGGGCCGCCGAGCTCTCAGAGTCGGCCGACGCCACCCGCTCTCCCTCGGCGATCTGGCGCCCGAGCTCGGCGAACGCGGCGGCGAGGGGCGGGTTGAGCGCCGGAAGGTCGAGATGCGCGGCCGCCCGGTACGCCTCCCGGGCGCGGGCGATGTCACGGGTCTTGTACAGGAGACGGGCGAGGCAGAACTGTCCCTCGGCGAGTTCCGACGGGAGACCGGCTTGTTGGGCCCGCTCGATCGCCGTGCGGTACGCCGCCTCCGCCTCTTCCCAGGACGCCCGTCGCTCTTGGATCAGGCCCTCGTTCAACCAGACCTGATGGAGACCGAGGACGTCGTCGGCCCGTTCGAGGAGCCGTCGTGCCTGCTCGTTGTCCTGCAAGGCCTCCTCCACCTGCCCCAGCGCGAGGCGCAGCTCGATCCCCCGCGCGAGCGACCAACCGACCCAACGGGGTTCGTGGGCCCGCTCGGCGTACTGTCGCCCCAGGTCGAGCGCCTCGAGGCCGTCGGTGGGGTTGGTCGTCCCCAGTACCGTCCCTCGGTTGACGTGGGCCCGCGCGACCTCGGCCCAATCGCCGGCGTCGCTCAGCCGGTCGACCGCACGGGCGTACCAGTCGACGGCCTCCTCGACCATCTCCGGGCCGAGCATGCTGAAGGCGTTGCCGATGTCGATGCACAGCCGACCCAGCACGCGGGGGTCGCCGGCCGGCTGGAGGAGGTCGAGCGCGCGGATCCCCTCGTCCAGCGCCTCCCGGTAGGCCCCGCGGTGGTACGCGATCCGCCCGAGGATGCGGTGGACCGAGGCGAGGCCGGTCAGGTCGCCCGAACGGGAGAACAGCTCGCGCGCCTCCCGGGCGCCCCGGAGGGCCTCATCGGTCTGGAGGCTGTCCCGGGCGACCTCCGCCCGCCCGAGCAGCAGGCGGGCCCGCATCGGGCCGTCGCGGCCGGCCTTCTGGAGCGCCTCGGCGTACAGCCGGTCGGCCGACCGGATGTCGCCCATCGAGTAGTAGAGGTCCCCGAGCTCGCTCGCGAGCTCGGTTTCGGCCCGGTCGTGGTCGCCGGCCGTCGCCTTGAGATCGATGCGCGCGCGTTCGAGGAAGTGGGCCGCTTCTTCGGGGGAGTCGTTCTGCCGTGCGTACTCGGCGGCCTGGCGGTTGTACACCAGCGACTTTTCTGGCACCTTGCCCAGGAAGAAGTGTCGACCGAGCTCGGCGACGGATTCCGGTGGGGGTATGGGGTACGCCCGTTCCATCGCCTCGGCGATCTTGCGGTGGAGGACGCGGAGACGGCTCGCCGTGAGCGACTGGTAGATCTGGGCGCGGAGTTCATCGTGGACGAAGGTGAACCGATCGCCGCCGGGTCGCTCGCGCAGCACGCCCGAGCGCACCAGTCGCTCCAGCTCCTCGGCGAGCGCTTCCCCCTCCACCCCCATCGCGGCGACGAGGAGGGGAAAGTCGAACTCCCGTCCCATGGCGCTCGCGTACGCGAGGGTGCGCTGCTGCCCCTCGGTCAGGTCGCGCAGGCTCGGGAGCCGAAGGTCGTCGACGAGCGGTGGCTCCGGTAGCACGACCTGACGTCCCGGCGGCCCGACCGGGCCGTCCCCGCCTAGTAAGCCGTGGCGAAAGGAAAAGGGTTATCTGCGCCACCCGGGCTCCAAATCGCCATGCCGGCACCCGATGACTCGCCGAAGCCCACGCCGCCGGCCGCGGGGGCCGTCGAGTCCGTACCGCTCCACCGTCGACTGACGTTCGCCGGGTTCGCGGGCCTCGTGGTCCTGGCCGCCATCTTCTACCTCTGGTGGGGGATCTCCTACGGCCGGTGGCTCGACAACGGCGTGTACGCCGTCACGATCGTCCTTCTCCTGTTCGGCCTGTCCGGTATGTGGTTGGCCACGCCGAACCCGCCGGCGCCCGTGCCGGCCTGAACACCTCTCGCGGAATCGCCGCGTTCCCGCCGCTCAGCGCCGGTTGGTCATTTCGGGACCGGGCCGAAGAATTCGATCCAGTTCCCGTCCGGATCTCGCGTGTAGACGATGTTCTCGAAGGGCTCGCGGATGCGGGCGACGATCGGGAACTTCCGTCGGCGCAGTTCGGCCTCCCAGCCTTCGACGTCGGAGACGTGGAAGCCGAAATGGTCGAACTCGGTGCCTGTGCGGATCGGCTCGTAGTACCGGTTCGATCGGGGGTAGAAGTTGAGCTCGATCTCCTGGGCCGCCCCCGGGAACAGGAGGTGCACCCACCGGCCCCCGTGGCCCATGACCCCTCTCGCCGTGACCTCGAACCCGAGCTTACGGTAGAAGCGCAGCGACTTGGCGAGGTTGCGTGTCCGTAGCCCACTGTAGCGGAACTGGACCTCGATCTTGGCCATCGGGCAACGCGAGCGGCCCTCGCTATGAACGCGACGGACCGTGCACGCACGGGGACCGGGCCGAGGCGGCGCTCAGAGCGGCCGTCCGGCGAGCGCCCAGACCGTGGGGGTCGTGCCGCAGCCCCCGATGCAGGCCCCGGGTGTCCCCTGGGCCAGCTCGAACTTTCCTTCGGGCGTACCGAGCAGCGCCCCGTCGATGGCCGTCTCGATCGCGTGCCCGCAGGCCTCCGCACCACACCACGAAAGGTAGCGGACCTGGGTGCTCCCCTTCAGGTCGTCGAGCGTCGCGGCGGGGGCGAATGCCGCCGCGAACGCGGCGTTCGCGCGGCGGGCGAGGGCTTCATCGTACCCCTTGAGCTCGGCGCGGATCGCCTCGACCAACGCGTCGGGCCCGGCCGTCCCCTTGCGGCCCAACCGATCCGCCCAGCTCACGCCGCCCCGCTCGGCCTCGCGGCGCCCGATCTCGAGCCGGAGCGGGACACCCCGCATCTCCCAATGATAGTACTTCGGCCCCGGACGGCCCTCGGCATCGTCCACGTGGACGCGCAAACCGGCGGCCTTGAGGCTGGCGGCGACGCCGCGCGCGAATCGCAGGACCGCCTCGCCCCCCTCGGCGGCGATGATCGGGACGATGACGACCTGGTACGGGGCGACGGACGACGGAAACACCGCCCCCTTGGCGTCGCCGTGCACCGCGAGGATCGCGCCGAGCAGCCGTTCGGACAGGCCGAAGGTCGTCTGGTGGACGAATCGCTGCCCCCCATCCGGCGTCTCGTACTGGATCGCGTACGGCCGGGAGAAGTTCTCCCGGTAGTGGTGGATGCTGCCGATCTGCAACGTGCGGCCGGCACCGACCGGGATGTCGAGCGCGATGGAGTAGAACGCGCCGGGGAACTTGTCCCAATCCGGTCGACGCGTCGGCACGTAGGGGAGGGCGTACTCCGTCGCCATTTCGGCGAAGCTGGTCAGGTTCTCCTGGACGCGGTGGGTCGCCGCCGCCTCGTCGAGCTGGCAGGAGTGCTCTTCGATGAAGTGGATCTCGCGCACCCGCAGGAACGGGCGCGTCGTCTTGGTCTCGTAGCGCCAGGTGTTGACGATCTGGTAGAGATTGAGCGGCAGGTCCCGGTGCGACCGAACCCACAACGCGAAGACCGGGTACATCGCCGTCTCGCTCGTCGGCCGGAGCACCAGTGGCACGTCGAGCGGGGTCGCCCCGCCCCGAGTTACCCAATAGACCTGGTCGTCGAACCCCTTGATGTGTTCCTTCTCCTTCTGGAACTCGGTCTGGGGGATCAGCGCCGGGAACTCGACCGCCTGGGAGGCCGAGGACTCGAGGGCCCGGACGATCACCGCATCGAGCGCCCGACGGGCGGCGAACCCGTACGGCGTCCAGACGTTCATCCCCTTGACGCCGTAGCGCTTGTCGCTGAGGCCCGCCTCCTCGACGACGGCCAGGTACCAGTCGATGAACGCGCTGGCCTTGTCCGGGAGATCGGCCATGGGGACCGGCCCGGGAGAGGGCCCGAGTATTAGCGTATCCGGGGGGACACGGCTCGAGGAATCCGACCCCGGGCGGTGAAGCCCGGAGCGTGATACAAGGAATTATCCGCGTACGTGGTCATTGTACGCGGGCCATGCGGCTCGTCGTCTGCGTCGACCGGGACGACGACCTCGGCCGGAAGGCCGGGGTCACGGGACCCGTCGTGGGCCGCGCCGCCGTCATCGAAGCCGCGACCCGGCTCGGCACCGCCGACCCCGGCGACGCCGACACCAACGCGATGTTCGCCGCCGTCCAGCTTCGCGACCAGCTCGAGCGGGCCGGCGAGGCCGTCGAGGTCGCGGTGCTCACCGGCTCCCCCAAGGTCGGGGTTCTCTCCGACCGCAAGGTCGCCGACCAGTTCGACGAGGTGCTGCACAAGCACCCCGGCGCGCTCGTCCACCTCGTCAGCGACGGCGCCGAGGACGAGTACCTGTTCCCGATCCTCGCCTCCCGGGCCAAGATCGACGGCGTGCAGCGGGTGTACGTCCGCCAGAACGCCAACATCGAATCGACGTATTACATGGTGATGCGGGCCCTCAAGGACCCGAAGCTCCGGTACAAGACGGTCCTCCCCCCGGCCATCGCCCTCCTCGTGCTGGGCCTCTCGGCCGCCGGCGGGGTGATCGGTTGGGGGATCGTCGGGCTGAGCATCGTGCTGGGCGTCTACCTGATCTTCTGGACGTTCGACATCGACGAGGCGGTCATCGACTCGCTGCGCTCGGCGTCGACCGACATCCGTACGGGTTCCGTCACCTTCGGCTTCGGCATCCTCGCGATCGCGCTGGTCGGCGTCGGCTTCCTCACCGGCTACAACGTCTACGTCGGGCACCCGAGCTCGACCCCGCTCGCCCGTCTGCTGCTCTACGTGAACGAGGGGCTGATCTGGTGGCTCGGCGCCGGCGTGGTCTGGGAGAGCGGTCGGGCGATCCGGCGCTACCTGGTGCGCGGGCGGCTCCCGTCGTCCTTCCCGATCGCGACGACCTCGATCGTCGGGATCGGCTTCGTCACCTATGGCGTGCTCTACCTCGTCGAGTACCTCGAGGCGCTCGCCGGCAACGCGCAGCTCTACGCGATCGTCGCGACGATCCTGATCGGCCTGTGCCTGATCATCGGCGCGGGCGTCCTGTCGCAGTACCTGAAGACCCGCACGCCGGCGGTCGATACGAGCTCGGCCGCGAGCTAGGGTCTACCCCGGCGCGGTCAGTTCGAGCGCACGCTGGAAGTCGACCGCCGACGGCAGCCATCCGGTCTTTTCGCCCAGCAGCCGGCGGCCGGCCTCGTCACCCCCGGCTTCGTCCCGGGCCCGGCGCCCGAGCGTGGCCAGGTCCTCCCAGAAGTTCCACGGGAACACGACCCAGACCCAGGCCTCCCGCGGGATCCCCTCGGCGAAGTACGTCGGCCGGAACTTCGAGTGCGAGATGTGCAGGAAGGTCGCGCTTTCGACCCGGGCCGCGCCGGCCTCGGCGACGTGGGTCGTCGCCAGCGCGAGGCTCTCACCGGTGTCCGTGATGTCGTCCACCACGAGGGCTCGTTCCCCCCGGATCCGGCCGCTGAGCGTCTCGGTCAGCTCGGCCCGGCCCGTCGGGGTCGCCGTCACGCCCCAGTGCTGGGCGCGCAGCGCAACGAGCCGTTTGACCCCGAGGCGGTCGGCCAGCACGCGGGACGGCACCCAGCCGCCCCGCGTCAGGCCGACGATCGTTTGCGGCGAGCGGTCGGCCGCCCGGATCTGCCCCGCGAGCCGGTCCGCCCAGCCGTCGACCTCGGCCCACGTCGTCAGGCGGCAGCGCGGGAACTCCGCGGGCATCCCGGCCCGCGGTCCTACGGGTAGATGCCGCGCATCTTCATCGCGTCGACCACGCGCTGGATCGCCAGGATGTAGGCGGCCGTGCGGTTGTGGACCTTGCGCTCCGTCGCGACCTTGTGGACCTCGGCGTACGATTTGACCATCACCCGCTCGAGGCGCTGGTTGACCTCTTCGAGGCTCCAGAAGAATCCCTGGATGTCCTGGGCCCATTCGA